>JAYWFI010000027.1:0-29937 GCA_043778865.1 Sphingomonadales bacterium
ATGCACGCGATGTTGGGGCAAGTGATTACCCGCGATGCGTATACCCATATGCTTGCGATGGCGGACCGGTTGGTGGCTGGGCTTAGGCAGATAATCAGCGCGCGAAAGTTGGATTGGCATGTTTCCAATGCAGGCGCGCGCGTAGAGTTTGTGTGCGCGCCCACGCCGCCTGCAAACGGCACTGAAGCGCGGGCAGCGATGCGGTATGATCTGGAAAGTTTGATCCACTTGTACCTTACCAATCGCCAGATATTGATGGCGCCGTTTCACAATATGATGCTGCTCAGCCCTGTCACAACCGCTATGCAAGTCGATCGCCTCTTGCACGCATTGGACAATTGTGTAGCAGAATTGAAGGAGAGTAATTTATGATAAGACGCGCAAAATCATCCGCTCATGTGGCACCTAAATCTGAGGCAGAGGCTTTTTTCGCAGCCAACCCCGGTATTGATTCCATTGAGATGATCTACACTGACATGGGCGGCGTACCGCGCGGCAAACGCCTTCGCCAACATGAGGTGTTATCGGTATATGAGATTGGCCGGTATTTTCCCGGATCGATCACCGTTGTTGATATCACCGGGCAAGACACCGTGGAAACGGGCCTAGTTTGGGAAGACGGCGATGCGGACCGTTCGATGAAGCCAATTCCCGGCACGCTGGTTAAAACGCCGTGGGGAAATGGGGGGGGCAATGGGGGGAGTAATGTGGCGGATGGATCCGATTATGCCGCACAGTTTATGGTGGGCTTCTATGAATTGGACGGGCAGCCGCATGATCTTGATCCGCGCAATGTTCTTGGGCTAGTGCTTGACCGGTATGCAGAGCAAGGCCTTACCCCTGCCTTGGCGGTAGAGCTTGAGTTCTATCTGCTTAGCCCAAAACGCGGGCGTGATGGCAGCATCCGTCCGGCGCGCCCCGAGTACAACAAATCGGCGCCTTCAAATGTTGAGGTATACGGCCTGCGCGAGCTTGATGACTTTCGGGCATTCTATGATGCGCTTTATGCCGCATGCGATGTGCAGGGCATACCGCTGGAATCGGCGATATCAGAATTTGCGCCGGGGCAATGCGAGCTAACGCTGCGCTATAAACCCGACGTGCTGCGCGCGTGTGATGATGCGATCATGTACAAGCGCATCGTAAAAGCCGTGGCGCAGGCGCACGGGTTAGAAGCCACTTTCATGGCCAAACCGTTTGAGCATCAAGCGGGCAGCGGCATGCACATTCATGTGTCGATGAATGATGAGGGCGGCAAAAACCTGTTTGCTAGTGATGATCCAGAAGGCACACCCATGCTGCGTCATGCGATTGGCGGCATGATAGCCAGCGTGGGCGATGCGTTTGCGATATTTGCGCCGCATGCCAACAGTTACCGCCGGTTTAAGGCCAACAGCTATGCGCCGGTTGCGCCCACATGGGGCGTGAATAACCGCACGGTATCTTTCCGCATTCCGGCAGGGCCGCCGTCAAGCCGCCATGTCGAACACCGTGCGTGCGGCGCAGACGCCAACCCGTATCTTGCGGTGGCCGCTGTGCTTACTGGAATGCACCACGGCATAGCAAACCAGATCGATCCCGGCGCAGCAGTAGTTGGCAACGGATATGACCGCGATGCCAGCGGCGATGATAAACCGCCGTCTAACTGGTTTTCGGCCGTCGACCGTTTTCATGGCTCAGCATTGATGCGTGATTATCTGGGCGAACGATTTGTGGATATGTTCACCATTGTGAAGCGCACCGAGCAGGATCGCTATTTCGGACACGTGCCCAACATCGATTATGATTGGTATTTGCGGAACGCATAAAAAAACGCTTTCCCTTCATCATGATTTGGTACAGCTTATACCCAATAAATAAAAATAGTCGCAGAGGAGAGTATCATGGATGTAGAAACGCTAATTAACGCGGGTTCAAACCGCCGCGCTTTGTTGAAAAGCATGGGCGTTGCGGCGGTCGGCCTAACATTTGCTGGCGGCATCGCAGGCTGCCGTAAAAAAGAAGGTGCGGTGGGCGCGAACGGCGAAGAAGCAAAGCTCAATTTCTACAACTGGGATACATATGTTGCCAGTTCAACATTGGATGATTTTAAGGGATCATCGAAAGTTGATGTAAAGATGGATCTGTTCGATAGTAACGATGTGTTGTTTGCCAAATTTCGCGCGGGCAATCCCGGATATGATTTGATTATGCCGTCGAACGATTTTGTCGAACGCATGGTGCAGGCCGACATGTTGCAAGAACTTGATAAGAGCAAGATACCGAATTTCAAGAATATTGCGCCGGAATATCAGGATGTAGCATATGATCCGGGCCGCAAATACTCGATGCCATTTACGCTGCTGTCTATGGGTATTGGATACCGCAAATCAAAGGTTAATCCTGCACCTGACAGCTGGAAAGTATTGCTAGATTCGGATCAATACAAAGGCCGCATATCGGTTGTTTCCGAAGCAGCCGATATGTTCCAATTATATGCAAAATACCTGGGAAAATCAGTCAACGCATTAACGCCCGATGATATCAAAACAATTGAAGCCATGATGATAAAACAAAAACCGTTTATCAAAAAATTCCATGAAGATGACGGGCAGGACTTATTACTAAAAGGTGATGTCGATCTGGTCATGGAATATAACGGCGACATTGCCAAGATCATGGCAGAAGACAAAGATATCGGATTTGTAATTCCCAAAGAAGGCAGCAAATTATATTCCGACTGCCTTTGTATTCCAAAAGGTGCCAAGCATCCACAAAATGCGCATGCCTTTATCAACTATTTGCTCGGCGGCGAGGTTGGCAAAAAAGTAACGGAGTATAATCAGTACCCAACACCCAATGCAGCGGTTGCTGCAGCTATGCCAGAAGCATACCGAAATAATCCGGCTATTTATCCTCCTGCAGAGATTATAAAAAAATGTGAGTATGCCAAATATAACGCAAAATTGCAGCCGTTGTACGAAGAAGCTTTCACGCGTGTTCGGGCGTCTTAATTTAAAGGCGTAAGGGCAGGTTATGCAAAGTTGGAAAATCAATAAAAAAGCTTTTTCGGCGATATCATCGCCGCCGCTTATCTGGACGTTGGCGTTCTTCATTGTTCCGATGTTTTTTGTGTGGCTGTATAGCTTTGGTGCGAATGAGGGTGCGGCGGGTATTTCGATTTCGGGTACGCTCGATAACTACAAACGTGCCGCTGAATGGCTGTATATATCTATATTTCTGAAATCATTTGCGGTTGCTGCGTTGGTCACTTTGATTTGCTTGATTATTGGCTTCCCCGTGGCGATGGCGATCACTTTTGCCAGCGAGAAATGGCGGCCATGGTTACTGCTTGGGGTTATGCTGCCGTTTTGGACAAACCTTCTGATCCGTACCTATGCGTTGATGATATTGCTGGGGGATCAGGGCTATGCCAATCGCGGTATGGGCGCAATATGGAACGGGGCAAGCTGGGCAAAGACATTGTTTGGCTTCCAACCGCTGTCTGCATGGCAGCCCGTGGAACTACTTTATAACAGCTTTGCCGTGGTCCTGGGTCTTGTATATGTGCATTTGCCGTTCATGGTATTGCCGCTGTACTCTGCGCTTGACCGGTTAGATAAATCTTTGATTGAGGCCAGCCTTGATTTGGGTGCAAGCCATTTTCGCACGCTGATGAAAATCGTTGTCCCGCTTGCTGGCCCCGGGATATTGGCAGGCGTTATGATCACGCTGATCCCCGCGCTTGGCGCGTACCTGACTCCTGATTTGATGGGCGGGACCGATAACCAGATGATCGCAAATGTGATTGAGCGCCAGTTCAAACGAGCCAATGATTGGCCGTTTGGCTCGGCATTATCGTTTGTACTTATCTATGCCATGTTCATTCTAATTGCGCTGCAATCGGTGCGTAAAAACAAAACACCGGCGGTGCGGTAATGGCATTTTTCGTCAAAACACCGCGCGCACCGCTTGAATATACGAAAACGTTGTGGATGCGCGGCTGGGTGCTGGCGACGATGATATTTTTGTACGCGCCCTTGATCGTATTGATGGCGTTCAGTTTTAATAACAGCAAATATAATTTTGTGTGGCGCGGATTTACCTTAAAGTATTACCAAAAAGCGATGGCCAATACTTCGCTTGTGGATGCGCTGGTCAATTCGCTGACGATTGCGTTTTTTGCGACAATCGTCAGCCTTGTCTTGGGCGCAATGGCAGGCGTGATGCTCTGGCGGTTTAAGTTCCCGTTCAAAGGCGCAGTGGACGGCACGATGTCGCTGCCGATTATCGTCCCTGAAATCTGCCTTGGTGTGGGCATGCTGATATTCTTTAACTGGGTACAATGGCCCAATGATTTTGTGTGGCCGATCAATTTGTTATCCATAACGATCGCGCATATCACTTTTTGCTTTCCGTTTGTGACCATGGTCGTGCGGTCGCGGATGGAAAGCTTTAATAACGAGGAAGAAGAGGCTGCAAAAGATTTGGGCGCGACCGAATGGCAGGCATTTCGCGATGTCCTTATCCCGCATATGAAGCCATCATTAGTGGCAGGTTCGTTGCTGGCGTTCACGCTAAGCCTTGATGATTTTGTGATTACGTTTTTCACCAGCGGTCCCGATACCGCAACTTTCCCTGTGAAGGTATATTCGATGGTTCGCTTTTCGGTAACTCCCGAGGTGAATGCGGCGTCGACCATCTTGATAATCTTAACCGTCGCTTTGACTGCGATTGCCCTGAAAATGCAGGGCGTCAAAAGTATCGCCGGAAGCCACTAACATGACAGGTACGTTATGACTGAAATTAAACAGCCCATTATCCAGATACGCGGCGTTACCAAACGTTTTGGCAAGATGACTGCTGTGGATAATGTATCGCTTGATATCATGCCCGGTGAGTTTTTTGTGCTGCTTGGTCCGTCGGGCTGCGGCAAAACTACGTTGCTACGCATGATCGCAGGTTTCGAAAATCCTACCGAAGGCCAGGTATTTATCGATGGCCAAGACGTGAGCTTCATCCCGCCGAACAAGCGCCCCGTTAACATGGTGTTCCAAAGCTATGCCGTATTCCCGCATATGAGCGTGACGGACAATGTGGGATACGGCCTAAAGATTGCTGGTGTAGGCAGCAAAGAGCGGGCCGACCGAGTGGCCGAATCGCTGGAGCTGGTGAAGCTGGGCGGCTTTGGGGACCGGATGCCGGATCAAATGTCGGGCGGGCAGCGGCAACGCGTGGCCCTTGCACGCAGTCTGGTGATGCGTCCCAAGGTGCTGCTGCTGGATGAGCCACTATCCGCGCTTGATGCGAAATTGCGCGCGCAGATGCAGTTTGAGCTTGCTGATTTGCAGGACAAGGTCGGCATCACATTTATCACCGTTACGCATGACCAAGACGAAGCGCTATCTATGGCTAGCCGCGTTGCTGTGATCAACAAAGGTGAAGTGGCGCAGTTGGCCGCGCCGTCCGATTTATATGAATATCCCGCCAACCGTTTTGTTGCCGATTTTGTGGGATCGGTGAATATCTTCGAAGGCAAGTTGACGGTGGACGATAGCGACAAGGCCGTTGTCGAATGCCCTGAAGTTGGCAAGATTTATATGAACCACGGCGTCACAGGCCCGCACGATGCCACCGTTTGGGTCGCGCTGCGCCCGGAAAAAATGTATCTGCATGTGCCCGGCCGAGGCGACGCGATTAACGCCGCCAAAAAAGACGCACCCGAAGGCCACAACTTTGCGCGCGGCACCATCAAAGGCATGAGCTATTTGGGCGATAGCACGCTGTTTGAAATTGAACTGGAAAGCGGCCGCATGATCCGCGTCCGCCGCCCCAACCTATCGCGCGCCGACCAAGCCGACTTCACATGGGAAGACAAAGTCAGCATGCACTGGACCAGCGATAGCCCGGTGGTGCTGCTGGCTTAGAACTAAAGTATTATAACTTATTCAACACTAACTCCGTCATTGCGAGCGCAGCGCGGCAATCCAGAGCTTACATGACAAACCCTAGATTGCCGCGCTTCGCTGGTAATGTCGGCTGCATGAATTCGTCGAGTTAGAGCAATGTCTCTTGCTTGTCCGCATCACTAATCGCTGATGCCGATCTAACCGCGTCGGTGCGGGCCATTGGAAGATTAAGCCGATCACCGCGCAGAATTTCAGCAACAGTGATAACTTGTAGTCTGTCGTCTTCTCGGTCGAGCATTGGATGTTTGTATTTGCCTGCTGCTGTTATTTCATCCTGCATGGCTTTGGTTGGTAAGCCCATAGTTATCAGAAACCCAAACTCGGCTTTCTCGCGTTGGCGGTCCGAATTGAGCGTAGCTAGAGTGGCGCGATTTGCGCCACCGGATTTGACTTGAAAGATTGCTTTGCCGTTTTCCCCTTTGTCGATCAGGAAATAGGCAATGCCATCAACGCCGCCATCTGCGCCCTTCTTCTCATTGATGCGCGCTTGGTTTTTGGAATAGGTCAGCACAGCCCACTTTTCAAACTCCTTGCGCGTTTTGTCATCCTTTCGGTTGGCAAGGGCAACGGCGGAGGCAAGATCGCGCGGCACGCCGTCAAGTAACAGGTTAGCCTCAATATCGCCGTACGTATCAGGATATTTATCCTCCAGCCGCTTGAGGATTAGCGAAATGGACTGATAAGTAATATCAATCCCGATCCACTGCCGCCCAAGCCGCTGCGCCACCGCTACCGTCGTCCCGCAGCCGCAATAGGCATCAAGTATGACATCACCTTCGTTGCTGCTCGTTTTTATGATCCGTTCGAGCAATGACTCAGGTTTTTGGGTTGGGTAGCCAAGTCGCTCTTTCATTGTCGGACTTAGTAGTGGCGTCAGGTCCGGCCACCAATCGCTCATTGCTGCCCCCTCTGGCTTAAGCTCATAATTCTCGTTCAAATTCTTTTTGTATTGCGTCAGGCCTCGCTGCAGTGTGCCCTCTGTATAGGGTCTGAATTGTTGGTGAAATGTTCGCTCTGAAGATTTCGTGTAGTAGAAAATGACGTCATGTTTTTTGGCAAACCACTTCTTTGAAACTCCACCGCTCGCATAGCACCAAATGATCTCGTTTACATATTGTCCGCCCTGTCCGCAAAATACCGCGTCAAGCACCAGCTTCAAATAATGCGAAGCGGTCGGGTCGCAGTGGAGGTAGAAGCTGCCCGTCGGTTTGAGCACGCGGTGAATTTCGACAATCCGCAATGTCATGTGGACGAGATAAGCAAGTAGGCTACCGCGTTTCAGCACCTTTTCTAAACCTTTAATCAGTTCCACCGTCTGCTCGGTCAGCTTGCCATTTTGTAGCTGTGCTATGTCGGTGATCCATTCGATGCCCTCAATGGCCTCAACACCCCATTCCCACGTATCAACAAAGGCCTGCGCCTGTGCCCGGTCTTCGCTGCCTTGATTATTGTAAATCTGGAAATAGTTGCGCTTGGAATTGAATGGCGGATCGATGTAACACAGATCAACGCTTTCATCCGCGATTTTGCGACGAAGAATATCGAGATTATCGCCGTAAAAAAGCTTGTTTCGGGGTTGCTCTAAATTATGCTGTGCTGTGCTGTGCTGTGCTGTGCTGTGCTGTGCTGTGCTGTGCTGTGCTGTGCTTGCGTCAGTCTTGGCCAAAACGTGTCCCCTTTGCGTTAGTCCTCTTAGTAGCAAGCTATGCATATGATTGCTATGACAAATCAGTTAGGCCTTACAAACCCTCGGTCACTTCGTCCTCTTTGCGGATGCCCGTCACTACATGCATAATGCCTGCGATCACGCTGCCCAGAACCAATCCGAATAGCCCGCATATCGCTGCATCGGCCAGCCATGCCAGCGCGCCTTCGTGTAGGCCCAGATATTCGGCGGGATGCAGTCCAAGGCCGTGGACGATGATCTGTCCGCCGACCCACAGCATCGCAGCCGTGCCCACCACCGATAGGAGCGTGAGCAATTTGGGCATACCCGCCACAAGCCCGCGGCCAATAGCGCGGGTGACGCCCAGTTTACGCTGCGCCATGTTCAGGCCGATGTCGTCCATTTTGACAATCAATCCGACAAAGCCGTATACCGCAACCGTTATACCGATGGCAACAATCGCAAGGCTTGCGGCCTGCAACCATACGGAGTTTTGATAGGCGGGTTCCTGCAAAATTTCCTTCAGCGCGATGACCATGATTTCAGCCGACAGAATAAAATCTGTGCGGATCGCGCCCGATACCATATCGGCCTCATGATCGGCCGACGACAGCTCGGTGATGATTTCGGCGGGGGTATCGTCATCGTCCTCTTTGCCGTGGAATATCTGGAACAGCACTTTTTCCGCGCCTTCAAAACACAGATACGCCCCGCCCAGCATCAATATTGGCGTCACCGCCCACGGCGCAAAATAGTTGAGTAAAAGCGCAACAGGCAGAATGAAGATCAGCTTATTTTTGAAACTGCCCTTGGTAATCCGCCATATAATCGGCAGCTCGCGGTCGGGCGTAAACCCGGTTACATATTGCGGGGTAACGGCAGTATCGTCGATAACAACGCCCGCCGCTTTGGCGCTGGCTTTTCCGGCGGCGGCGGCAACATCATCAACCGATGCCGCCGCCACTTTTGCTATCGCCGCAATATCATCCAGCAGCGCCAACAATCCAGACATACCGTTTTACCCTTAACGCGGTTTACTAAGCTTGATTTACCCAGCTCATTTTACCCAGCTCGCTTCACTCAGTGCGCTTTAATTGCACGCAGCTTTGGTTCCGCTTCATCCAGCGCCTTACGGATAATCCCAATCATATCATCAATCTGCGCCGTCGTAATAATGAGCGGCGGGCACATCACGATGCTGTCCCGTATGCCGCGCACCATCAGGCCGCCTGCGATACACAGGTCGCGCACGATGGGCCCGGCGGTGCCTTCTTTACCGCCAAACCGCGCGCCCGTTGCCTTGTCCGCCACCACTTCGATTGCGCCAAGCAAGCCGATCGATCGCGCCTCGCCCACCAACGGGTGGTCGCTTAATGTCGCCAGCGCCTTTGCAAGATACGGCCCGGTTTCCTCGCGTGTCCGCTGCACTAGGTTTTCGCGTTCCATAATCTCGATATTGCGGATGGCAACGGCGGCGGCAACCGGGTGGCCGGAATAGGTATAGCCATGGGCGAAATCACCGCCGGTCTTCATCGTTTCAACGATATCGGCAGACACGGCAACGGCGGAGATTGGTATGTATCCGGACGACAATCCCTTTGCCATGGCGATTATGTCGGGCTGGAACCCAAGCGTTTGGTGGCCAAACCATTGGCCGGTCCGGCCAAATCCGCAGATCACTTCATCGGCAACCAGCAATATGCCATATTTGCGGCAAATCGCCTCGACTTGGCTCCAGTAATTGGCGGGCGGAATGATGACGCCGCCTGCGCCTTGGATGGGTTCGCCAATAAACGCCGCGACGTTTTCAGGGCCAAGTTCAAGTATTTTGTCCTCAATTTCTTGCGCGCATTTGGTGCCGAAATCCTCCGGCGACATATCGCGGCCTTCGTTATACCAGTACGGCTGCGCCACATGTTCAATACCGGACATAGGCAGTACGCCGGGCGCAGGCATACCCTGACCATGCATCGATTTCATCCCGCCGATTGAAACGCCCGCCACAGTCGATCCGTGATAGGCGTTATGGCGGCTGATGAAAACGGTGCGTTTTGTTTCGCCCTTTACTTGCCAATAATGGCGGACCATGCGAAAAATTGTGTCAATCGCCTCTGACCCGGAGCAGTTAAAGAACACATGCGGTAGCTTACCGCCTGTTAGCCCCGCAATTTTCTCGGCCAGCATGATTGCGGGCGGGTTCGCAGTTTTGAAGAAGCTGTTATAATACGGCAGCTCGCGCATTTGTTCGGCGGCCACATCGGCAAGCTCATCGCGGCCATAGCCCACGGTAACGCACCAAAGCCCAGCCATACCATCAAGGATGCGGTTGCCGTCACCGTCGTTGATGTAACATCCGTCTGCATGAGTGATAATCCGGCTACCGCCCAGATCCTCAATCTCTTGCCAATCGGCCTGCGCGGGCAAATGGTGAGCGATATCAATACGTTTCAGTTCGGCGATGTCATAATTACGTGGCATAAGTAAGTCCTTATTTTGAATTGTGATAATAGTATTAGCGCATGAAAAAGCGCGTTATTTTTGCAATTCAAAAAGGACTAAGGCGAAAAGCCAATACGCGCTTGATAGCGGTTAAATCGAGTGACTGTATTGTTCATGCCAAGCAACGTAGCGCGTTTCAGGGCAAGGGGGAATAGGTTTTTTGGGGGTGAGCGATAAGACGATGTTAACACCTAAATTAACCTACTTGCCAAATTAGCAAATTTTAGATAGAAACCAATCGATGGAGAAACGCAAACCGCATTGTCCACTGTCTGTCGTTCACGCGCTTGTAGAACAAGGACAAGTCCGTGCAACAAGAACGGCGCTAAGCGGGGCAGCAGCCATGGATTTTGAGTTTGATGACATATTGAATATTATTCGTGCTCTGACTCTCCAAGATTTTTACAAGAGTATGACTACGTATGCTAATCACCGTGTGTGGCAAGATGTTTACCAACCATCGACGGATGCAGGCGGTGTCTAGCTTAAACTGATAGTGATCGAAGATGTTCTTATCGTCTCATTTAAGGAGCTATGACAATGAAATGTCCCAACTGCGGAGCGGCTGATTTGGCACACGATGTCCGCGACATGCCTTATATCTACAAGGGCGAAGTAACCGTGTTGCCCCAGGTTGCGGGTGACTATTGCCCCGCGTGCGGCGAAGGAGTGTTTGATGTAGCAACGTCGCGTGTGATTGGTGCGGATATGAAAGCGTTTGGCAAACAGGTGAATGCTGCCATCGTTGATCCATCCTTCATCAGCACAGTTCGCAAAAAACTCAACCTTGATCAACGCGAAGCTGCAGAGATTTTTGGCGGCGGCGCGAATGCCTTCTCCCGCTACGAGAGTGGCATGACCAAGCCCCCGCTGGCCTTAGTCAAATTGTTCAAAGTGCTGGACAGGCACCCTGATTTGCTTGTTGAGGTGCGGGCGGGGTGATAATATTAAAATGCTCGCAATGAAATTGCCGCGCAATGGTGGAAGGGTGAGAGCTCAAGCGTTACGGTGACAGCATTACGGTGCATTGCGTTGACAGTGCATTTAACTGTGAGCATTACGGTGACAGTGCATTTAACTGTGCATTACGGTGACAGTGCATTTAACTGTGGCGTAACTTTTAAGTTCTATGCTGTGCGCCTTAAATCCCATCCTATTTCACGCAAAGAGCGCTAAGATTTTTAAGGTGCGTGGGCCGGGCGCGCGGGGCTCTCTTCTTTGCTTTGTGTGAAAACTATTGCACTATAGTTGCGGCGTAAATGTGCGTGCAGGCGTAATTGAAGTGTGAACTTTGGCGGATTATTGGGGAGTTCTCTTAATTTCGTGGGTACTTCCCGCTGCGCTACAGGCTGGCTGCTATGATATGGCTTGCGTCGTTATAATCGCCCGGAGCTATTGATGTCTGCCATCCTCAACGCCTGCTTAATATTAGCACGCCATCATATCTGCGTTTACATTGAGGTGTGAACTTATGCGGTTTTGCGCCGCTATCCGCCCCAAGTCACAAACATTCCGACTGCAGCAGCTGCCATAACGGCGGTTGCCAGCCATCCGATTAAGTTGAGCATCGGTGGCAGCGTAAAGGAACCCATCGCGGCTTTGTTGTTCGAGAGTAGCATCATTGCAATCATAACCGGCACGGCTACGACGCCATTGACGACCGCGCTCCAAAATAAGGCCTTGATCGGATCGAGCGGCGTGAAATTGAGCATAACCCCGATCAGTACGGCCACAGCAATCACGGCATAAAAGGCTTTTGCCCGGCGTGGAATGCGCGTCAGGCCAACATGCCAGCCTGAAGCTTCGCCGACAGCATAGGCAGTGGAGCCAGCAAGCACAGGAATTGCGAGCAGCCCCGTGCCTACAATGCCAAGCGCAAAAATCAGGAATGCAAAATCGCCTGCAATCGGTCGCAGGGCTTCGGCGGCCTGCGATGATGTTTGAATATCGGTAATGCCGTTTGCGTGCAGCGTTGCGGCTGTCGTCAGGATGATGAAGAGCGCGACGATGTTTGACAAACCCATGCCGACAATCGTGTCAACTCGGATGCGGTACAGTTCGGATGGTGCCTGTAGAGGTGCGCGACCGAGCGGGATGGCACCCGGGCGTTCCTTAACCTCCTCTGCTTCTTCCTCGGCCTGCCAGAAAAAGAGATAGGGGCTAATTGTCGTACCAAGAATGGCCACAACCATCGTCAGATACGGCGCGGTGAACTCGATCTTAGGCACAACCAGATTATAGGCCACGGTAGCCCAAGATATGTTTACCACAAACGCGACAGCAACGTAGGCGAATAGGGACAGTGTCAGCCATTTCAAGATCGACACATAGCGCGAATAGCGCGCGAAGATTTCGAGCAGTGCTGAGAGCAGACCAAACCCTGCGACGTAGAGTAGTGCCGGTCCTCCAATCAGCAGTTTTAACGCCGCCGCCATTGCACCCAAGTCGGCACCAAGGTTGATGATATTGGCAACCGCAAGCAATCCAACAATACCGTGCAGCAACGGTGCCGGATAATACCGCTTTAGGTTTCCGGCGATACCGTGCCCGGTCACCCGCCCGATCCGCGCACTGACCTCTTGGATGGCGCACATAAGTGGCCAGCTGAATAGCATAACCCAGCCCAAAGCGTAACCGAACTGCGCGCCTGCCTGTGAATAGGTGGCGATTCCGCTGGGATCATCGTCCGACGCACCGGTAATCAGACCAGGTCCAAGTATTTCTAGAAGTTTGGGACGATCAGGTTGTTTAATGTCGCTATTGGGCTCAGAGAGTAGCGACTTGCTCATATTTTTGCGCAATCCGTTTCAGCCGCGATGAGCAACTCCCATGTGGCGGCCCTCGCTTGTTCCAGCGCAAGAATTTCATTTGCCAGATTGGGATTGTGTGAAGCATGGTGCGGGAGAATCGACAATAGCTGTCGGTCTATCTCCGCTAGCTGACTTCTTATTGCGGCGGCAGACAAGCTATCTGACACGAGTGTTTCCCCTACCGATTGCATTGCAATTGCGCTCCGCAACCGCAACATTCAAATTGCCGGAATCGAGATACCGCATGGTGACTGCATGGAGTCGTAGGCTTGCGTCGTTCATTGTCTCAACCTTTACCGATGGCCATACAGCACATTGAGCGCGTGCCCCAGCTTCGGAAACTACTTAAACAGCGGCAAGGGGCGCTTGTTCCGCTCATGGCGAGAAATTTCAAACAAGCCCGCACCAACAGGTCCGTAAGACGCATCGAGCTTCGGTGACAGGCTTCGGTGACAGTGCATTAAACTGTGGCGTAACTTTTAATTTCTATGCTTTGCGCCTTAAATCCCATTCTGTTTCACGCAAAGAGCGCTAAGATTTTTAAGAGGCAGGGGCTGGGCGCGCGGGAATGTTTTAGTTTCCTTGTATGAAATATACTGCACTACCACTGCGTCGTAAATAGGCGCGCAGAAGTAATTGAAGTGTGAACTTTGGCGGATTATGGACGATGTTCTCTTAATTTCGTGCGTACTTCCTGCTGTCCTACAGGTTTGCTGCTGTGATATAACCTTTGTCGTTATAATCGCCGGGAGCTGTTTATGTCTGCCATCCTCAACGCCTGCTTAATATTAGCACGCCATCATATCTGCGTTTGCATTGAGGTGTGAACTTATGCGGTTTTGCGGGAGTTTTGTGGAAGTTTTGCGCGCCGCTTTATCTGCAAATCGCATCGTCATTTTGAATTGTGCAAGGATGCAGAGATGCGAAGAGATTTTTTTGCACTAGACTATCAACTTGCGCAGAATTCTGCGCTTTTTAGCGCTTGCCTACAATCCTTCGCCCCTTAACGCCTGTCCAAGCAAGCGGAAATAGGTTTGGCTGTCAGGATTGATGTCTGTTTGCCATTCGGGGTGCCATTGTACGGCCAGAATGGGCGCGCCGCCGATGCGCGCGCTGTACGCTTCGATCAGGCCGTCAGGTGCAGTGGCTTCACTGGATAGGCCGGACGCAAGAGTGCCGATCCCTTGGTAATGGACGGAGTTTACGTTCAGGTCCGCTTTGCCGTATCCGCGCTGCAATACGCCGCCTTGCGTCAAGGCAACGGGATGACTGTGGTCAAACATCGCGTCAAAGTTTGCGTCATCGGGGGCATGGTGGCGGATCAAGTTATCGCTGGCCGATGTGTCGCGGCGCAGCGTTCCGCCCAGCGCGACGTTGATCTCCTGAAACCCCCGGCAGATGCCGAATACGGGCTTGTGCAGGTCGATCATCTGTTTGATCATGCCAATGGCAATATCATCGCGGGCTTCATCAAATGGGCCTTCTCCGGAAGCTTCGCCGTAACGGGTGGGGGCCACATTTGACGGACTGCCCGTTAGCAATATGCCGTCTAGCCGGGGCGCGATTTCGGCGGCGGTCATTAAATCGGGCAGGGCAGGGATGATGAGCGCAGCGACATTGGCATAGGTCATGGCGGCGCGAATATACCGGTCCATCACCATTTGCGCGGGCTCGCTGCTACCCGCACCCGTTGCGAATGTGCGGTTACAGGCGATGATGCCGAGAACTGGTCGGCGTACAGCATTGTGCGTAGTCATGGCGAAATATTGGCAGCAATTACGCTGTCCAGCAAGCATGACTTGTGCACGCGCGGGAAAAAACGTGCTGGCCAGATGGGCTGCATTTGCTTAACGATCATATCATGACAACTTTGAAGATAGAAACCGCACCAAACTCTGATGATAATCAGGTTGTTGCGGCAAATATGCGGCTTGGCCTGCGGCGCTTTGCGAAATCTGTTATGGTTATTACGAGCGTTCATGAAGGTATGCGTTATGCCATGTCGGCAACGGCGGTTAGCGAACTTAGCCTTAATCCGCCGACAATGCTGGTGTGCGTGAACCAGTCGGCAAGTCTGCATAGCGCGCTGGCAAACGGCGCTGATTTCGCCATTAATATGCTGCATTCAGGCCAAGAAAATATCGCGCGCAATTGCGGCGGTACCCTGCGCGGAGAGGATCGTTTCGAAGAAGGCGATTGGCAGGAAAGCACATATGGTCCGCCGATATTAGCAGACGCACAGGCGTATTTTATCTGCCGCCTTGAACAACGGATTGATCACGGTACGCATAGTATTTTTATCGGCGAAGTTGTTGCGGCGCATGCTGCTACGGCTATTGATCCACTTGTTTACCTTGACGGGCGCTATATTGCGCCGTTGGTGCAGGAGTGAAGTCTTTGGCACATTACGACATTCTGATTGTGGGCGGCGGGCATGCTGGCGCTCAGGCCGCAATCGCACTGCGCCAAGCCAAGTTTGCAGGTAGCATCGCGATTGTTACAGACGAACACGATCTGCCCTATGAACGCCCGCCATTATCGAAAGAGTATTTTAGCGGCGATAAACCGTTTGAACGCATCATGATCCGTCCCGCTGCATTTTGGGAAGAACGCGATATTGAAATCATGCTGGGACAGCGGGTTGATGCGGTTGATCCGGAGCAAAAAACTGTCACCCTTCATACAGGCAAAGCCGTTGCTTATGATAACATGATCTGGGCAACAGGCGGCAGTCCGAGGCGGTTGCTGTGTGAGGGCGGCAATCTGGGCGGTGTGCATGTGGTGCGCACCCGCGCCGAGGTTGATGCGATGACGCAGGAATTGTCCGCCGTACAAGATGTGGTGGTTATCGGCGGCGGGTATATTGGCTTAGAAGCCGCGGCGGTACTGCGCAAATTTGGCAAAAACGTTGTGGTCTTAGAAGCGCAAGACCGCGTGCTGGCCCGCGTTGCAGGAACAGAGCTATCGGCATTTTATGAAGCGGAGCACCGCGCACGCGGCGTTGATGTGCGAACAGGCGTTATCGTTGAAGCATTGCAGGGTGATCAGGGCCATGTAACCGGCGTGATGCTTTTGGGCGGCGAAATCGTGCCTGCGCAAATGGTGATCACAGGGATCGGCATTATCCCTGCTGTTGGGCCATTGTTACAAGCAGGTGCAGCAGGCGGCAACGGCGTGGATGTTGATGCGTATTGCCGAACGTCATTACCCGACATTTATGCCGCCGGCGATTGCGCAGCGCATGTGAATGCATTTGCAGGCGGAGCTATAATGCGCGTTGAATCGGTGCAGAACGCAAATGATATGGCATCCACTATTGTTAAATGCATCATGGGTGCGCCCGTGCCTTATGATGCCGTTCCATGGTTCTGGTCGAACCAGTATGACCTGCGACTGCAGACTGTGGGGCTGTCGGTGGATTATGACAACACGGTGTTGCGCGGTGATCCGGCGGCGCGTAGTTTTTCGGTCGTATACCTTCGCGGAGGCAAGATAATCGCACTTGATTGCGTGAACGCCGTTAAGGATTACGTGCAAGGCAAGGCATTTGTTACAGGCGGATTATCCGTCGCCCCCGAACGGCTTGCGGATGCCAGCGTACCATTGAAGGAAATGCTCGCCGACGCAAGTTAGTGAGCCACAGAGACAATCAATATGACCCACGAGCGTGCCATGCTGACGGCTATATTGGGCCCAACCAATACCGGTAAAACGCATCTTGCCGTTGAACGGATGTGCGCCCACGCCAGCGGTATGATGGGGTTTCCGTTGAGGTTACTGGCCCGTGAGATTTACGATCGTCTGGTCAAAATAAAGGGTGAAGCGCTTGTCGCGCTGATTACAGGTGAGGAAAAAATCGAGCCGCCGGGCGCGCGCTATTATTGCTGCACTGTGGAATCCATGCCGCAGGAGCGCGAGTTTGCTTTTGTTGCGGTCGATGAAGCGCAGCTGGCCGCAGATCCAGAGCGCGGGCATATTTTTACCGACCGAATGCTGCACGCGCGCGGGTATAGCGAAACAATGATATTGGGTTCCGAAAGCCTGCGCCCATTGATCCGAAAGTTATTACCAGATGCAGAGATTATTACGCGGCCGCGGTTTTCGACGTTAAGTTATGGCGGGGCAAAAAAGCTTTCCCGTTTGCCCAAACGATCCGCCATTGTGGGGTTCTCCGTAGAACAAGTATATGCGGTTGCCGAAACATTACGGCGGCTGCGCGGCGGATGCGCCGTGGTAATGGGCGCGCTATCCCCGCGTACCCGCAATGCGCAGGTCGATATGTTTCAATCGGGCGAGGTGGATTATCTGGTGGCGACAGATGCGATTGGCATGGGATTAAACCTTGATGTTTCGCACGTGGCATTTGCCGGCCTTGGCAAATTTGATGGATCCCGGCGCAGGCGGCTGACCGTGGCGGAAATGGCACAGATTGCAGGGCGTGCGGGGCGGCATCAAAAAGATGGCACTTTTGGCACGTTAGCAGGTGAAGCAGGCGAGATGACTGCCGAGGAAATACTAGCGATTGAGGATCACCGTTTTCCCCGGCTTGATTGGATTTATTGGCGGGAGGCACAGCCGCGTTTTGACAACATCGCGACCTTGATCGCCGACCTAGAAGTAAGGCCCAACCGTCCTGGCTTGCGCCCCGCACCTGAGGCGATTGATCTAGATGTGCTGAAGCGGCTGTCAGAAAATCAGGATGCAGCGGCGCTTGCGCGAACGCCGGCGCTGGTAAAGCGGCTATGGGAAGCAGCGTGTCTGCCGGATTTTCGGCAATTGGGCGCAGAACCTCATGCACGTTTTGTGGCAAACTTATGGCAGTATCTGGGAACAGGGTTTGGTCACTTGCCTTATCCCTATGTTGCCGCAGAGATTGCGCGGCTGGATAACACACAGGGCGACGTTGCCACATTGTCGCAGCGAATCGCAGCGGTGCGCACATGGACTTATATTGCGCACCGAGGCGATTGGCTGGCGGACCCGTGCGCGATGGCAGAGCGTACAAAAGCCCTGGAAGAAAAGCTTTCAGATGCGTTGCACGCGGCATTGCGGCAGCGATTTGTTGACCGGCGAACGTCAACTCTGATGCGCAGTACGGGCATGGATACAGCATTGTTGCCAGTTGAAATTGATACAGATAAACGTGTTTTAGTTGACGGCGAAGATATAGGCACTCTTGACGGATTTGCCTTTCGCGTTGATGCAGGTGCAAATGTGGGTGAACGTAAGTTATTTTTGGCAGCAGCGCAGCGACATTTGGCGGTGTTGCTGCGGCAAAAAGCAAGGGATGTAAGAATGGCGCAAGACGTAGAATTTTCTTTGGCGGCCGACGCCGAACGTAGGCCAGCGTTATATTATAATCAGGATTTATTGGGCCATTTGGTAAAAGGCCGCAACCTGATGCAGCCATTGTTTAAGCCTGTACGCGCAGTTGGCGAGCTTGAGGGTGACGCGCTGCGCGATATTACGAGCCGCGCCGAGGAATGGATTACGGCGCAGCTTGAAAAACATATGGGCGGTGTTGTGGCTTTGCAGGCGATGGCGCAAAATGCAGAGATAAACGGGAATGTCCGGGCGCTCGCGGTGCAATTGGCCGATGAAGGCGGGATTGCCGGACGGCATTTCTTGGCAGATACGATCAAGGCCTTGCCCAAGGAAGAACGCGGTGCAGCCCGGAAAAGCGGCATTGTGTTTGGCGCGTTGGATGTGTTTCATCATGCTGCATTAAAACCTGCTGCGGCAAAATGGCGCGCGGCATTATTTGCGGCGCGTGATGATAAACCTTTGCCAGACCTGCCGCCGGAAAGTGCCGTGCACCTGCGCGAGTGGAATTTTGCGACGCCTACCGATTGCCGCAATGCCGGATACCGCAAGATTGGCGCTGAATATTTGCGCATCGACCTTGCCGAGCGCGTGATAAAAAAAGCGCATCAGGCACGCGGTCTAGATATTATGTTTGCTTTCGACATAAGCTTTGCAACGTCGCTTGGGATTAGCATTGATGGTTTTAATATCTTGATGCACGATGCTGGATTTAAGCATGCCCGCATCAACGATACTCCAAACGCAGAAGTTGTAAATCAGACCGCAGCCGAAGTTTCCGCGGTAGCAATAGGCGGCGAGCAAGCAGCGGATGTGACTGTGCCAGTAGAAATGCCAGTAGAAATATTGCCTGAAACCGTTCTATCGGTGGAAGTCGTTCCATCTGAGCAAGCCGTTTTATCGGAGGAAAGCGCGCCAGATGCCGACGGCCAAGACGCTGCGGCTGAAACGCCTGTGTCAGATACGGAAACTACCGATGCTCAAAGGATAAGGCATCATCCTACTTATACATATTGGCGCTGGGCCGGAATTCGTAAGCCACAGCCTTTTGCCGGTGCGCGAAGCACACGCGATGAGGGTGAGCCGGCCAAACGTAGCTTCAACGGTAAAAAGCCGGCGAATAAAGACAGCAATCCGGCGCATCCGAGGCCAGCAGGCGTAAACACAATACGCGCCAATACAGCACGCGCTAATACAGTACGCGATACTACACCGCGCAAACCAGCCGAAGAACCCGCACAGCCATCTGCGCTCGCATTGCAGCTTGCGGCTTTTCAGGCGCTGCATTCTACAAAATCAAAGTGAATAAAGTGAATAAAATGAGCAAAGTGAGATAGCCCTGAGCAAGAATGCCCTGAATGCGGAGAACTTAAGCGCGAATGCTCTAAACGCAGAAACTGCGCATGTACAAACTCTGCGGATAGATAAATTCCTATGGTATATTCGCGTTTTCAAAAGCCGTAGTTTGGCGCAAGTGGCGATTAACGGCGGGCATGTTCGCATAAACGGTATCCGCGCTGAAAACACACATAAATGCGTGGCTTTGGGCGATGTTATTACTTTGCCAAAAGGTGAGGGAGTAATGGTTCTGCGCGTGCTCTCGCTGCCTGAGCGCCGAGGTCCTGCGGCGGCAGCGCAGAAATGCTATGTAATCTTATGAGAATGGTTCGCAAAGAAAAATCAGCGTTCTATGCAACAGATTGTTGACTTCATAGGGGGACTGCCAATAGGCAATAGATGTAAGAGCTAGCATCATCTAGCCGCGTGAACGGAGTTTGACGACAATGACCTATGTTGTGACCGAAGCCTGCATTAAATGTAAATATATGGACTGCGTAGAAGTATGCCCGGTTGATTGTTTTTATGAAGGTGATAATATGTTGGTCATCAACCCTAGCGAGTGCATTGATTGCGGCGTATGTGAGCCCGAATGCCCCGCTGAGGCGATCCTGCCAGATACGGAAAGTGGCCTTGAACAATGGCTTGAACTCAACGCAACGTATAGCGCAGAATGGCCGAATTTAACCACCAGCCGTGAACCGCCTGCGGACGCCGATGAACATAAAGGCGAAGAGGGCAAGTTTGAGAAGTACTTCTCCGCAGAACCCGGCGAAGGTGACTAAGGGCAAGATACGGAAGTTTGTAATACGGGTGTTTGCACGGGCGATGTTATTGTGTGGATCAGTAGCATTCACGCAAGATCTAGCTAATGCAAAACCAATATACAGTGCCGATGAATTGGCCGTCCGGGCAATTGTGAAGCGTGTATATTCAAAATATGCTATTCCCATAACATCATCACAATCTGCGCCCGAAAATTACGAGCCAGCCTATTCGGCTTCGTTGAGCAAGCTTATTTCGACCTGGAAATCGACATCTGTATATGGCGAGATAGAAAGCATGAGCGAAAGTGATTGGTATTGCCAATGCCAAGATTATGATGAAAAAAAAGCGAAGCTGATCTCGCAAAAATATTCCTTCCGAGATCGTAATCACGTCGTCGCAGATGTCTTGTTCACTGTTGGAGGTCGGGCAGGTTCAAAACTAAAGCTAATGTTTGTTCGTGAACAAGCTGCGTGGAAACTGGATGATTTGCGGTTTGAAGATGGCACGATGCTTCGCGCTGGTTTGCAACATGACATCGCTAACGCAGCTAAGGTATATCCCTGACCTTAAATCAGTCCCGCGCTGCGCATGCTTGAAAATCCGTCTTTACCGATGATAACATGATCGTGGACGTTAATACCTAGCCGTTTGCCAGCCTCAATAATTTCGCGTGTTAATGTTATGTCTTGCCGGCTAGGGGTGCTGTCTCCGCTGGGGTGATTGTGGACCAATATCATTCCGGCCGCGCCCAAATCGATGGCACGGCGAATAACCTCGCGGACGTATATCGGCGCTTGGTCAATCGATCCTTCGCCTGCAACCTCATCTCGGATCAACATGTTTTTGCTATTGATGTATAACACCCGCACGCGCTCTGTTGTTAGGTGCGCCATATCAGCGCGCAGGTAATCTAGCAGCGACTGCCAGCTAGCAAGGATCGGCATATCGCGCACAGGCTCGCTCAACATGCGTAGCGCGGCGGCTTGCACGATTTTTAGCGCAGCGGTACTGGTTTCGCCCATGCCGGGTTGCCGCGCAATATTTTCTGCATCAGCGGTAAGCAACGCTGCGAAGCTGCCGTAATACGCAATCAACTGTTTGGCGAGCGGCTTGGTATCACGCCGAGGTATCGCGAGCGCCAGCAGGTACTCGACTATTTCATGATCATGCAGGCCTTCACCGCCGCCCTCCAGCAAGCGTTTGCGTAATCGTGCGCGGTGACCTCCTGCAAGATTATCGGCTTGGCTCCCCGTTATTGCATCCATATGTTGATAATCTCCCCTTACAACACGTTCTGTTTCATCGATTTTTATCAAAGACGCAATAGCTTTGGTTATAAACTAAGTTGCAACATATCGCGCTTTCCCGCATTTGTAACTTATGGAGAATGAAATCATTCATGATACCCCTGTATCCGCTACGTCTGGGCGGCGTTGGAGTTATTGGATATTTGGCAGCGCATCGGTGGCGATTATCGCTTTGTTAGGCGTAGCTTATTGGCAGCGCACAACAATCGCAGACCGGTATGTGCGCGATCAGCTGAAAAAATACGGTGTGCAGGCTAGTTATAAAATCACGGATATCGGACTGCGAACACAGCGGTTGGAAAATGTTGTCATCGGCGATCCAAAAGATCCTGATCTTACAATAAAAACGGCTGAAATTGATTTATCGATTAATTTTACAGGGGCAACTTTGCGTGATGTGCGCGCAGCAGGCGTACGGATCAAAGGTAAGTATGACGGACAGAAACTTACTCTTGGTCAACTTGATAAGTTCCGCGATCCTAAAAGTACCAAACCGTTTGAGGTCCCCGATATTGCGCTTAAATTATCCGATGCGGGCGCTATCATGGAAACACCATGGGGCCTTGTGACCGCTGGATTTGACGGCAACGGATTATTACGCCAAAAATTTGCGGGTAATCTGGCTCTTCGTGTGCCCGCATTTATGTACGCGGATTGCGCGATGCAAAACGGCCGTTTTGACGGGCGATACGTTTACGATTCCCGCCGCCCCAACCTGATCGGTCCGTTAACAGCCGAGAGTATATCGTGCGTTAAATCAGGCATCGATATCACTGCTCCGGCATTAGAGGGCAATGTTCGGTTATCCGAAAAATTTGAGCGCTGGTTTGGTGACGTTAATTTTTCGGCTGCAATGGCACAAACTCAATCAATCTTGCTGTCGCGTCCAATTGGTGCCGTGCAATTTGATGGCAGCCGCAAACGTACCAATTTTGAGGCACGATTGAATGGCGCAGGATACACAGGCATGCCGATGAAAGTGCGTAATGTTGAACTATCCGCGCTGGGTCATGCAGAGATAACAAAGGACGGCGTTGGGATTACAGCGCGCGGCGACGCCTCTGTAGACGGGGGAACACTTGATGGATCATACCTGTCCGGAGCGAATACGCTGGCCGCAAAAGGTAAAGATACGCCGCTTGGTCCGCTGCTTGCACGAATGGGACTTGCGTTGCGCAGCGCGGCTTCGAATTTTGACGGTAACTTTAAGTATGATGGCAATATTCAGCCCGGCAGGAATGCATCGGTAGTAGTCAACGGATTGAGTTTGCGATCACGTTCAGGTGCGCGGATTGAGCAATCAGGGATGTTGCAGCTCAAAGGCCAAGATAAAGATTGGAGTCTAGCGTCACCGGTAAATTTGGCAACTTTGGGCGGAGGATTACCATCCGCAACACTCGCAATACGGCGCGGCACGGGCAGCGCGTGGGCAGGGGAACTGGCAGTTAATGAATACCGCGCGGGCGCAGCTAGTTTGGTCATACCAAAGCTAGCATTTGCGGGGCGTCCCGGCGGCATTTGGAACTTTGACGGACGCGCGATGCTAACAGGGCCGCTGCGCAGTGGATACGTAACCAATTTAAGCCTGCCTATTGATGCCAGCTGGGATGGGCGCAGTGCGGTCGCGGTTTATAAACGCTGCCAGTCGGTTGCGTTTGACGGCATTAAATACGCCGATCTTATCATGGCGAAACAAGCCGTACGCATCTGTCCGGGCGATAATGCCAGCATCTACCAATCCAATGGCGGCGCAGCGCGTATATCCGCAAAAATCCCTAACCTGAATTTCAACGGCAGCTATGGCGGGCAACGGATAAAGGCAAAGAGCGGCAACATAAACTTCAACTCAAGCCAAGGGTTTGATGCCAGCAATATCGACGCTGAATATGGTAATGCGCCGTTACATGTGCGCAGCCCCAGTTTGCGGTTTAACTTTGGCAAAGGTTTTATCAGTAAGCAGGTTCGAGTGGAAATCGGTAAATCTAAATCGCAAACCATGTTTGACGTCGCAAATGTAGAAGGCCAGTTTGATCGTAGCGGCCTGAAAGGTGTGTTGAACGGTGCAAACGGAACGATTGCCAATGTGCCGCTAATCTTAAGCGATGCAAATGGCGGTTGGACCTTTCGCGATGGAACGTTGGCGTTAAATGGCGCGCTAAAAGTGAGCGACGCAGAGCAAGTGGACAGGTTTCTGCCCATGGATGTTCCTGATGCGGCCATTATATTGCGCAATGGCCTTATTACCGCGCAAGGAAGTCTGACGGAACCTGAAACTAAACGAAAACTGTCGGGCGTGGAAATTCGGCATATGCTTTCATCGGGCGTTGGCGGCGCTGTATTAAAAGTGAGTGACCTGAAGTTTGACAATAAACTGCAGCCAGATAAGATTACGCCGCTTGTAGTTGGCGTGTTTGCCAATGCGCTCGGGACGTTAAATGGAACTGGTTTCATAAATTGGGGACCGGGCGGCGTTAAAAGTAATGGCAAGTTTAGTACAGAATCATTGGATGTTGCGGCTGCTTTTGGGCCAGTTGAACGATTACGTACGCAGATAGAGTTCACTGATTTGCTGGCATTGGAAACAGGATCAGGGCAAGTTGCCGATATTGGATCTATAAATCCCGGTATCGCTGCTTTAGGGGGCAAAATCCGGTATCAATTACTTCCGGGCAAAAAAGTAGGCATCGAAGGCGGCAGTTGGCCGTTTGCAGGCGGCGAGCTTATCCTTGAGCCAACCGTGATTGACTTTGCAGTGGATGCCGAGCGGCGTTTAACGTTTCGCGTTGTTGGCATTGATGCGGCAAAGTTCCTTCAACAATATGACTTCCAAAACCTTCAGGTTTCCGGAGTTTTTGATGGCACTTTGCCTATGATATTCAACCAACAGGGCGGACGGATTGTTGGCGGTACGCTGATATCGCGCGGCGGCGGCGGGGAAGTAAGTTATGTGGGCGATCTAAGTTACGAAAATATGGGCGTGTTTGCGAACTTTGCTTTTAATGCATTACGGTCCATTCAGTACAAAGATTTGACGGTCGGCATTAACGGTGATCTGGGCGGTGAAATAATTACCGAGGTCAGCTTTGCCGGGGTTCAGCAAGGCAAAGGCGCGAAACGAAATTTCATTACGCGGCAATTGGCCAAAGTGCCCATTATATTTAACGTACGCATATCTGCACAATTTTTACAGCTTATTGGCTCTGTGCGCGGGTTCTATGATCCCAAATATGCGAGTGAGCTTTATCTTCCAAAGGTGATTAATCGTGAACTAACCGCAGAACCAGTTAAACCAGCAAAAGAAAGTGAGCCAAAGGATGAATAGCATGTTCAGCAATTGGAAAGCGGTGCTGTGCGATAAACACAATGAATTGACGAACCACGCGAATAATGCGATTCGCATGACTATGGGGAAATTGATATTTTTAAATGTGCCGCTGATGACTTTGATATTGCCGGGCTGTGTTCAGATACAAGCGCCTGACAAACCTATTGTTATCAACCTGAACATTGCAATTCGGCAAGACGTAATCGTTAGCCTTGATAAAGCGTCAAAGAAAATAATTGAAGCAAATCCGGAGATTTTTTAATGAATAAGAATTTGGAAATGTTGATTGCCGCCGTCTTGCTTGGCGCATCTGCTACCGCCGCGCACGCAATTCAGCGTGACCCTGCATATCAAAACGCGCGCAGTGAAGGATTGGTGGGCGAGAAAACCGACGGCTATCTCGGGTTTGTGTCTTCGCCTTCGCCAGCCATTAGAGCTTTGGTGGATGATCTGAATATTAAGCGCAAGGCTGTGTACACCAAAGAGGCGGCTGCAAACAGTGCTACCGTTGTCGAAATGGCTTTTCGCAATGGCTGCCGTTTAATTTCGGAACGAACATCGCCGGGTGAAAAGTATCAGAAACCCGATGGGAATTGGGCCACACGAAGCGATGCCGCCGCGCAGTTAGATACGCGCTGTCCGTAATAATCAAGCTACTAAGCAAAATTGGCTGTGGTACGAAATTACCACAGCTTTTTTTTTGCCTAATTGTGCGGGCACGCGGCGTAACAAAATTATTGCCGTGATAACCAATTACACGCTGTTGACTTGGCGAAGGACGTCTTCTAATGCGCTGATGTCTAAACGGGCTATCCCGGTTTCATGTTTGCCCTCTATTTAATAATTAAGGATGGCAACTATGGCTCCAGAAGACCCCGTTGAGGACGGCACAAACCGATCAGACCCACGGCTCGATTCGTTAGACATGCAGCTGAAAAAGGTCCGAAAGGCGGAAAATGTCCGTTCCGGTAAAGCGCACCAACCCGTTTCCAAAGGAATGCGGCAAGGTAATAGAGTGCTTACGGAATTGATTGCTGGTCCTTTGGGCGGAGGGCTAGTGGGGTGGTTTTTGGATCGCTTTATTGGAACTGCCCCTTGGCTTCTACTCGTTTGCATCTTTCTTGGGATTGGTGTGGCGTTTAGAAACATTTTAAAGATTTCAGCAGAGCGTCCGGAATAGTTCGGACGCTTTATGCGCATCTAACAGGCCCAAAATAATGGGTTAAACAGGGTTGTAAACGTGGCATCTGAAAGCGGCAAAATTGATCCGATGCACCAATTCCAGATTGAGCCTTTGGCGCATCTGCAATTATTTGGATATGATATCAGCTTTACAAACAGTTCGTTGTTCATGCTGCTCGTATTGGGTGTAATCTGGGTATTTATGTTAGGCGGATTAAAGCGTCAGATCGTGCCAGGCCGCTGGCAAATGGCGGTCGAGGGCGTTTCTGGTTTTATCAATAACATGATGTCGACCAGCATCGGTCCCGAAGGCAAAAAATATGTGCCTTTGGTATTTACGTTATTCATGTTCATTCTAACCGCCAATTTTATGGGTATGATGCCATTTGGGATCGTACCTGGCGCACACCCTTTCACGGTTACTAGCCATTTAACAGTCACCGCCGTGCTCGCGATAATAAGCTTTTCAGTTGTATTAATCGTCGGTTTTTGGAGGCATGGATTACACTTCTTCTCGTTGTTCATTCCCGATGGTACGCCGTGGTGGTTGATGTGGTTGATCCCGCTTATTGAGCTATTTTCCTTCCTGATCCGGCCATTCAGCCTCGCGCTTCGGTTATTTGTTGCGATGACGGCGGGGCATGTTTTAATGAAAGTGTTGGCTGGATTTGTTATCAATGGTTTGAATGCAGAGGCGCTTTGGGTTGCGCCAATTGTTGCATTGCCGAGCTTTATATTGATGATCGGTATCACATTACTGGAACTTTTAGTTTGCGCCATTCAGGCCTATGTTTTTGCATTATTAACTTCGTTATACATCAATGATGCGGTTAATTTGCACTGAGTTTTCACCTTTAACTATATTATTTTACAGGAGTTTTTATCATGGAAGCAGATGCAGCTAAATTAATCGGTGCCGGACTTGCAGCAATCGGAGCAGGCCTTGCCGCAGGCGGCGTGGGTAATGTATTTGGATCATTTCTTCAGGGCGCGTTGCGTAATCCTGCTGCAGCAGACAGCCAGCAAGGCCGGTTGTTCATTGGTTTTGCTGCCGCAGAGCTTTTAGGTCTTCTCGCATTTGTTGTTGCGATGATCTTGATTTTCGTAGCCTAACAATAGGACGCGTTTAACATGCCGCAAATTTCCCAAATTCTTGAGACATACGCGTCTCAATTCTTTTGGATGCTCATCACATTTGGCCTGATTTACTTTGGGATTGCAAAGATGATGCTGCCAAAAGTAGAAGCCACAGTTGATGCCCGCGATAAGAAAATTGCGGATGATCTGGCTGCGGCGGAACGGGCAAAGACAGACGCGCATGCCATGGAAGCTGGCGGGGACGGCGAAATGTTGGCTGCCCGCGCCGACGCTATGGCTAAATCAAACGAAGCAAAGGCGAAAGCTGCCAAGGAAACAGCAGCAACGCTGGCATCAGCAGACAGTGAGATATTGGTAAAGCTATCTGCTGCTGAAGCGGCTTTGCACGCAGTCCGTGATAAAGCAATGGCCAATATTGAAGCTGTTGCTGCAGACGCTGCGGCCGATATCTTGGCAAAAATTGCTGGTATCAAAATCAACGCGGTACAAGCCGCAACAGCAGTGAAAGCAGTTATGGCCAATGGCTAAAGAAGGTACACAAACCTCGGCTCCTGCGACTGCCGCGGATCACGCCGCGATGGGACATGATGTGAGCGGCGCTGCTGGAGGAAAGTCCGTTGCGGGCGAAACCAAATCGGCACATGCCGGTGCAGCAAGCGGCGCAGAGGATGCTGTGCCATCCGCCCTTGGGTTTGATGCCACTATGCTGGTCGCGCTGGCAATGTTGATCGTGATAGGCATCGGTATCTGGAAAAAAGTACCTGCAATGATAGCGGGTATATTGGACAAACAGATCGCAGATATACAGGCACAACTTGATGCTGCGACAAACCTGCGTGCAGAAGCGGAGGCGATAAAAGCAGAGTATCAAGCCAAGGCGAAGCAAGCAGCGTTAGATGCCGAGTCCATGAAGGCTAACGCGGTAGAAGAAGCCAAACAAATTATTGCAACCGCCAAAATGGATGCCGCCAATATGGTAGTGCGCCGGACAAAAATGGCAGAAGACAAAATTTCGGCTGCCGAGGCCGCTGCGATTGCAGATGTTCGTGCAGTGGCGGCAGCAACAGCGGCATCAGCAGCGGCGCATGTTATTGTAACTAGCGCCAATGCAAAGACGGATGCAGAGTTAATAGATGCATCAATTGCTTCGCTCAATTAGGTCAATAGCTTAAGCATACAAATTTAGTTACATACTTGCCTTGCAGATCAATTTTGCTTATTTATTATTAATGTTAAGCACTGAGAATAGTTACAGCCTACGCATTGCATCTATGGAAGACTGTAGCATTATTCGCACATTAATGGATTTATCAATTCATCAACTGCAAAAAGATTATCTTTCGCCAGATCAAGTCATCGCTTCTGCAGCTTCCATGGGTTTGGATACGCAATTGATTGAAGATGGCACATATTTCACTGTTTGGTGCGGCGATACGCTTGCAGGCTGCGGAGGTTGGTCGCGGCGTGCGACACTATATGGCGGCAACCATAGCGCTGGGCGCGATCTTAGCTTGCTTGATCCAAAGCAGCACCGCGGGCGCATCCGTGCCATGTATACGCATCCCGAACACGCCCACCGCGGTATTGGGCGAATGATTATTTTTGCAGCCGAAGCAGCGGCACGTGCCGAGGGTTTTGAGGCATTGGAAATGGCGGCAACTATGGCCGGTGTACCTTTTTACCTAAAATGTGGTTACACAATCGAGACTGAATGGTTTGATACTGGTGGTTCTGTGCCCGTGCCGTTGGCGACGATGACGAAAAGGATTACAGACTAATCATCTCTTATTGATTAGATACAAATCATGTCAAAAGCCGAACGTCCTGATACTCCCAATGCAGCCTCACGGTTTAATGAGGATAAAGCTACTTATGCCGTGCGCGGTGCAGGGACGCCGGATTTGGATGCTGGCATCGCTGCGATCCGCAATGTTTGGCAAACCCTGCCGATAAAGCCCGGTGTATACCGTATGCACGATGCACGCGGCGATGTGCTGTATGTGGGTAAAGCCCGTGCGCTGAAAAACCGGGTGAGTAATTATACGCAGGTTGACCGCCTGCCAAACCGACTGCGCCGTATGGTATCACAAACGCGTAGCATGACGATTGTTACCACAAGCAGCGAGGCTGAAGCCCTGTTGCTTGAGGCGCAGTTGATCAAGCGTTACCGGCCGCCGTACAACGTCCTGCTGCGTGACGATAAGAGCTTTCCGTTTATACTCTTGCGTGCTGATCATGATTTTCCGCGTATCCAAAAACATCGCGGCGCGCGCCGGTTCAAGGGTAATTATTATGGCCCATTCGCGAGCGCAGGTAGTGTCAACCAAACGATCAACGCGCTGCAAAAACTATTTCTGCTGCGCAATTGTTCAGATAGCTTTTTCAACAACCGCAAGCGGCCATGCTTGTTGTATCAAATCAAACGTTGTTCTGCGCCTTGTGTGGACCGGATTGGTAAGCAGGAATATGCCGCGCTGGCCGATGATGCAAAGGCATTTTTAAGCGGCAAGTCTACCGATGTTCAAGGCAAACTTGCCGCGCAAATGGAGGCCGCAGCATCTTCGCTAGATTTCGAATCTGCCGCGACGCTAAGGGATAGGTTAAAGGCGCTGACCTTTATTCAGGGGTCTCAGGCGATCAACGCAGAGGGCGTAAGCGATGCTGATATATTTGC
>JAYWFI010000028.1:0-25939 GCA_043778865.1 Sphingomonadales bacterium
ATGCTCAACTTAGCAGCAGTCGGCGCGTGCCGATCGTTTCAAGAAGCGGACTTTTATCGAAGTTCGAAATTCGTGAACGGCCTTAGTTGAAAGGATTTACGAGCAATGAGGTATCGTTTGATGCCAAGCGGCCATCATTTTGTTAAAGCTGGGAAATGGGCAAGCGCAATCTTACAATTGCTGATCTTTATCCGCCGGTTGACGAAACCGGCTGCGCATGAGCCGCCCTATAGAAAAAGGCCGCTACCCGGTATCGGGCGCGGCCTTTTGGAATACCGGGTACGCAAAAAAACTTATTCGGCTTCGTCGCCTTCTACATTTACAGGGCCGCTATCTTTGCCTTTTTCGGATACGTCGCGGTCGACCAGTTCGATCACGCCCATTGGCGCTGCGTCGCTGCCGCGGAAACCTGCTTTAATAACGCGGCTGTAACCACCAGAGCGATCAGAATAACGCTCGGCCAGCACTTCGAACAGTTTCTTCAACTGGCCGTCGTCCATGAGGCGGCTTTGCGCGAGACGGCGATTTGACAGCCCGCCCTTTTTCGCCAGTGTAATCAGTTTTTCTACATAAGGGCGTAGCTCACGCGCTTTTGGCAGCGTTGTTAAAATTTGCTCATGCTTGATAAGCGAGGCGGCCATATTGCGCAGCATGGCGTTACGGTGTGCGGTGGGGCGCTGTAGTTTGCGGTGACCAACTTTATGACGCATAGATAGTTCCTTCGTTCGTAGGGGGTCCGTGCTAGGTAACCCGATGCAGGCCAAATTAATGGGCGGCCTATTTACCCATAACAAACTGGGTCAAAGTTCTAGTTTGACCCGGTTTGCGATTAACCCAGAAGCTCTTGTTCAAGCTTCTTGGCCATTTCTTCTATATTTTCTGGTGGCCATCCTGGAATATCCATACCTAAACGCAGACCCATGCTGGACAGCACTTCTTTGATTTCGTTCAGCGATTTGCGGCCAAAATTTGGTGTACGCAACATTTCGGCTTCGCTTTTTTGCACCAGATCACCAATGTAGATGATATTGTCATTCTTGAGGCAATTTGCACTGCGGACTGACAATTCTAGCTCATCAACTTTCTTCAGCAAATAACGGTTGAGCTGATTTGCATCGGACTCGTCGCTGCTCGATGGAGCAGCATGGCCGATCATTGGCGATGATGCCGCCATTGAATCTTCGAAGTGCACAAACACTTGCAACTGGTCCTGAAGGATACGTGCGGCATACGCAACGGCATCTTCGGGCGTTACTGTGCCATCTGTTTCGACGGTCAGCGAAAGTTTGTCATAATCAAGCTCTTGCCCGATACGTGCGTTATCAACCTTGTATGAAACCTGACGGATAGGTGAAAATAACGAGTCAACTGGGATCAGACCGATGGGCGCATCCGCCGGACGATTGGCAACCGCCGGAACGTATCCCTTGCCGCTGTCTGCAGTGATCTCCATGTTCAACGTTGCACCTTCATCAAGGTGGCAAATGATCAGGTCTTTGTTCATCACTTCGATATCGCCGGACACAGCGATATCGCCGGCCTTCACATCGCCCGGACCCGTTGCCGAAAGTTGCAAACGCTTTGGTCCGTCGCCTTCCATTTTCAACGCGACTTGCTTCATGTTAAGCACGATATCAGTGATATCTTCACGGACGCCTGCAAGCGATGAGAATTCATGCAATACATTTTCGATCTTAATCGATGTAATCGCTGCGCCCTGTAAAGATGAAAGCAACACACGGCGCAAAGAATTACCAAGCGTCAAACCAAACCCGCGCTCAAGCGGTTCAGCAACAAATGTTGCTTTGCGCTTTGCGTCGCTGCCGCTTTTCAGATCAAGCGCGGTGGGCTTTTTCAGTTCCTGCCAGTTCTTAAGGTTGACTGTCATGGATATCCCCTAGTCTTTCTTGGGCGGGAACGGGTTATGTACATTTGCCCGTCCGGCCGTTTATTAAGAAGGAACGACGATTGCCGCTCCCGGATGCAAATTATATTATACGCGGCGACGTTTCGAAGGACGAACACCGTTGTGCGGTATCGGGGTAACATCGCGGATCGATGTGATCGTAAAGCCCACCGCCTGCAATGCGCGAAGTGCGCTTTCGCGGCCTGAGCCCGGGCCTTTCACTTCAACCTCGAGTGTACGTACGCCGTGATCCGCAGCTTTCTTTCCCGCATCCTCTGCCGCAACCTGCGCTGCATAAGGTGTCGATTTGCGCGATCCCTTAAAACCCATTGTACCCGCAGAAGACCAGCTGATCGTGTTGCCTTGAGCATCGGTGATCGTAATCATTGTGTTGTTAAAGCTAGCGTTGACATGGGCAACACCGGCTGAAATGTTCTTGCGCTCCCGCTTTTTAATGCGCTGTGGCTCGCGTGCCATATAAAATTCCTGACTTGGTTATAAACTGAATAGCTGCCTTGCGGCGGAGAAATAAAATTCGGTTACCCGGATAGTTGCTTACTTCTTCTTGCCGGCAATCGCCTTTGGCTTACCCTTGCGAGTGCGCGCATTAGTGTGGGTCCGCTGTCCACGAACAGGCAACCCTTTACGGTGACGCAAGCCGCGATAGCAGGCAAGGTCCATGAGGCGCTTGATATTCATGGATGTGGTGCGGCGAAGATCACCTTCGACGGTATGCTCTGCGTCAATGGTTTCACGGATTGACAGAACTTCTGCATCCGAAAGATCCTGCACACGGCGGCTATGATCAATTTTCAACTTATCAGCGATTTCGAGCGCTTTGGTACGGCCAATGCCGTGGATGTAAGTTAACGCGATGATCACGCGCTTATTTGTTGGGAGGTTAACTCCGGCAATACGTGCCACTAATAAATACTCCTGCTCCACAAAGCTCCGGAATTGGGCTTTATCTCATCGCTGAAATATTCCAAAAATTGCGAACAGCCATGTTGCAATATAATGCAATAAACATAGTTCTGCTCTTCTGGAATTTGGCCGCCTTAATAGGAGTCGCAGATTCTGTCAACACCTGCACTACGCGCATTCTAGCGCGATTTGCACTTGCCGCAATTTTGCCTGTCTAGCATAGCTTTTATAAAGAGAAAATACGGGAGCATATAATATGGTTGCAACGATAAAAAGAGCGTATTTTCATATAGCAGGCGAAACAATTGCACCTGGCACATCAGAGAAAATCGAAATCCCTGTTAGCGAGCTTTCTGCGGGGATGCTAGCAAAGCTTGAGGCACGCGTGTTCCATGGCCGCAATCAAGGTCCTGTGATATTTGTCAGCGCCGCAATTCATGGTGACGAAATTATTGGCACCGAAATCATCCGCCGCCTGATGCAACGTCTGCGCCCAGCACGGATGGCAGGCACAGTTATTTTTGTGCCAGTGGTCAACATGTTTGGCTTTATCGCACAAAGCCGTTATTTGCCCGACCGCCGCGATTTGAATCGCAGTTTTCCAGGATCAGAACGCGGATCATTGGCATCGCAATTGGCGAATATTTTCTACACCGAAATTGTCACCAAATGCAGCATCGGCATCGACATCCATAGCGCGGCTATTAACCGCTATAACCTTCCGCAAATCCGGATTGCGGCGGGGTATCCGGCGTTAAAAGAACTCGCCATCGCATTTGGTGCGCCCGTAGTGATCGAGGCGCCATTGCGCGACGGGTCTTTGCGCGAGATTGCCAAACGTGACGGCGTAGAGATGCTCTTGCTTGAGGCCGGCGAAGCGCTGCGTTTTGATGAGAGCGACATTATCATAGGCGTTGACGGCGTGTTACGCGTGATGCGGGCGCTCAATATGATAGGCGCCGCCCGGCCCAGCGCAAAACGTGCGGGCAAACAAACAGGTGTGCCTGCTCAGGCATCCAATACGCGTTGGCTGCGCGCGGCCCAGGGCGGCGTATGCAGATTGATTGCAAAATCAGGCGACCGCGTACGCAGCGGCGACACCGTAGCCATTATCTGCGATATATTCGGCCAAGATGAAGAGCTAATCATCAGCCCTTGTGACGGCATCATAATCGGTCACGCCACCTTGCCCATCGTCAACCAAGGCGACGCCATCCTGCACATTGCGCAGATTGCAGTCCCCAATGAAGCAACGCCAAACGAAGGAAGCACGGCGAAGCTAGGCCTGAACGGCGTGATGCTGGACGAGGATGAGGTGCTATAAGCTGCATGTTGAATATCTTTGCAATGCGTTAGCAATTTGAATGGCAAAGGCACGTGTAATAATTATGGTTACGTATTTACGGTGACATATTTACGATGACAGTGAATTTAAATATTATTTATTTCGAACCAAAGATACGTTGGTACCATTTTGGCAAGACTTTTGCTCTCTTACCATCCAAATATTTCACGCAAAGAACGCTAAGTTTTTGACCTTTGATCCTATGCCATTTGCGGCAACAGCGAACGATAACATTACAACTGATGCCCAGCATGACAGTTGGCATTCTATGTGGAGTTATTGCTTACGAGAGACAAAACAAGTTATTCTAAATAGTTAAATAAGTGATTATCTGTATCCAAAGCACAGCTTCATTTCCCGCGTTGAGGTACTGTAAATCTTCCGGTTACGCGGCCGCTGCTTTGTTGTGCGGCATCGCCGGGGCGGAGGGGCGCGCTGGAGCCTGTTATGGTGGACCTGCCTTGATTTAAGTCAATAACAATGCGCCCGCCGTTCAAACGATTGGCTCCTTGTGTTAAATGGACATCACCCAGCAATGTGATCAGGGCATTGTTCACATCATATACGGCTGCGTTGCTGGTGGCGCGTAGATCGTCTTTGGTAATCACCACGCCGCCAATAGCATCAATCCGGTTGACATCTACTTTGCCTGTGTTTGTGTATGCACCTGTTAACCGCGCTGAACGAATGGTCAGCCCCGCCTGCGTCGCAACCACGCCGCCCGACAGGATAACGCGGTCTGATTTATCCTGCAGCTCCATTTGGCCGGCCGAAAAATCAATCGGCGCATTGCTATTATGGCCCTTGATAACCTGCGCTGGGGCAGCAAGCGACATGAACGCAGCAGTGCCAAGAAAACTGGCAGTCATTATGGAAATTGGATGTTTGAATTGCATAGATTTCACCTAATCCCATTCTGGTCAATGCGCAATCGCGCGTTACCCGACAGCGTAATGATGCGCGCGTTAAGATCGACTTTCAGGCGGTCGCCGCTAAATGGGCCCACCTTTGTTCGTCCGCGCACAGGGCCGCTGGCGGTAATCATCCTTTGCCGGAAATTGGCCGACACTCCGCGCCCTATGATATTAAATCCGGCTGTATCAGAGAACTCCATTTCTCCTGGCGAGGTCATAATCTGATCTTGCAGGTTGAAGCTGGCGTTACCCGCAGTAGCGCTGTAACCTTTTGCTGAGCTTACATTCAATTGCCCCGTGCTGCGGACGATTTGATCCTTCAAACCCAGCGCAACATCATTTGCAACGAGCGAATATCCATCGGCAGACTTTAGGATCATAGGTCCCTGCACACTTACCGTTTGTGCGGTCAGATCGTACAAACCATTTTGCGCATCAACCGTTGCTGGGCCTTCTTCAAGCTCAATCAACGCAGATAAATCTTTCATCCGGATCAGCGGCTCGAGCGAACTTTTCTGGACTGCGCTGCCTGCTTTTAATGAAAATGCACGGCCCTTATTATCCTCGCCGCGATATGTTGCCTGACTTATCTTCATCCGTTCTGATGCGACATTGACCTCGTCTTTATCGAGAAGAAAACTCAATTCGCTCGTATTGGTAAAGGGGCTAAAAACAAGTAATGCTAACAATATTCCTATCACCGCAGGCAATACAACGCGTAAGGCACGGACCAAACGGTCGTACCTGCCGCCTGGAGCAGCGGCGGATTGGCGCTGCGTACGCTGTTTGTTTGCCAATGCTGAAATTGTATCGCATCCTTTCAAATATGCTGCGAACTTATCGAAGAACTTATCGAAGAACTTATTGAAACAGAGGTATCAGCTATGTCCAAAAATGTCGATCTCTGGCCATCCGGCAAGATCCAGCTTTGCACGGTGCGGCAAAAAGTCAAAGCATGCCTGCGCAATTGCTGTGCGCCCTTCACGTTCCAACCGGACAACAAATTGTTCATGCAAACGGTGAAGGTAGCGGACGTCGCTTGCGGCGTAATCTTTTTGTGCATCACTTAAAACTGGCCCGCCCCAATCGCTTGATTGTTGCTGCTTGGAAATATCCGAACCCAGCATTTCTTTGACCAGTTCTTTAAGCCCATGGCGGTCTGTGTATGTGCGCGATAGGCGCGATGCGATCTTCGTACAAAATACCGGCGCTGCGGTAACATGCAAATAATGCTCAATCGCAGCCAGATCAAATCGGCCATAATGAAACAGCTTCAAGCGCTCAGGATCAGCCAGCACAGCGCGCAAATTGGGCGCGGCATAATCACTGTTGGGGCCAAATCGTACAAGATGCTCGTCACCTTTACCATCGGAAATTTGCAGCAGGCACAACCTGTCTCGCGGCGTAATAAGCCCCATTGTTTCGGTATCCACCGCCACAATGCCGTTGGCCAACACGCCGTCCGGTAAGTCTTCTTCGTACATGTATACAGTCATCGCAGGCAGCCTTTGGTTGGGTTGGGTTGGATTGGATTGGGTGTTGGAGGTTATGTTCGAATCGGATTATTGCATTCAAATTATTATGCAGTGCAAAACAGTTATAACTGCCTTACGCCGGGGAAACGAAGCAAAACTGACACAAGCTTTGCACGCGCTTGCTTCTGCCCCAAAGCATAGTTTATGGCAAGATTTACTGTCATACAGGTTGCGCATTTGCATGTAAGAAACACGTTACACGCGCAGTTAATTAATTCTATACCACATGGGGTAAATAAGGTATGGAACGGAGGCGCACTTCATGGTGTGTGTGAATATGACATACAGTGCATCACCCCTAACTGTATTGATTAAATAGACCGGGTATTTTGAAAGTAATAAAGCAGTTATGAATTTTGATCGTAAACGGCGCGGTAAAGGCCGAGACAAAAGAGACAGTTTTGGCGATGATAGCTACGATGGCTACCAAGCACCTTCCCCTTTTCAAAGCGACTATGGCGGCGGGCGTTCATCCGGCGGACCGAGCAGCGGCGGTGGTGGCGGATTTCGCGGACCACCGCGCGAACGTGCACCTGCCATGCCTGACCAGGTAATCGGTTCTGGCAAAGGCATCGCAAAGTTTTTTAATGGCCAGAAAGGTTTTGGCTTCATCCAGTGCGATGAACGCCCCGAAGACGTTTTTGTACATATTAGCGCGGTTGAGCAAGCCGGTCTTACGGGTCTTGCCGAGGGTCAACCGTTAGAATTCACGCTTGTGGACCGCGGCGGCAAAGTATCGGCATCTGATTTGGTAATCGACGGTGAGCCGATGCCTGTACCAGCCGCTGATGCAATCGCGCCGCGCGGTGATCGTAGCGGCGGTGCGCCCCGTGATGGCGGCGGACGCCCGCAAGGCGGCGGCCAGCCAAGCGGCGCAGGTGAACATGCCAACGGCACCGTAAAATTCTTTAATGATACCAAAGGATTTGGATTTGTTCAGCGTGATGACGGCGGCGAAGATGTATTCGTGCATATTTCTGCGCTTGAACGTTCTGGCGTGGGTGTAGTGACCCAAGGCGACCGGCTCAGCTTTGATATCGAAGTAGACAGGCGCGGTAAATTGTCGGCTGTGAACCTAAAAGCGCTAAGCGCGTAAACCCTACGTCCAGTATAAACAAAAAGCCCGCTTGCCGATAAGGTTCGCGGGCTTTTTGTTAAATTCGGCTGATATTAACCGCCGATAGTTTTAATTACCGATAGTTTGGGTCAGAAACCATACACGCTGCTCTGTTTCATCCGTCCAGCTGTCGATTAATCCATCGGTGGCATTATCACCCGCATCGCTGGCCAACCTCTTTAATGACTTTAGAGTAACACTAAGTGCTGCATTGTCATCGCGCAATTCGGTAAGCATATCGCGCGCCGCAACATCTGCGGCATCATTGTCTTTCACCGACTGGCGCGCACCTATGTTACCCACGGATGTAAGCGTGCGCTCGCCAATTTTGCGCACGCGCTCTGCGATCAAGTCTGTTGTTGCGATCAATTCTGCAGCATGATCGTCAAACAGCAGATGATATTCCCGGAAATGCGGCCCCGAAACATGCCAGTGAAAGTTTTTGGTTTTCAGGTACAGCGCAAAATAATCAGCAAGCAAACCATTCAGCCCTGCGGCGAGTGCCTTTTTACTATTATCGTTATGTGCAGTATCGGCATGCGCGGTGTCATCATATGCGGACATTTTCATTTCTCCTTGCTGTTTGATACTCAGATATCGTGCTTCGCTAGAGCATATCCAACGCGTAATTTGCCTAAGATTGATCGATTTTTCCGATGATGTTGCCAGTTTTCAATATTTTACTAAATCAGTTTGAATGCACCGAGCATCATAAACAGGCCCCACATCAGCATTATTACCCCGGCAGCTATCCGTATTTTGCGAATGGGCAACATGATTGCCAACTGTTCCTTGAACACGATTGCAGGGACGCAGGCCGTCATTATGCCAATAAATCCGCCTGCCAATGCAAAGCCCCAATACGGCGTGTTGGCTGCATTTGCTGCAATCAAGAATTGGCTTTTATCCCCGAGTTGCAGCAAAAATATACTCACCGCGCTCACTGGAAATGCGCCCCACTGCCAATCCTTATGCATGCGCACGCGCCGCCGCCATATCAGCATGCCTATGCCTGCAAAAATATAGGATAATGCGGTAAACAACCTTAACGGCTCCTCACTAATCCATTCATTAATCAACGATCCGGCAAATGCAGACAATCCGCAATTTATCAAAGTCGCCAGCGTTAGCCCAGCCAGCACGCTGCGATTGCCGCGGAACTGTATCGCCAGCATCGCCGCCAAAATCTGGCTGCGGTCACCTATTTCCGCAAACAATACAGATATCAATGTGGAAAGCAGCGCGTCCATGGTGCAAGGTTAAGGATTAAGGGTTAATTTCTCAACCGCATCGATACAGACGCCAGCAATGTTTGCGCAACATGCGCGCCAAGCTCTCTGCAGCCGATGGCTTCATCCATAATCTCTGTAAACTCGCGCACTACTGTATCACATCCCCCGCGCTGTGTTACGCGCTGCATCGCTTCTTCAAAATGCGCGGCAATCTCGGCGACGGCTTCAAAACGGTTTTGTGCAGCAGTATAGCGGATCGCATCTAACCGGGTCAGGAACTGCAACGGATTACTATCAAAGCTGGTCACACTAAGCACATCTAACTGATCACTTAATTGCGCGCGCACCAATAACAACCGCTCGGTATCGTAATCCATTTTGGTATGCCCCCGTGAAAAAAGCGAAGCTCATTCAGACACAAATATCGCTTTTCAAAGTCAACATTGCGACATTATGGTTAATATTTGATGAAAGCGGCGCGCGGCGCGCAACCCGCTTGACTTTACCGCATCTAACCGTCATTTGCGCTTTCAATTAGGGAGCGCGATGCTCCGAAATATATTGATTCGAGTAAAAGGAACGGAACATGGCAAAGCCAGCAACGATCAAAATCAAATTGGTTAGCACCGCTGACACTGGCTTTTTCTATGTAACCAAGAAAAATCCGCGCAACACCACAGAAAAAATGACCTTCCGCAAATATGATCCCGTTGTGCGTAAACATGTCGAGTTTAAGGAAGCCAAGGTTAAGTAAGCTTAGAGTTTATTTTCTGGTTATAAAACAGAGCGCTTATGGCGCCTTTTTTTTATTATGGTCTTCGTTCACTTGTACAAAGGGTCAATAAATACACCCAAATACTTCGTCACCCAGTATCAGGTCGGTCGATCCCCCGGATCGACCTTGAACTGCTGGGGGCTGTTCAACCTGATACTCTTGACACGGGGCTCGGCTATTTCGGACCCGCCTCTGGAAACCATTCATCCCACAGGTCGCGCCAATCCGGATTATCGGCCTCAATCAGCGCAAACTTCCATTCGCGTCTCCATTTTTTCACCAACTTCTCGCGAGCAATGGCTGAAACAATTTTATCATGCCGTTCCACATAAACAACCCGCGTCTTGTTAAAGTCCAAGACATGCGTAGAGCCCTCTCCTTCGCGGTGCTGCTGAACACGTCGCACCACGTTAGCACTAACTCCAACATACATGCCGCCGCGATAACGGTTCGCCATAATATAGACCCAGCCGCCCTTTTCCATATAGCCTTATGTCACAATTATCGCTGAAAGGAATAGCCAAGCCCCGTGTCAAGCACGGGGCGACGATGAAGTGGATGTTAGAATGTGTCTCTAAGGTAGTCATTTTAACATTAATAGTGCTGCCGCAAAATAAGCCTATAATCGATAATGATAATGATTATTTAGGGAAACACTTGCTTCGACGAACCGATCTGCCAAATCATTTATCAAATCTACCGTCCATTGCTCCCCATGGCGAAACAGTCTCTGCTTGCCACAATGCTGTACCTGGATTTGCATGCACCAAGTCATTACGTTGTTTTACGAGCGATTGGAAATTGGTTGACGCTGCACCTAGACTTAACTGGATAGCAACATCGGGGTGATTTTTAGCATTAGCTATTAAATCTATAGCTATCTGGCCAGCAGTCTTCAGGGCAACGTTGTTCAAGTAGCCGGAGTTAATTTTCTCACAGCAATATACAGCACTCCATTCTAGGCGAGCAAAACCAAATAAGGCTAAGCCAACCGCTCGCAAATATTCGTCATCGATTGGTACTCGCAGTCTATCGTCTTTCATCTAAAGCTCCGAGATCCGATAATCCGTAATCCCTCACCCCGTAATCCCGCGTACCGCCTCAAGGAACTTCATCACCGATACAGGCTTCGACAGATACCCTCTTGCCCCTGCGCCCAATATTCGTTCTTCGTCACCTTTGCCGGCATAGGCGGTCACGGCCAGCACGGGGATCGCGGATAGCACATCATCTTTTTGCATCGCCTCGATCAAATCAAGTCCGCTGACATGCGGCAATTGAATATCCATGATGACAAGGTCGGGCGCGAACATGCGGGCCTGTTCCAATGCCAGCCTGCCGTCCCTTACGCCCTCGACAATAAATTTGTGCGCGGCGAGCAGATCAGTGAACAGTTTAAGGTTCAGCTCATTATCTTCAACAATCATAACTTTTTTTGGCATGTGCGTTCTTTCCCATCTTGCCGTGCGCTGTGCAATGCTTAAACGAGCGATATGCAGAAATTGAAGACCAACCCGCAAGATGCTGGCCTTATGGCAATGAAGGCGTTGGTGTGGGCGCTATCCGATGAAGCCCGCGCCGAACGCCTGCTTAGCTTAACGGGCTTGACCCCGGATGATTTACGCGCGCGCATTACCGATCCTGTATTGCAGGCCGCGGTGCTTGCGTTTTTGGAAAGTCATGAGCCTGACCTGATTGCTTGCGCAGAAGGAATGGACGTTAGCCCCGGCGCGCTTGTTGCCGCACGCATGGAATTAGAAGGCGTACAACCGAATGAAGGAGAATTTGGGATATGAACCCTGCCGCACCCGCCGCTACTACAACAGGTCGTCCCCTGATTATCAGCGACTGTGACGAGGTATTGTTGCATATGGTTGCGCCGTTTCGCGATTGGTTGACAGATGCGCATGACATTGATTTCGCGCTTGAAAATCATGACTGGTCGAAGGCGCTAACATACCGCAGCAATGGCAATTTTGTACCGCATACCGAAATTTGGGAGATGCTAGGGTCATTTTTTGATACCGAGATGCACCGTCAGTTGCCATTTAAGGGCGCGATCGAGGCAATGACTGCTTTGTCCAATATCGCCGACATTGCCATCCTAACCAACTTGCAAGATCACCGAAATGCAGCGCGCAGCACGCAGTTAAAAGCAGCGGGCATTGACGCCCCCATCTATACCAACCAAGGTCCAAAGGGTGATGCGCTCGCCCGGATCGTCGCCGAATATCAGCCATCTATCGCCATATTCATTGATGATATGGCGGGTCATCACGAATCTGTTGGCAATATAAACCCCGATGTTTGGCGGCTGCATATGATTGGTGAGCCGCTAATGGCGGGGCACATCAAACCTGCACCCCATGCCCACGCCCGCATTGATGATTGGGCAGATGCGCATATTTGGATAGAAGACATACTGCAAAACGGGGTGCCCGCGCCCATAATTGAATTTGAACAAAAAGCTGAATTGGAGAGCATATGAGCGTTGAAGCGCGCTTAACCGAACTGGGTTTAACCCTGCCCACTCCTGCTGCACCGGTTGCCTCTTATGTAGCGGCCGTCGAAGCATGCGGCATGCTATATATATCAGGGCAATTACCGTTTGCAGATGGCGCTGTAATGACGGGAAAGTTGGGTGATATGCACACAATTGAAGATGGCCAAGCCGCAGCAAAAGCATGCGCGCTGATGTTAATGGCGCAAATGAAACAAGCGCTGGGCTCGTTGGACCGTGTCGAGCGCATCGTAAAACTGGGTGTATTTGTGGCCAGCACAGCGGATTTCACCGACCAACCAAAAGTCGCCAATGGTGCATCGGATGTAATGGAGGCCGTATTTGGCGATGCCGGTAAACATGCGCGCGCGGCGGTATCGGTGCCATCACTGCCATTGGACGCAATGGTTGAAATTGACGCAGTGGTGATGGTGCGTGGATCGTAATATGGCTTCTTAATGGAAAACAGCGTAACAGCCGAAATCGCGGCAGGCGTAGGCGCATTGGACGGTGCGCAGTGGGATGCAATCACATCGGGCAATCCGTTTATAAGCCATGCTTTTTTATCGGCGCTCGAACAATCTGGCAGTGTCGGTGGGCGTTCCGGATGGTCGCCTGCTCCCATAATTATACGCAATGCACCGAGCGAAGCCGGTTGCGGAGATATCGCCGCCGCTTTGCCCGCTTACCTGAAAAGTCATAGCCAAGGCGAATATGTGTTCGACCACCACTGGGCCGATGCATATGAACGCGCAGGCGGCAGCTATTATCCCAAATTGCAAATTGCCGCGCCGTTTTCGCCTGTGCCAGGACCAAGGTTGCTGATGCAAGACACGGCGCTTGCGGCGCAATTATTGGCGGCAGCAGAGGCGATCGTGGAACAAAACGGCTTGTCCTCTGCGCATGCGACATTTGTGCATGAAAATCAGCTTGCTGCATTTCGCGATGCCGGCTGGTTGATCCGCACAGGAACGCAATTTCATTGGCGCAACGATGGATATGCCAGCTTTGATGATTTCCTTGCCGCGTTGTCATCGCGCAAACGCAAAGCCATTCGTAAAGAGCGAGCAGGCGCAAATGCAGCGGCGGACATAGTCATCCTAACAGGCGCAGAAATCGGCCCCGAACACTGGGATGCGTTTTGGGAGTTTTACCAAGATACCGGCGCGCGTAAATATGGACGGCCGTATCTGACTCGCGGATTCTTTGATATAATCGGGCCTATGATGGGGGATAGCCTTGTGCTGTTTTTGGCATATCAAAATGGCCGTGCGGTCGCAGGCGCGCTTAATTTTGTCGGACCCGATTGCCTGTATGGCCGCTATTGGGGATGCAACCGTGATATCCCGTTCCTGCATTTCGAACTGTGTTATTACCGCGCGATTGAATATGCGATTGCCCGCGGATTACCGCGTGTAGAAGCCGGAGCGCAAGGCGAACATAAATTGGCGCGCGGATATGTTGCGGTGCCCACATATAGCGCGCATTACATCGCCGATCCCGGTTTTCGAAGTGCCGTTGCCGATTTTGTAAAACGCGAACAAGCCGCAGTATCGCGCGAGATAGAGTTTCTCGGTGAGATGACTCCGTTTAAGCGAGGTTAAAGCGCCGTACCGAATATACGAACCACTCATCATAAGAAGCGGAGTATTTCAGATTAAAAGTCATCACGCACTTTATCTCTATGTTATCGTGTGTTTTTATACGATGAACCGGTGCCCACTTAATCGCATCACGCTTAGTCATAGAACCGGACATAGTCGCCCGATGTTGCAGCATCGATAATCTGGCGGTATCCCGCATATTGCGGACAGGCCAGCGTAACCGATCCGATCACCGGATCTGGTGCATCTTGCCATTTCACAAGCGCGACAGGACACGACACAGGTACAAGCTGTGATCCATGACCGACCTGCAGCGTGGTCAAAATCCCGTATAATAATCCATCAATAGTTGGCCGGCTAAGCACCATCATACGGTGTTGTCCTTCGTCATTGGTCACCAGATAAATATGCCCAGAAAGGTTGGGCATCGATACTGTACCTGTTTGTTGAAACTTCGCATCCACGCGCTGCGTTTCGGCAAACACAAGATATCCGGCATCTGCGTCCCAGCGAATATCGATCGAATAGCTGAATATTTCGCCGGGCGTTTTGAAACTAGGCCGCAGCGTAAGATACCTGCCCTCAATCCATTTGATACCCGCATGGGAATACGATCCCATATGCGCAGGCGCTAGCTCTGGCGGCGCAGCGTTCATATTACCAGTTACATTGCTTGAAACATTCTGCGCGCTAACCGGACGCAAGCGCGTGCCCAGCGCCTCTTCGATACGAATGATGCTCGACAACGTAAACGGCCGCGTTCCGGCAAGCGCCTTTTCCAGCGTTGACAGGCTGATCTTTGCCATATCGGCGAGCGCTTGGCGTGATATGCGGCGGCGTGCAATCTCCTCGCGCACAATTTGGCTCAATTCATCGACATTTATCTCGGTCATGCGGGGGGCTACCTTTGCCTATTTCCGCACATACCTGCACAACTGCGCACATATCGTCAACAACTACGTACAAAAGCACATGAAACCGGCAACTTCATGCGATATTTTACAGATTTTACATGTATAAAATCACGTTGAAGCGAGGCATAACAGCGATAGAACGTTTCTCACAGGAGATTAACATGCGTAACATACCCCTCAATGGCCTGCCCATAACCGCCCTTTCCCGGTCGATGTTGCCGATTGCTGGCTTCATGCTTGCCGCGCCGTCTGCCATGCTGTTCGCTGCGCCCGCATTGGCGATGCAAGACGAGGCCGCACAACAGGACGCTGGCCCGCAAAGCGGCACGCTAATGATGCAAGGTAAAGACGCCGCCGCCTCTGTGGCTGCCGTACAGTTGGGCAGCGACATGAACGTGACGGTCAGCGGTTCTATCGCCCGTGTCCGCGTAACGCAGGTGTTTCGCAACACATCGGCCGATTGGATGGAGGCGACATATATGTATCCCCTGCCCGCAGATGCCGCCGTCGACAGCCTGAAAATGGTTGTCGGTCAAAAGGTTATCATAGGCCACATTAAAAAACGGGAAGAAGCCCGCGAGATTTATGAGGCAGCAAAAGAAGAAGGCAAAAAGGCCGGGCTTGTGGAACAACAACGCCCCAATTTATTCACCAACAGCGTCGCCAATATTGGGCCGGGTGAAACCGTGATGATCGTCATCGAATATCAAATGCCGCTGGCCCAAAAAGACGGCGTGTTCGCCCTGCGTATGCCCTTGGTAGTTGGTCCGCGGTATGTGCCGCCGCACAGCATAACCGATGAAGCCAGCGCAAAGGATGCAGCCAAGGTTTCCGCCGCACCGATTATCGATCCCAAACGCAGCGCCAAGCAAAGTTCCAAGCAAAGTGCCAAGATCAACCCGGTTTCGATCACCGTAAACCTGAACCCCGGATTTGTTCCCGCCAACATTGCCAGCGCGTATCATGAAGTAAACGTATCGGGCCGCAAGGATCAACGCGTGGTCAAACTGGCGAAAGGCGATGTTCCTGCCGACAAGGATTTCGAACTCAGCTGGCGCTCGGCCTCTGCCGATCCAGTGGTCGCGTTATACCGTGAGGATGCAGGCGGCAAAGGTTACATCATGGCGTCGATCACGCCGCCTGTATCCGATATCAAGGCCGCTATCCCGCCGCGCGATATGATATTTGTTATTGATAATAGCGGTTCGATGAGCGGCACTTCGATGGATGAAGCCAAGGCAAGCTTGCTCAACGCGTTGTCTACATTGCGGCCGCAAGACCAGTTCAATATAATCCGCTTTGACGATACAATGACGCAGTTATTTGAAACCAACGTTGCCGCAACGCCCGAAATGATTACAAAAGCGCAAGAATTTACCAAGGCATTAGAGGCCAGCGGCGGCACAGAAATGCTTCCCGCACTCAAGGCCGCATTGGCATCGGTGAGCAGCCGTAAAGACGGCGACACACCCAAAGATAAAAAGGCAGTGCGCCAGATCATCTTCTTAACCGACGGATCAATATCCAACGAGAAAGAAATGATCGAGGCGATTGCAGGCGACAAAGGCCAAAGCCATATCTTCATGGTCGGCATTGGCAGCGCGCCCAACAACTACTTAATGTCCCGCATGTCCAATATGGGCCGCGGAACGTATACCAACATTGGATCATCCGAAGAAGTAACGTCCAAGATGACTTCGCTGATCGATATCCTAAGCCGCCCGAGCGTGCAGGACTTATCCGTAAAGGTAAACGGCAACAGCTTTGATCTAACGCCTCAGATGCTGCCTGATCTGTATGCGGGCGAGCCATTATTGTTGCTCGGCCAAGCCGATAAAGTCGAGGGATCAATCACTGTCAGCGGCCGTATTGGCACGCGGCTTTGGAGCCAAACGGTTGATCTGAAAAATTCGGTTCTAAGCCCGTCTGTGGCAAAGTTATGGGCGCGCCGCCGGATCGACGATATCGAAGCAGACCAGGCGCTAGGCAAAATTGAAAGCGCTGCTGCTGATATTGAAGTAACTGACATTGGCCTGAAATTCTCGCTTGTTACCAGCATGACCAGCTTGGTTGCAGTTGATGAAACCCCTGCGCGGCCCGCAGGTGAGACGATGAAAGAAGAAGACCTGCCGATTAATTTGCCTGAAGGGTGGAATTTTGAACGATTGTTCGGCGGCGATACCGCCAAAGCCGCGTTGGCCAATGATGCAGCGATTGCGGCCAAAGAAGTTGTGCCATTCCCGTTACCGCAAACCGCAAATAACTATGCCGTACGCTTATTCGGCGGACTGCTCGCAATGCTTATCGGAGCCTTTGGCTTCATCTCACTTCGCCGCAGAAAGGAAGTTTAATATGAATAAGTCACTTAAAACCTTCGCTCAATATGGTTGCGCTACATTGTGCGCAGCTGGTGTTGTCACCGCCGCATCGGGCGCTGCTGTGCCCATCACCGCCAAAGTATCACAGGTACTGATGGAGCAAGCATACGCCCGCACTGTTGAAACAGGCGAAGTGCAACATCCATGGGGATCATCGGACGTCGCCGTAATTGGTAAGATCAGTGTGCCGCGTTTGGGCGTATCAGAAATCATCCTGGATTCGGGCACCAAGCAAGCGATGCGTGCAGGGCCAACATTGATGCCAAATAGCGCCGCGATTGGCAGCCCCGGAACCAGCGTGATCGCCGCACACAGAGATACGCATTTTGCCTTCCTTAAGGATGTGCGTGTTGGTGATGTGATCGAAGCTGCTGGCAAAGACGGTGAAATGCTACCCTACCGCGTAAGCAGTATGCAGGTTGTGGAAGCGGACAAGTTTACAGTCACAAAAGGCCAAACGTCAAACGAACTGGCGCTATCCACATGTTATCCGTTTGGCAGTATTCGCGGCGGCAAGATGCGCTATGTCGTCCATGCCGCGCTGGACGCTTCATCGATAGCAATGCCGTAATGCAATAATTACTGCGACATTGCTATATGGGGGCGATGGCTTTTTATGGCATCGTCCAAATATACACCGTATCCCACAGCTTGATCCAACGCAGTGTCATCCCGCTTTAAAGCCTAATCCCTCTCTCATTTTGGCAGGGTGTGGCCAGATTTGCTGCTGCAGGATCGCTTGCATAAATTGTAACACAACGCCAACTTCTCCCTTGCAATCGGCATTTTAATCGCGCACTTAAATGGGGAGAATAGGAGCGGTTTATGCACCCCAGCATCCATGCCAAAACGCAGCCGGACAAGCCCGCAATCATCGTTGCCGAAACAGGCACCGTTGTTACCTATGCGCAGCTGGATAGCGCATCAAACCGGGTGGCTCAGTATTTTCGGGCATGCAACCTAAAGCCCGGCGATGTTGTTGCTTTCATGCTCGATAACACGCCGGATTATTATTCGTTAACGTGGGGGGCGCAGCGATCTGGCCTGTATTATGTCTGCATGTCTACACGCCTGACGCCGGATGAAAGCGGTTACATAATTGAAAACAGCGGCGCAAAAATACTGATTGTATCATCCAGCCTTGGCGGTTTCACCATAGCTCCGCAGTCTAATGTGGAAAGATATTCGATTGGCGGCGCACTGCCCGGATACAAAATCTGGGAAGATGCCGTATCTGCGATGCCTATCACACCTATAGATGACGAATGCGCCGGGCAAGATATGCTGTACAGTTCGGGAACAACGGGCCAGCCAAAAGGGATAAAAGCGCCAATACCCGAAGACCCCGCAATTGATGCAACCAACGTGCTGGTGCAATTTGCGGCGGGATTGTTCCGGTTCAATACAGACAGCATCTATTTATCACCTGCACCATTGTATCACGCCGCGCCGTTACGGTGGTCAATGACGGTGCATAAAATCGGCGGTACTGTTGTTGTGATGCAAAAGTTCGATCCAGAAGCGGCGCTGGCAAACATCGAAAAGTACCATATTACATGCAGTCAGTGGGTACCCACGCATTTTGTGCGGATGTTGAAATTGCCAGCAGAGGTTCGAGAGAAATACAGCATGGCTTCACTCAATTGCGCCATCCATGCCGCCGCGCCGTGCCCTATCCCGGTTAAAGAGGCGATGATCGATTGGTGGGGCCCAGTGATTGAGGAATATTACGGCGGTAGCGAAGGTAACGGCCTGACATATGTCGGATCAAACGCATGGATGGAGCATAAGGGCACGGTTGGCAAAGCCGTGTACGGCATATTGCATGTGTGCGATGATGACGGCAATGATGTGCCGCCGCGCACCGAAGGCCTGATCTATTTTGAAGGAGCCAGCAATTTTGAATATCACGGTGATCCTGAAAAAACAGCATCGGCGCGCAATTCACAAGGATGGTCGACATTGGGCGATGTGGGCTGGATGGACGAAGAAGGATATCTGTACCTTACCGACCGCAAAAGCTTTATGATTATATCAGGCGGCGTAAATATCTATCCGCAAGAGATTGAGAACCATTTAATCTCGCACCCGGCCGTTGCCGATGTTGCCGTGATTGGCGGCCCGCATGATGAAATGGGCGAAGAGGTTATCGCAGTTATTCAGCCCGCCAATATGGAGCATGCAGGTGACGCATTGCGCGCGGAAATTACCGCCTATGCGCGGTTAAAACTATCGGGCGTAAAAATCCCGCGCCGTATCGATTTTCGCGATCAGCTTCCCCGGCATGATACTGGCAAGCTTTATAAACGCCTGCTGCGTGATGAATATTGGAGCAAGAAAGGCAACGATTAGTTATGGCAAGTAAAGCAGTTCCGATGGTCGCACGGGAAAATGCGTATCCTATTATTGATCCCAAAGCATATGCGCAGTGGGATGGGTTGCTTGATTTGTTTGAAAAACTGCGCCGCGAAAGCCCGGTTGCATTGGTGCAAAATGATGATCTGCATGATCCGTTCTGGTTTATCAGCCGGTATGATGATGTGATGCGGATCAGCAAAGATAATGTCACTTTCCTCAACAATCCGCGCGGCGTGGTTTTCGGCCTTCGTGCAGGCGACGATATGATCAAGGCGGTAACAGGCGGCAGCCCGCATTTGGTCAATTCGCTAGTCGCATTAGATGCGCCCGTCCATCCCAAATACCGGAAACTGACGCAAGAATGGTTCATGCCAAAAAACCTGAAGCTGATGGAGGATGAGCTTGCTGATCTTGCCCGCCGTACGGTGGACCGGTTGCTTGCCGAAGCAGACAAAACCGGCGGGATAGTGGATTTTGTTCCTTTGGTATCTGCGCCGTATCCGCTGCATGTTGTGATGCAGATATTGGGTGTGCCAGAGGCCGACGAACAGCGCATGTTGTTCCTGACGCAGCAACTGTTTGGCGGCCAAGACGAAGACTTAAGCAAAACCGGCATGGCCAATATGACGCCCGAACAAATCACGCAACTGGTGGTTGGTGCAGTGGCCGATTTTGAGGCTTACTTTGCCAAGCTAACCGCCGAAAAACGTGCTGTTCCCACCAAAGACGTGGCCAGCATTATTGCCAATGCTCTAGTGGATGGACAGCCCCTGAATGACCGCGATATGGCGGGTTATTACATCATCTTGGCGGCCGCAGGGCACGATACCACATCGGCATCAACCGCAGGCGCGATGCTGGCGTTGGCACAAGATCCCGAGCAGTTTCAGAAATTAAAGAATGACCGTTCTTTGTTGGCGGGTATTGTCGAAGAAGCCATCCGCTGGACCACGCCGGTTCAGCATTTCATGCGTACCGCATCGCAAGACACCGAAATTGGCGGAGTGATGATACCCAAGGGCGATTGGTTGATGTTGAGTTATGTTTCGGCCAACCATGATGAACGCGTATTTGATAATCCGCGTAAATTCGATGCATCGCGGTCGCCTAACCGTCATCTGGCATTTGGCGGGGGCGCGCACCAATGTTTGGGATTGCACATGGCGCGGCTGGAGATGAAAATCCTGTTCAATGAATTGCTGGACCGTTTGGACCATATCGAACTGGCTGGTGAGGCCAAACGCGCCAGCTCCACATTTGTTGGCGGGCTTAAAACACTGCCGCTGAAAATTGCGGGGCATTAAACCCGGCTTAATGCTACAGCGCATCATAAGTATTTGAGACTCAAAGGAGAGAGAAAATGACAACGCAATATAAAAATCTGATCGGCGGGGAACTAACCGGCGGCAATACATGGATCGATGTTGTTAATCCCGCCAACGAAAAAGTGATCGGCAGCGTTCCTGATTGCGGGCAAGCAGAGCTGGATAGCGCCGTGGCCGCCGCGCGCGCTGCGTTTCCGAAATGGAAAGCGACCCCGATTGAAGAGCGCCGCGCCGCATTGAACAAAATGGCAGGCATCATCAAAGAAAATGCCGATGAACTAATGCGGCTTTTAACTAGCGAGCAAGGCAAGCCGCATGCTCAGGCTGGCGGCGAAATCGCAGGGTGCAGCGGCGTTGCAATGGGACTTGCTAGCTTGTCGTTAGAAGAAACCATCAGCGAAGATAGCAAAACCCGGATCAGCCGTACACGCCGCGTTCCAGTGGGCGTGGTTGGCGGCATCGTGCCATGGAATTTCCCAGTGTTGATGGCCGTGCAAAAAATCGTGCCCGCTTTGTTATCAGGGTGTACGATGGTGCTTAAACCTTCGCCGTTCACGCCGCTGGCCACGTTGCGCATGGCCGAACTGGTTAAGGATTGCTTCCCTGCAGGTGTGCTGAATGTCATCACCGGCGGCGATGCGCTTGGCCCGATGTTGACCGCACATCCCGATATCAACAAAATCACGTTTACTGGGTCCACCGCTACCGGCAAACGCGTGATGGAGACGGCATCCAAAGATCTGAAACGGATCACGCTGGAACTGGGCGGGAATGATGCCGCGATTGTGTTGCCCGATGCCGATGTGTCAAAGGTTGCGGAAAAACTGTTCTGGGCCAGTTTCTATAACGCAGGGCAAGTGTGTATCGCAGCAAAGCGCATTTATATCCACGAAGATATCTATGACGAGCTGTCCGCTGCGATCGCCGCATATGCCAAAGGCGTAAAAGTGGGTGACGGAGCAGAGCAAGGTACTGCAGTTGGCCCTGTTCAAAACAAACCGCAATATAACCGCGTGCTGGAATTGATTCAGGATGCCAAAGACAAGGGTTACAAATTCTTGGCAGGCGGCGATGCAGATCCTTCGGTTCCAGGATATTTTATCCCAGTTACGGTGCTGGACAACCCGCCTGAGGATGCGCGGATTGTGGCCGAGGAACAGTTTGGCCCGGTTATGCCGCTGATGAAATTCAGCACTGTGGACGAGGCAATCGCACGCGCCAACAATAGCCATTACGGGCTTGCAGGCTCTGTTTGGACCAGCAACACAGACGCAGGTGTTGCCGTGGCCGAACAAATGGAAACGGGTACAATCTGGATCAACGAATCCATGAACCTATCTCCGTTCGCGCCGTTTGGCGGACATAAGCAATCCGGTTTTGGTGCCGAAATGAGCACCGAAGGTTTGATGGAATTCACGTATCCGCAAGTTATCTCTGTGGCCCGTTAAACGGTATAATCAGGAGTATATAATCTGGGCTATGCAGGCGCGGCCTTTCGGGTTGACGCCTGCGTACCAGAGGTTTAACCGCGTGATTAAATTCTTACAGGAGATAGATGATGGCACATGCCTATATTGTAGACGCAGTTCGTACCGCAGGCGGCAAACGCGGCGGCCGGGTTGCGGGCATTCACCCCGTTGACTTGGGCGCGGCGACACTGGATGCAATCGCGGCACGTAACGATTTTGATCCTGCTGCGATTGAGGACGTAATCACTGGATGCGTTATGCAGGGCGGCGAACAGACAATGGACGTTGGCCGCAATGCCGTGCTGGCATCAAACCTGCCCAACAGTATCCCTGCTGTGACAATCGACCGCCAATGTGGTTCATCACAGCAAGCCATGCAGTTTGCGGCGCAAGCGGTGATGAGCGGCACGCAGGATATCGTGCTTGCGCATGGAATCGAAAGCATGACGCGCGTTCCCATGGGGTCCACTGCGATGCTGTATATGAAAGAAGGGCTGGGCAATTATAAAAGCCCGCGTTTGGAGGCCGCATATCCCGGCATAATGTTCAGCCAATTTGTCGGCGCGGAAATGATCGTGAAAAAATACGGCTTTACGCGTGAGGATTTGGACACCTATGCGCTAAGCTCCCACCATAAAGCGATTGCGGCATCAGGATCTGGCGCGTTTGACAACGAGATTATCGCAATAGAGATTGAAACGCCCGAGGGTAAACAGTGGCACAAAGTAGACGAAGGTATTCGTTTTGATGCCACCATGGAAAGCATTGGTTCGGTAAAATTACTGCAAGAAGGCGGCGCGATTACCGCGGCCAACGCGAGCCAAATTTGCGACGGTTCATCGGCGGTATTGATCGTTTCAGAGCAAGCGTTGAAAGATCACAATCTGACCCCGCGTGCACGCATCGTCAACTTGACGGTTACCGGAGGCGATCCAGTGGTGATGCTTGAGGAACCCCTGTTTGCCACCGACCGCGCATTGAAACGCGCTGGCATGAACATATCTGACATTGATCTGTATGAAGTGAACGAAGCGTTTGCGCCTGTGCCATTGGCATGGCTAAAACATACCGGCGGCGATGCAGCGCGATTAAATGTAAACGGCGGCGCGATTGCGCTGGGCCATCCATTGGGCGCATCGGGCACCAAGTTGATGGCGACATTGCTGAACGCTCTAGAAACACGCGGCGGCAAATACGGCCTGCAAACAATGTGCGAAGGCGGCGGCCAAGCCAACGTCACAATCATCGAACGCCTATAAGAACCTAGACCTATAAGAACCCGGCTTTAGTAATTAGAAAGAAGTAAAAATGGAACTGAATGACAAAATTTCTGCAGTTATAACAGGCGGCGCATCTGGGCTTGGCGCGGCAACGGCCCGGGCGCTAGCGGCAAAAGGCGTGAAGGTCGCGCTGTTTGATATGAACGCCGAAAAAGGTGAGGCGTTGGCAGCCGAGCTTGGCGGTGTATTCTGCAAAGTAAACGTCGCGAGCGACGAAGAAGTGGACGCAGGGTTTGCCAAAGCGCGCGCCGCCAATGGCCAAGAACGCATATTGGTGAACTGCGCCGGGATCGGCAATGCGATGAAAACCGCCAGCCGCTCCAAAGAAGACGGATCGATCAAGCATTTTCTCATCTCTGCCTTTGACTTTGTGGTGCAAGTTAATTTGGTCGGCACATTCCGCTGCATCGCCAAATCAGCAGCAGGCATGCTCACGCTTGATCCATTGGAAGATGGTGAGCGCGGCGTAATGTTGAATACCGCTTCTGTTGCCGCCGAAGACGGCCAGATGGGGCAAGCCGCTTATTCCGCATCAAAAGCGGGGATTGTGGGTATGACTTTGCCGATAGCCCGCGACCTGATGCAAGAAGGCATCCGAGTGAATACAATCTTGCCGGGTATTTTTGATACGCCGCTGCTGGCTGCTGCGCCGCAAAATGTACGCGATGCACTTGCGGCATCGGTACCATTTCCAAAACGGCTGGGCATGCCACACGAATATGCGCAGCTTGCATTGTGCATGATCGAAACCGGATACTTCAACGGCGAAGACGTGCGGCTTGATGGCGCAATTCGCATGGCACCGCGGTAATTTTATGACGGGCGATTTCACACAAATCGAGTATGCCGCCGCCGCTGGTATTGCGACGATAACGCTTAATCGCCCTGAAAAGATGAATGCCTTCACAAATCAGATGATGCGCGAAATGGTGGCGGCATTTGACGCGGCCGATGCCGACGATGCCGTCCGCGTTGTTATTGTAACAGGCGCAGGCAGCCGTGCTTTTTGCGCAGGTGCCGATTTAACCCCGGATAGCAGTGGACGGGTTTTTGCGAGTAGCGATACCGTAACAGACTTGTCCGATGAACGGGTACGCGACGGCGGAGGTCTGCTAACGTTACGGATATTCCAATGCAAAAAACCCGTTATCGGTGCAATCAATGGCGCCGCAGTTGGCATTGGCGCAACGATGCAGCTGGCGATGGATTTTCGCCTCGCCAGCAACACGGCACGTTTTGGATTTGTATTTGCACGCCGCGGCATTGTACCCGAAGCTGCATCGAGCTGGTTCTTGCCACGCCTTGTTGGCATGCAACAAGCGCTGGAATGGTGTATGACAGGGCGCGTGTTTGATGCCGCTGAAGCACATGCAGGCGGGCTTGTCCGGTCTGTGCATACGCCCGAAGATTTGCTGCCTGCTGCCACGGCGCTAGCGCGCGAGATTGCCGATAATACGGCGCCTGTTTCGATTGCGTTAACCCGCGCGATGATGTGGCGGTTATCGGCTGCTGCGGATCCGATGGCTGCACATAGAATCGATAGCCGCGCCATTTACCGCCGTGCCCAGTCAGGTGATGCCGCAGAAGGCATCGCAAGCTTCTTGGCCAAACGCCCGCCTATTTATCCCGATAAAGTGAGCGAAAATATGCCAGATTTCTTCCCATGGTGGGACGAAGCTGTCTATACATAGACTGCACGGGATAGCGCAATGGCATCTTTCGAACCAACATTAGTGAATGATGAAACTCACGGTGAAACACACGGCGCGTCTGCGCGCGGGCAGCTGTTGGCCGCCGCAAGTCAGATTATGCGCGGCGGCGATACGATCAACCTCTCGCTGTCTGAACTATCACTTCGTGCAGGATTAAACAGCGCACTGGTTAAATATTATTTTGGCAACAAAAGCGGATTAATGCAGGCATTGCTTGACCGTGATATGAGCAACATTGTGGCCAGCCTAAGCGCGCTCGTCGCCAAAGATATGCCGCCCGAAGAAAAGCTGCGCCGTCATATCAGCGCGGTGATCGATACCTATTATGACTATCCATACCTCAACCGGTTGTTGATGCAGATGGTCCGCGATAGCGCTCCTGCAGAAGCAGCGCGTATCGCTGAGCTTTACCTGAAGCCGATTGCCAGCGCCTATGATACGCTTATCAAAGAAGGCGTGGAAGCTGGCAAATTTCGTGATATCGACCCGCAGCTTTTTTACTTCACTGTAACAGGCGCAGCAGACCGGTTTTTTTCTGCGCGCCTGGTGCTACGCCATTGTTTTGATCAAGAAGACATTAGCGAACATATGCGCGATGAATACCGCGAACACACCGTTGGCCTTATTATGCGAGGATTATTATTATGACAG
>JAYWFI010000029.1:0-5354 GCA_043778865.1 Sphingomonadales bacterium
CTGCTCGGCATATCAATGTGGGGCATTCAAAAACTCAATCCGCAGCCGATGGACGAGGTGCAGAAACAAGTGTTTGCGATTATGCCGTGGATGATGATGTTCATGTTCGCGCCGCTCGCCGCCGGATTGCAGGTATATTATGTGGTGTCGAATACGCTGACCATATTGCAGCAAAAATGGCTATATTCGCGGCACCCGATATTGCGCCAGCAAAAGGACGCCGAAAATAAGAAAGAGGCGGATAAGAAAGCGGCGGCCAAAGCATAATGAGCGATATCCGCATCTTTTCAGGGCCTGTTACTTTCCTTAAGTCTGCGCCCAAATTGGAATTTCTGCCTGATGCTGATGTCCCTGAAATCGCGTTTGCTGGACGGTCCAACGTGGGTAAATCTTCGCTGATTAATGCGCTGGTCAACCGCCACAATATGGCGCGGGCGTCGAACACGCCGGGGCGCACGCAGGAACTGAACTTCTTTGATGTTGGCGATCCTGCAATATTCCGTATCGTCGATATGCCGGGTTACGGCTATGCCAAAGCGCCGATTGCCACTGTAAAAAAGTGGCGGCATTTGATCAATGATTACTTGCGCGGGCGAGCGGTGCTCAAGCGGGTTTTCCTACTGATCGATAGCCGCCACGGCATCAAGCAAGTCGATCACGAAATTATGGCGATGCTTGATGCCGCTGCGATCAGTTACCGGATTGTCCTGACCAAAACCGACAAGATCAAGGCAACCGAGCGCGCGGCCGTAGAGGCGGACACGGCGGAAAAACTGCGCAAGCATGTGGCGGCATTTCCGCAATTGTCGGTAACCTCGGCGGAAAAACGCGGTGGGATTGATGACTTACGCATGGCTGTGTTAGAAGCGGTGCATTCTTAAAAAAGGATCACCGTGACGTTAAAACTAATCATCGGTAACAAGGCCTATTCCAGCTGGTCGCTGCGCGGATGGCTGGCGGCAAAGCAATCCGGTTTGGGTTTTAACGAGGTAACCGTGCCCTTGTTCGATGACAATTGGGAGGCCCGCAAACGCGAAGCCGACATGACGCCCTCTTCGGGTAAAGTGCCGATATTATGGGACGGCGATGCGGTTATTTGGGACAGCATGGGAATCATAGAGTATCTGGCGGACAAAGTGGGCCGCGCGCGTTTCTGGCCAAAGGATGACGCCGCACGCGGCATGGCGCGGTCAATATCCGCCGAAATGCACAGCGGATTTATGGCGCTACGCCGGGAATGCCCGATGAATACGCGGCGCACATTTGAAGACACCAGGCTAAGCGATAAAACCCGCGCCAATGCTTTGCGAATTCTGCAACTATGGGCAGAGGCCCGCTCACGCTTTGGCGGCGACGGCCCGTATCTGTTCGGCACATTCAGCGCCGCCGATATCATGTACGCGCCGGTTGTCTCGCGCTTTGTAACCTACGGCTTTACCCTGCCCGGCTTTGCCCAAAGCTATACAGATGCAATGATGGCGCACCCATGGATGCAGGCATGGTATGATGCCGCCGCGCAAGAACCGTGGGTGATACAGCGCATTGAGGATGCGGTGGTTTAGAACACAAGCTGATAAATACGGCCATCGAGACAGAAATGCCGATGACGCAGGACTGGAAAGTGTTGGCGCTGGAATTTGGGATAGCCACCAATCCTATCGCATTAAATAATTTGGCAGATTTCGACAAGATTTCGGTCGTTCAAAATGTCGGGTCCCATCGTCAAAACCTGCCTTACATTCAGATCGCAAGGAACCACAGGGTTTGGCTGTAGGCTGAGAAACTCAGCCGAAAACGAAATCCAAATTAAATTACAAAATAATATCCAAAAATAATTACTAAAAATGCTCCATTGGAATTGCCTTTCTGATTTTGAACCGCGATAAGCAGGTCATCAAAACGGAGGCAATCATGCACAACACATCAGAATACACACACACAACGCACTCAAAAGTTCGGGCCGATCAGCGCGGTATTCAATCCGAAGTCGTAAATGCAGTTTGGCACTTTGCAGATGTCGAAAAGCCGCGCCCTGGCCGGTGCTTTGAGTTGTCCATCTCTCGCAAGGAATTAACGATATTGGTTCGCAAGGGGCGGATGCATCCGCAACTGGCTGACAAATGCCGCCGAGCCAAACTACTTACCAATGGCGAAACACTCATTACGGTATACAAAAATGACAACTAATTCGGAAAATTCGAGAGAAAAAATTAGAGAACCTCATGCAGCCGATCAAGCTAGAGGCTCGAGCGGGTTCCCTGAGGACTGGCCTGACAAGCCTGCTAGCCTTCCGAAAAATGATCGACCGATTGTTGCGAAGAACTTGGCGGGAAAAGCTGCCTTGATCGGACCAACGCCCTCGGTGGGCGCTAAGATGATTTTGGACAAAGTGGAGTCGATAAAGCGCCCTGGGATAACGACGCTAATCAAGCACCGGTGCTTTAATCTACCGCATGACGAAAAAAAGGGAAAGCCCGGCCGCAAAGAGTCTAAAGGCCAATCGGAAGATAATGTATGGACTGCCAAGACGTCAGATTATCTCGCTCTCGCCAAAGCAGCATTCGAGCTGATCCACCCGAACGATTCCCTCGAAAGCTTCAAATGGAGTAAATTTGAACGGGAGGTGTTTGAGGGCACATCGCTTTTAACCAACAAACAGGTAGGCAATATCTCAACCACAAGTACAGATTTAGTTCTAGGGCTCACGGGAAGGCTCGTTGCGGTCGTAAAATCAACCGGAATTGATAAATTTTGGGAGCGACTTTCAGATACACCGTTTGATGTGGACTTCCATTTTCCTCTCGATGGAGATGACGAGGAACATGGCAACGAACGGGCTAACAGCCTCATTCTCGCTGACGATCAAGTTCTGTCTTTGGGGCTGGGCAAGCTTGTCCGTGGCTCACCGCTTGATGTAAAATGGCAAATTGGAGAAGTTCAACCTCAAGTGGAACCATATTGGGCCGAAGTGTCGATCGAGTTGGGCCGCGTGGCTGTACCCAGCGATCTATGGGTTCTGGAAATTCCTCGAGAATTACGAAACGAATTCAAAGTTGGCGAACGTGTCCCGCTTCCCGGCTTTGAGCCAGAAGATGGGGAGGACGTAACACGCTTTCCGGATGTTGCTCATGATTGGCTGTTAGAAAATGCGTGGAATGGCACGTTGCCCGACAGTCAGTGGGACTTGGTAGAATGGCTCAAAGATGATGCCTCTGACTGGAAACAAAAGACTTTTCATTTTGATTGCCGCTTAATGTTGACCGTCGTGCGCGGACCAGACGGGGAGGCGCAGATTCAGCTGAAAGTGCGCCCCAGCCGCATGGACGGTCTTGATGACAGGATTCTTTGCTTCGCTTCGGGTGGTGCGAAGAGTGTGTTGGCGCAATTGCAAGATCCTAATGCAGGACATAGCTTCAAAATTCACCGGATCAATGAAGATTTTTGGCCAGAAATCATATACGATGATAGGCATTGTAGTAAGCCAATTTTCTGGTCTGCGTTCGAAATGGAGAATGCGGCGGAAGACTTGAGGAATGATTACATTCTCGACGAATTTGCCCTTTCTGAAGCGCTTGATCTGCTGCGCTCCTACCCTTTTGCGCCGTCTATAAAAGTCTCCGAACAGGCGCGTTCAGGGCAGTTTCCAAAAGGAACAGTGTTGGATGCGCTGTTTTCCAACCTAGCGCTTGGTGACTCTCCTGAGAGAATCGATCGCCTGCTTAAAGCTCAAGCTCAAGCAATCACCGAGTTTGGTATTAATCACTTGGATGAGCTGGTGTACGAGACTCAATCATTGCTCGATCAGCTCGATTGAGAAACTGAGGATGTATAACCTGCCGTCGGTTTGAAGAATGCTGAGTAGCGGCTTTTCTATCCCGGCTGGTCAAAGCTGACAGTCCGCACCCCCCAACATTGCTGTCATTGTGGATCAACGGAAAAGCCCAATTGCAGGCTAGTTTTGATTCCTCGTGTAAGTTTTCGGTTCGGTTGCATCTCAGGCCTCTATTGCTACATTTGCGGCCTATGGCAGCCGTTCCGTATCATACGGCGTGCCGTCCTTGTGGAAACACCCATCCTTGCTGAACGTCATGTCTATGTCGGAATAGGCACCGCCGCTGTCTTTATCGCCTGCACTTATCGCGATGAATATGCAGTCGGCGGCGCTGCGGTTTTGTAGGTGATGGCCGTTTTGCACGCCTGCTGGGAACGCCGCAACATCGCCTGCGCGCAATATCGTTTCGCCGGTGTCCTCAATCAATACCGCCTCGCCCGATAGCATGATAACCAGCTCATCTTCGCCGCCATGCCAGTGCCGCTGCGATGACCATGCGCCGGGTTTCAGCACGACGTGACTGGCTCCCATCATCGTCAAGCCGGATACAGGCGCAAGCCTGCGCCAATGCCGCCCGGCAACTTGCGCGTCATGCGGCGCGGGATATCCGGTTGCATTGGATTGTTCGATGGTGCTGATATTAATCTTGGGCATATGAACCTCTAACGCCGAATTTAACGATCATTTCATAAAAGCCGCAAAAGAAAAAAGATAAAAGATATAATTGTAATATTTTAAACTGAATCATTCTTTTTCCTTTTTGTCTTTGTGGCTTTTATGAACCGAAATAAACAGGAAAATTATTGGACAAATCCGCCTCATATTGCCACTAATACGATAATATGAATAATCATTCCCCCCTTCAAATCGCAACCGCGCTTATGCAATGCGAAAGCGTGACGCCTGCGGTGGGCAGTGTATTTGATACCGCCGAAGGGTATCTGACGCCGCTTGGGTTTTATGTGACGCGGTTTATATCGGGCGAAGATGATACCAACCCCGATCACGGCGCGCCGGTTGAAAACCTGTTTGCGATCCGCGGTAATAGTGGACGCCATTTCGCTTTTGCCGGACATTTAGACGTCGTACCGCCCGGCGAAGGCTGGGCCAGCAGCCCATTCGCGCCCGAAGTACGCGGCGACATGCTATATGGCCGCGGCGCGGTAGATATGAAGGGCAGCATTGCGGCATTCATTGCGGCGCTGCATGCCATACCAAAGGACGCTGGCACGATAAGCCTGATCCTGACAGGCGACGAGGAAGGCCCCGCTATCCATGGCACCCGCGCGCTGATCGAACATATGCAGGCAACAGATACGGTTCCCGATTACTGCCTTGTCGGCGAGCCCACCAGCGTTGGCAGGCTGGGCGATATGATGAAGGTTGGGCGGCGCGGCAGCGTGAATATGTGGATCACGGTGGCAGGTACGCAGGGCCATGTTGCGTACCCGCATTTGGCCGATAATCCTGTACCCAAACTCATCGCGATTTTGGCCGAGATTGACGGAATCGTTCTGGATGA
>JAYWFI010000030.1:0-2149 GCA_043778865.1 Sphingomonadales bacterium
ATCGGTGGGCGCTTGATCCAACGGAAAGCTTTCGGGATCCACTTGAGCCACATGGATTCCCGGGATCAAACCTTCAAAATGATAACGCCCGTCTTTGTCAGTTACGGTATATGTGCCGTCCTCCAGCATCACGCGTACGCCGGATATGCCCATGGCTTTGTTTGGATCCAGCGTGCATGCGCCCTCGGTTACGCGGCCCACAAGTGTGAAACGCTCGCTAATGCCGTCGCGGGTAATGCGCAGAGTGGCATCGACTGTGCCGCTGGTGGTGCCCCGGTTGTCGCGTGCTGAGGCCAAGTTAATGGCATCTCCGGGACGCGCATCGGTGCGCACTTCGGCTAAATATGTGATTGTGCCTGATGCACCTGCGGCAAGCGTAGGGATCGTTACGGCAAAGCTGGATCCACCGGGTGCAACCGTTGGCGTTACAGGCGCGCCTTGGTAACGGACACTGTTTGCACGCAGGCGTATAGCCGCAGGCAGGTTGTCGGTTACCGTAATGGCGCTTGAATTACGCAGTCTATCGGGATTTTGCACCTCGATGCGGTATTGCACAACATCGCCGGGCATAGCGTTACGCGTTGACGTGGTTTTTCGCAGGATAAGCGATCCGCCTGGCCGGTCCAATGGAATATCGATACGCACCGGAGCAGGGTCGCTCAACGTAAACGTACCGCCATATGAACCATTGGAGATTGCAAATGGCCCGCCATCAGGACGGGTTAGTAACGCAATTTCCGCAGGTGTTGCAACAGACGGGTGCGTATAGGGTACAGGCGGCTCAACAAGGATGCGGTATGTGCCCGGACGCAGGAACGGAAACCTATAAAATCCTGCGGGGAAAGTATACGTTTGACCGCCGCTATCCGATACTTGACCGCCCACAATCAACGAGCTTGGGAATGCCGATACGGCATCGTCGCCAAATACGGTCGCGGGCGCTCCTGTTGCAGCGTCTATGATGGTTACTTTGGTCCCGATCACAGGCGCGCCATCACCGCTATCAAAGGCGAGGCCAAACGGATCGATCAGAATATCGACATTGGCGCTACCAACCGGGATACCGGTGTTACTATTGCCCAGATCGACGGTTACTTTGTCACCGGGCCGTACCGAAAGAACACAGTCGCCTTGTATCGCAGCAGGCGGAGCCGCGCGGGTGTTGATCACTCCGCGAAAACGGCCGCTGTTCGATGCAGATTCAACAAGTGTTATGCGTTCTTTATCACCATTTGCCGTTACGATTGTAACATCATACTTCTCAATCACACTAGGATTGGTGTTCCTAGAGGCATCGTCGACTTGAAAGATCAAAGGCTCGCCTGCACGAATGGCGCTGGCGGGCACAATGCTCGCAGGGCTAGTCGAAAGCCCGGAAAAAGCGCCGCCCAAGGTAATAGGCGCCGCGCCATTTGATCCCATGCACATGGTTGCCGGTAAGTTCGCTGTACTTGCGCCCGGTGCACTGGAAAAATGGAAAAGATTTAGGATAGGCACCGCCGCTGGAGGTGCTTTGACGGTTAACTCAACGGTATTGGAGGGACGAGACTGGCGCTGTGTGCCCACATCCCATTCGGCCAACGCCGTATTACTAATCACGCTTGGAGCAATCGCTGTTTGCCCATGCGCAATTGTGCTGGCGGCAGGAGATATCATTCCTGCGGCCAACACAGCTGCGTATTGCATAATAGGTTTAGATAATATTTTCATGGCTCAAATAGGCGGCGTTTTGGAACTATCCTCTACGCCGCCTGTATCCTATCAGTTCACAGTAACGCGGAAGACGAGGCCTTTGGTTCCGCCTGCTGGGATTGAGCCCAACACGCCTGTAACGTTTGGCGCGGTAAAACTTGCTCCCGCCGCTACGCCGCCTGCGTAATCACAATCCTGCGTTGCCGTGTTGAAATTGGTCACGGTTCCAGCCAGTTTCGCGGTGTTGCCTGCGGTGGCCAAATATGTGGTCAATCCAGGAACAGCATCGGAGATATTAACAAGGTCGGCTGCTGCGCCGCCTGTGTTGGATACCGCGATGCAATATTCTACGACGGCTCCGGGAATAGATTTCGGATTTGATGTACTTACGCCATCGGAAACAATTCGGCTGCTCTTGAACATGGTAAGGGTCGCTGCGCTGACGGTGTAGTCATCA
>JAYWFI010000031.1:0-1824 GCA_043778865.1 Sphingomonadales bacterium
ACCAACGAGGCCACGGTTACTCGATGTGTCGACGAGAAATGCTTGATCATGTTAAAGGGTCTGATCTTTCCGCCACGATTTGGCGGAAAGGGAAAGCGATGACATACGTACAGAATGTTCATGATGTCAGCCGGGAATTTTGACGGGCGCTGTGCGGCGCGCCCACGAAATTACCGGACCGCGAAGCCATCGATAACGCGTTCGTTCATCGCTTACGACTCAGCCGATTTTAGACAAACGTATATCATCACGTGGGGGCCAATCAGCGGTGCGCCAGGTGTATTGCCTTTGTGGATCACTTGCATTACATCAAAGCCTGATTGTTCGAGACTGGTTTTTGCGGCCTGTACGGTATATTTGTTTTGCACCGGTTGGTGTATGGGCTTATAGAACTTGCCGGCGAGCCATTTTACTAGCTTGATGGGATGCGGCCGCGGCCAGATATACTCCGATATTTTCTGCTGTAGGCTTTGCCCGCGGGTAAGATGGACGTGGAGTAAGACGATGTAGTGCCCGCCAACTTTCACCGCGCGCCGTAGCTCGCTGTTGGCGGCGTGATCATCGATAAAATGCTCCATCACACCAACGCTCGCAATCAGGTCGAAGTAGTTGTCGGAGAATGGCAATCGCTCGCACAGGGCGACACTAAGCTGCGCCGGCGTTCGCGCTTGGGTTTTTTGCAGCGCTTGGGCAGAAAGTTCGGTGCCGAATTTTTCAGGCGCCTTAATCGCCGCTAGCACGAGACCTTCGCCGCAGCCTACTTCCAACACCCGCTGCGGCTGGTATTTAGCTATTAGCGCGGCAAAATACGCGATGAATTCCGTTGATCGTCCTTGGTTTTCCCATACATTGGAATGCTCGGTGTAGATCGAATCGTAGGCGTCGACGATTTCTCGAGATTCGCGGTAGCGCTCATCCTTCGGCAATAGAACTGGAAAGCCCTTCGACATCGGATAATCGTGATTGCAATGGGAACAACGCATTCCAATAAGTGCCGTCTTACAATCCGGACAGACATACATTTTTATTAGCTACCTACGGTTTTGATTGAGACACAGAACCCCAGCCATCGCTGCACGGGATATCAATTCAGCTATACGCGAATTGCTCAACGATTATAGCAAGGAATTTAATTTCGCCTACCGCAATGGAATGAGGCGTGTATCCGCAGCCTCAGATTCAGCGAATGCCTAACAATTACGCCCAAGCGCCTTGATACGCCCGATCGCCTTGCGCCCTATTCGGCCTTAATGGGTCAGAAAAAGGCGCCAGAGCAGGGCAAAAAACAGGTCGTTGCAAACCTTTTATGATCACGCTTCGCTTGTCATCCTCTGCGCTTGATCACGGGAACTTTTTGCAGGAAAAAGCGTTGCCCACACATCGCACAGGATGTGGCACGCGGCAGCCTAATCGCCGTCACCGGAGATGATCCGGCGGCTGTCGACGAGACTTGGAATGCCGGCCGAGGTGCTAATTCATCCTTATGATGAGACGCGGGCGGCCTGAACTACAGCGGCAAAGCTTGTCGACATAATTTCCGTCAGAAGGTACGGCAATTCGAGCAAGACACGGACGCGAACTCGCCTGTCATTCCTGCCTTCGCGGGGACGCTGCGCACACAGCGTGCTATCTCGCAAGGCATAGTCCCATTAGACAACGTCCATGCGCTTCTCCAGCCGTAGCTAGGACGGGCTTGTCCCCCCATTCGGAATATCACCATTCATAGAATTACGAAGCCGAAAAAATTTGGTGAGGTGAATAATCCTATTTTCTTCAGTTACCGCACTGCAGAAGGCGTTGCAATCTCGGACGCATTTGTTGGCG
>JAYWFI010000032.1:0-2620 GCA_043778865.1 Sphingomonadales bacterium
GCGCCCACCATCCTAAAAGACGTGCCCGCCAATGCCGACGTGATGGACAATGAACCATTTGGCCCGGTTGCGCTGATCCGGCCGTTTAAGACATTTGACGAGGCGATCGAACAAGCCAACCGCCTGCCCTTTGGGCTTGCATCCTATGCCTTTACCGAAAATGCGCGCCAAGCCAATTTGGTCAGCGACGCGCTGGAAACCGGCATGGTCGGCCTAAACAGTTTTGCCGTATCCATGCCCGATGCCCCGTTCGGCGGGGTCAAAGAAAGCGGCTTTGGCAGCGAAGGCGGGCCAGAGGGGCTTGATGGCTATATGGTGACCAAGGCGGTACACCAGTACTAAAACATAAACTCCACAAAGTCTCTTTCCTACAACCTATATGGTACGTTACGCAAACTCCTTTACCGTGTTACAGGAGAATAAGCATGCCGTACAACACCCCAAACCATCCCAACGATAATACGCCCGGAACGCCCGGAACGCCCCGCAAAACTTATCACTGGAACGCGGAATGCCAGCGGATGTTTTTAGAGGCGCTGGCCTGCACAGGCAGCGTCGCTAAAGCGGCCAAAGAGGCTGGCAAATCTCCGCGCGCAGCATACGCCTTGCGCACACGCAAAGAAGGCGCTTTGTTTCGTCTCATGTGGGATGCAGCCATATTGTTGGCGCGCGATGTGCTTGGCGATGCGCTGCTGGATCGTGCGATTTACGGCAATGAAGAGATAGCGTACCATGAGGGTGATGGCCAGATGGCCCGTGTACGGTATGATAACCATTTAGGTACGCGCATGCTTACGCGGCTTGACCATATGGCACACCGGCAACCGGGTAATTCCCATTATCAAGCGCACGTACATGCCATTGCCGGAGATTTTGAAACGTACCTTGATCTGATTGAATGCGGTGATATGGCCGGTATACAAATCATGGATATGGCTTTGGCGCGGATAGAATTAGGGTATGTGGGCGGTTTGAATGAAGTCCCTGCTATAGCCGCTGCGGACCAGAATAGTGAATTGAATAGCACATTGAGTAGTGCATTGAATGGTGCACTACACGGTACATTGAATAGTGCATTGAACTGTGAACTTTCCCCGATCTCTGCGAGTGAAGCGACTAACCCCAGTGAAGCGACTAACTCCAGTGAAGCGACTAACCCCAGTGAAGCCAATGCAGCCGATTGCATGCCGGATGATGAAAGCACATCTTATAAAAACCGGGCTGAACGCCGTGCCGATAACCGAGCACATAAACGCATCCACAAACTTGCCAAAGTGAGCGGTATTCAGGCCGCCCAAATACAGGCCGAACGCAGTAGGATTGAATGCAGTAGGATTGAATGCAGTAGGATTGAACTGTGAACTTAGGCGGAAAACCAAGGTTCGTGGCCCACCTGATTACCTCAGATCGGCGTCCCTGACCACGGCGAGCCCCGCAATACGCTGCGCCTTTAGTTCGGCCTTTAACACAGCCGGGTCGCGAGCAAACACAAAGCCGAAACTAACGCCGCCCTGTTTGCCCACGGTGGCATGATGCAGTTTGTGCGCTTGCACCAATCGTTTGGCATAGCCGCGCCGCGGAACCCAGCGCATAAAACGTTGGTGGACAAGACCGTCGTGAATGAATGTATAGATCATGCCATATACCGTGATGCCCATCGCGAACCACCAAAGCTGTTCAGAGAAAATGAATCCAATCGTGAATAATACCATTGAAAATGTGCCAAACACCACTGCGAACAGATCGTTTTTCTCCAGCGTGTTGTCGTGCGGTTCGTGATGATCGCGGTGCCATGCCCAGCCCCAGCCGTGCATGACATATTTGTGCGCCCACCAGGCAAAGCATTCCATCAGGATGGTAACAACAACAACCATCAGAATCTTGTCCCACACGGTCATGCCGCTTCCCCTTTCGGATATAGGCGGTCCTGCACATATTGTTTATGACGCAAGGGCAGCCCCCACCAAGGTACGCTAGGCGACAAGTGATGTTCGTGATGATAACCAAAATGAAAGCATGTGAATAATGATGCCAGTACGCCGTAATCATTTGTGCGCGAGCGGTGCGCATCAACAAAACCACCAGGCGCAAAATCATCAGCCTGCATTCGGTGCGGCCGGTAAGTGCCAAAGTAAAAAAGCTGCAAGGAAGATGCAATAGCTGGAAAGCCATACAGCAAGCCGATGTTTTGCGGCGGCACGTTTAAGATGAAATAATAAGTCAGCACCACCGTCCACACCCACGCCATCGACATCCAGCCAAAATATCGTTTCAGAAACACTCCATACCATGGCCAAAAATCATGCGGGTTATTGGCGTTGTAATCGGGATCGCGCGCCGTGCCTGTATATTTGTGGTGCTCAAAATGGGCATCGCGCATCTTGCGCCATCCGAAACCTGCGTACAAAAAAAGCAACACCGAACCGACGGCTTGCCCTAAATTACGCATCTTTGGGCTAAGCGATCCATGCATCCCGTCATGCGCCACAATAAACATACCGACAGATAACCAGCACTGCAGCGCCATTACAGCAGGTACAATCCAAAAATTATGGGCATCAATGCGCAGCACAAACATTGCCCAGATATGCACGCCAAGCCATGCCGCAAATATAATCGC
>JAYWFI010000033.1:0-4951 GCA_043778865.1 Sphingomonadales bacterium
ATTGATGCATGATGTTCAAAGCATTTTCAATAATGCCTCAATATCATCCATGGTGATAACGCTGGACGCTGTCACATCGTCGCCTACGCTGCGTTTTATTATGGGGCATAACACTTTGCCGCCAAATTCGATGAACTCGCTAACGCCCACGCTTGCCATAGCGATTACAGATTCGCGCCAGCGCACGCGGCCTGTGACCTGCGCAACCAATTGCCGAATAATCGTTTCTGCGTCCACCACGGGCAATGCGGTAACATTGGCATAAAGCGGCACAAGCGGGGCGTTTATCTGCGTACTGGCTAAGGCGTCTGCCATCGCATCTGCTGCGTCCTGCATCAGCGAACAATGGAACGGCGCGGACACAGGCAGCTTTATGCCGCGCTTAATGCCCCAAAAAATACTATCGCCTTTGATCATTTCGATCGCGCGTTCAATCGCGCCTGTATGTCCGGATATCACCACTTGGCCCGGATCATTGTCATTGGCCACAGTGCATATCTCACCTTGTGCTGCCGCCGCCGCAAGAGCTTCTGCCTTATCAATATCCGCGCCCAGCAACGCGGCCATCGCGCCTACGCCAACGGGCACCGCCGCTTGCATCGCCGTACCGCGCAGCCGAAGCAGCCGCGCCGTCGTTGCCACATCAAACGCGCCCGCCGCGCATAACGCGGTGTATTCGCCCAGCGAATGTCCCGCGACAAAGCTTGCTTTTTCCGCCAGCGACACGCCGCCCTCAACCTGAAGCACCCGCAATGTCGCGATTGCATTGGCCATAATCGCGGGCTGCGCATTGGCGGTCAGGGTCAGGTCTTCGCCGGGTCCTTCGCACATCAGGCGGAACAGGTGCTGGTCTAGCGCATCGTCAACCTCCTGAAACACCGCCCGCGCCGCAGGGCTGGCAGCGGCAATGTCTTTGCCCATACCAGCTGCTTGACTGCCCTGTCCCGGAAATACAAATGCGCGCATGTTTTAGTCCTTAGTTATAAACTTTTGAAGGTGCTTATAATTCAAAATTGCACGTTGCAAGATTTACAAAGAACTATGCGTTATCATTGTACCAATTTTCCCGGCCGTGGCGAATTCGTAAAATTAGAACAAAATTTGCATCGTCGACTTCATAAAAAACAAGATGCGATCCGTGCGGGCGGATTCTAATTAAAGGACGAATTTCATCCCGTACCCTGCATATTCTTGGATTCTCGGCGAGAAAATTGAAACTGTCGATTAATTCGTCAAGATACGAATTTGCTGCCAGTAGTCCAAATTCTATTATCCCGAAATCGTAAATATAATCCAAATCAAGATCGGCAGATGTTGATAACCTGTATCCCATTAACCTTGAACCAAGCCATGGCGTTTCAACACGCGTTGCCTGATATCCTCAGGCATATTCTCAGAAACTCCGCCCGCCCGCGCTTCATCAACCAGCGCCTGCATGCGCGCTATTTTTCCCTCACGCAATTGTTCGCGGCGGATCAGGTCGCGGATATAGTCGCTTGAATTGCTATATTTTCCGCTTTCCGATTGCGCCTCTACCCAGCCTTTCATCGCATCCGGCAGGGATATGTTCATAGTCGCCATGCTACATCTCCTAAAAATATAACCATACCAATTTGGCAAAGTTTGTCAATACTTGCCAAACGGTACCACGCGGTTATCCGCATCATGGCCAATGCCTGCCCTCCCCAGGTACGCTACGCCTGCATATGCGCACCACCGCTGTGCAATTGCCACTGCGTCTTCGCCGAAAGGACGATCGTTTTCGGGCACGTCACTTACGCGGCCCAGCCGCAATCCAGCCAGCCCTGCGCTTTGAAAATGTGTTATTACATTAAACATCGCTCGGTCAAATGCATACACGTGCTCGCTCACTTCCTCGATCATCAAGATATGCCCCGACAGGTCCGGCATTAAGGGTGTCCCCGTCATCATCGCCAGTGTCATCAGGTTAAACGCCGCATATTTCTGGCCTGGTATTATATGCGGTTCCAATGCAGACGCATCACGCCGCACCAACCAATTCAGCGCGCGCTTCACGGCTTCCGCGCCGCCATCCCGCCGAATATCGCCCGGCATCGGGCCATGCACAGGATGGCCAATACCTGCCTTATATAGCGCGCCTAACAAATTGCCGCCGTCGCTATACCCCATATAGGTTTTGGTGTGTGCTGCGCCGCTCAACCGTGCTAACGCCTGCTGCGCAATCCGTGCCGCGCCGTATCCGCCGCGCACAAACCACACCGCATCCAGTGCGGGGTCATTTGCCATTTCACAAAACGCATCGCACCGCACCGCGTCATCACCTGCAAAATGTCCCGCCTCGGCAAAGCATTGCTCGTGCCAGATAAGCTGCGCTTCGGGTACATGCTCCGCTGCCAAGGCCGTGACCCTGTTTGCATCCTCGCGTGTAAACGGTGTGGACGGCGCGCATATTCCGATCTTCATTTTTTATCCTGCTTCTGATTGCCAAAATGCTGCGCTTTCAATAGCGGAGAGGCATGAGCAAAAACAAATCCTATTTCTTTTGCGGCATCGGCGGGTCCGGAATGCTGCCCCTTGCCAACATTGTGCGTGAAGGCGGCGCGGCTGTCGCTGGATCGGACCGCGCGCTTGACCAAGGACGCTTGTGCGCAAAGTTCGAATGGCTCGAAAGCTTAGGTATATCGCTGCACAAACAAGACGGCAGCGGGCTTATATCTGGTGACCAAATCCTGATCGCATCGGCTGCTATCGAAGATACCGTGCCTGACATTGCCAAAGCGAACGCCTTAGGCTGCGTCCGCATGACCCGCGCCGAATTATTGGCCGAGCTGTTTAACGCTGCGCCGCGCAGTATTGCTGTGGGCGGGACCAGCGGCAAATCTACGGTTACAGGTATGATCGGCTGGATATTAACCTGCGCCGGAATGGATCCCACGATCATGAACGGCGCTGTAATGAAGAACTTTGTTGCGGGTGACGCGCCGTTCGCCAGCGCGCGTGTGGGCCAAATTAAAGGAGATGGACGCGATGTGTTTGTCTCTGAAGTCGACGAAAGCGACGGCAGCATCGCGCTCTTCACCCCCGAAATCGCCGTGCTGAATAATGTCAGCCTCGATCACAAAAGCCTTGAAGAACTACGTGCGTTGTTTGGCGATTTTGCATGTGGCGCCAAAACGGCAATCTGGAATGCGGATGACATGGAAACGGCGGCCTTAATTACGCCGCTTGCTTTGCCGCATGCCATCTCGTTTGGTTTTGCGAGCCACGCCGATACACGCGCTACCGATATTACCGACACACCGCTAGGCAGCCAATTTACGCTCCACATCGAGGGCGCGCAACATCCTGTAACCCTGCAAGTACCTGGCCGTCATAACATTTCCAATGCGCTGGCCGCAATCGCTGCCAGTGTGGCTGCGGGGGTGCCCGTGCCGCAAGTGATTGCCGCGATAGAACGATTTACCGGCCTTGCCCGGCGTTTTGATATTGTGGGCACAGTTAATTCTAGCCACGGCAGCATAACAGTCATCGACGATTTCGGTCACAACCCCGATAAAATCGCTGCGACATTAACTACACTAAAGGCATTCCCCGGCCGCGTCATCGCTTTTTTCCAGCCGCATGGTTATGGCCCGATCAAGGTTATGGGGCAAGAACTTGCGCACGTATTTGCAAAAATGCTGGGCCGTGACGACCACCTGATCCTATGCGATCCTGTCTATTTCGGCGGTACTGTGGACAAAAGTATTGGCAGCGCGTCAATCACCGACGCCGTTATCGCTGCTGGTAAACAAGCCGAACATATCCCCTCACGCGAAGCATGCGGCAAACGCATCGTGGAAATCGCACAGCCCGGCGACCGCATCGTCATCATGGGCGCAAGAGACGACACACTAAGCGCCTTTGCCGCAGACATATTGGCGCAATTGGTGAAGGCGGGCGCGTAAGCCGGGCGTATTATGCGCGTGCAATGCGCAAGCCATCCGTACGCATGTATGCGATGCCTGAGCCAGAGCTGCCTTGCGATGCGCCTTCTGCGAGTTTACCAAACGCATACATCCCGCCAAGCGCCGCGCCAACACCTGCGCCGATGCCTGCAAGAGCCACGCCTTTCCAGCTGAACTTGTCTTGGATGCCCGTGGCCACGCCCACCGCTTGGCTGACAATGCTGCCTGCTATCGCGTCTGCGACGCCTGCGGCAAGTCGTTCAGGCGTTAAGCCGCAGATTTCCGTATAAGTTCACAGTTCAAAGCGGTTTAGGGGCGGTAAGTAACTTCGATAGCATATGAGTTAAATGCACTGTCACCGTAACTCAATGCACTGTCACCGTAACTCGGAAGGATCCCAGGATTTACCTATGGAGTGGCTGGACCATCAGTCCCAGATGCAGAGCCTTTTGCTTCTAATAACTACCCTAAAGCAATTGGAATAATCCAATCAATGCCAGGAGGCTTTGTGTCTCCAGATACAAGAATATTTTGGTATTTTGGACCAGCTGCCATGAGAAAGTAAGGAAAATGTTTTTTAGAATATTTAGAGTATTCAGTATAGCGTTAACGACGTTATATCTATTTGTAATTTTAAAGCAAAATAACTGTGCTGATTTAGAGTATGGAGAGTGTAAAAGCTTAATCGGAATTAGTGAGAGTGATTTCATGATTATTTCCAGTATTGGTTTGATCTTAGTTAATCTTAGTAACAGAAAAATGTTTATTTTTGTAGGACATACTATTTTTTTTGGGATAATTGTAGCACTGAGCTTAAGTTAATTAGAATTGAGTTACGGTGACAGTGCATTAAACTATCATCCGCTCTTACCCTCTACGATACCGCTGTCCTAACGCGGACGGACTTTGACATTGATACGCAGACGACGACGCTGCCTGTCACTTACAGCACCTATGCCATCGGCGGCCACGGCGAGGTGTTGTCGGCAACGATCCAGGACGGCAATCCGCGCACGGTCACC
>JAYWFI010000034.1:0-10136 GCA_043778865.1 Sphingomonadales bacterium
GATACTGTGATGAACGCTCTGGTGGGCAAAGGCGTTGCCGCAGCGCAGCTATCCGCAAAAGGTTACGGCCAAACGCAGCCGTTGGAAAATGCGCGTACCAAAGAGGCAGATGCCAAAAACCGCCGAACAGCATTTGTAATAACAGCTGCTGCACCGGCTCCTGTAGGAGGACAATGATATGAGCGCATTTTTGGCAATGGCATTACTGGCATATGTGGCCGGCGTAGGGATCGGATATCTATTGTTTGGCATGAATAGTGAGCGCGGCGGGCAATAACTGCCTGAAACTATACCGTATCTGTTAAAAAGATTTTGGGGAGAGAAAAATGTTTGGATCTTGCGCTTCATGGTTGCCGTTTATACTGACCGGATTGATCGGACTTGCCACGGCATATTGGATTTGGGGTGGCCGTAAAACATCCACTCTTGCCGAGCCGCGCAGCGTTGAAGTTGATGCGCCGCCGGTTTCTGTGCCTGTTGCATCGGCTCCTCTTGCGGGTGTGCCTGTTGCCGCTGTTCCTGTTACCGCTATGGCTGCTGCAGCCGGAACGATTGCTGTGGCCGCAAAGGTTGCCGCAAAACCAAAGGCCAAAGCTGTGCCTGTTAAGGCCGCAGCTGCACCAAAGGCTGCCGCTCCAAAAACAGCAGCTCCGAAACCAACGGCCTTACCTAAAACTGCCGCTAAGCCAGCAGCTGCAGCAAAACCAAAAGCAGTGGCAAAGCCTAAAGTCATCATTCCGGATAACTTGGAACTATTAAAAGGTGTTGGCCCCAAATTAAACGGGCTGCTAAAATCATTGGGCGTTACCAGTTTTGAGCAGGTTGCCAACTGGAAGCCGTCAGATGTGCGGGAGATCGATTCCAAACTAGGCAATTTTGCCGGCCGCGTTGGCCGAGACAATTGGATCGATCAAGCCAAGCTACTGATGAAGGGCGATGTCAAAGGCTTTGAGAAGAAATATGGTCCGTTAGGCAGCGAGATTAAGAAGTAATCGGTAATTAAGCCCTTAGTTTATTACCGGCCCACGCGCTGTAATCCTGTGCCATGCAATTTCAGCCACCGGTCCGCTGCTTTACGGTCCCCCTCGTAAAGCGTATCGAGCCAGCTGTAAAAATCAGCGCTGTGGTCCATGTGCCGGATGTGAGCCACTTCGTGCGCAATCACGCTGCGGCGCACATACGCAGGGGCCATTATCAAGCGCCAACTAAGCGATATCGTACCGCTTGTGGAGCAACTGCCCCAGCGGCTGCGCGGATCGCCGAGTGACAAACGCCTTGGTTGCTCCCCTGCTATGCCGCAATAATACGCGAGCTCTTGTGTATAAACCGCCCGCGCTTGGTTTTTAAGCCAGCGCAAGATACGCGCCTCCACCATTGCCTCTGGTCCGCCCAGTTGCAATTCGCCGCCTGCACACACCACGCGGCGGGGCCAATCAGCCCGCCAGCAGATGACGTACGCTTCGCCCTCAAAGCCAACCTCACACCCGGGGGTCAGCGGCGCGGCATCGGGCGCGCTTTGCATCCGGGCCGCAATCCATTCGCGCTTTGCCGTTACAAATTCTAACGCAGCTGCGGTTGGCGTATACACCGGCATCGTTATCCGTATCTCGCGCTTTACGGCGTCGGCGCGCATCGATAGGCGGCGCGCGCGCGGGTTACGCAAAATGCGCACAGGCAACCGTTCGCCTTCTACATCTACAACCGGGTCCGCGAACGGATCCCCCAATGGATTAGAGTGGCTGTTCAACAATATGGTTTTCAAGCGGTCCAGCATAAATTTCCGATAAAGCGCGGCCGATAACCGACATGCCTGCTTCGTGAATGGTTTCTCTACTTCCGCTAATAAGATAATGCCATTGCGGCAAAGGCAGGCCCGCATCGCGCAGCACATAAGCGCAAGTAGATGGCAGCCATTCATAATCAGCGATCTTACCGCGCGTCAGCCGCAAGCAATCGGGCACAAAAGCGCGGCGGTGTTTATAGTCACTGCATTTGGCCGTTTTCACATCGAGCAATTTGCACGCGACGTTGGTCGGATAAATACGCCCTGTATCTTCATCCTCAACCTTATGAAGACAGCATTTGCCGCATCCATCACACAGCGCCTCCCACTGGCCCCTATCAAGGGTATCCAGCGGCGCTTTCCAAAATTCCGTCACCGCACCCATTTTGTCAATTCGGCAACTACGGCCTGCGCGCGGCCTTCTTGTTCAGGTGTTTTACGGTCATCAACAGGCATGAGCGCCAGCGGCGAACCATCGGGCGCCATCAGAAACGGCGTTTGTGTGTGGCTTACCAAATAACTTTCGGGATTTGAACCTTCGGTCCGCGAATATGCAACGGCAAATCTCTTGGCCACATCTGCTATCTGCACCGGCGTTCCGGTTAGCCCCAAGAGTCGCGGATGGAATGCGCGGACAAACTGGCCCAACACTTCTGGTGTATCTCGCTGCGGATCGACGGTGATAAAGATGGGTTGAATTTTGGCGGCAAGCTTAGGCTCAGACTGTTCAAACAGCTTCAGGCCTGCCATCAAATTTTGCATGTCAGGCGTGCAAATATCGGGGCAACTTGTATAACCAAAATACACGATCCGGTATTGACCATTAAATTCGGAGTATGTCCGTTTCTTTCCGTTTTGGTCGGTAAGGGAAAATTCCCCGCCAATTTTAGCGCCCGCAAGCGGCGCTTGGCTCAATGGCAATTGTTTCGGCGGAGAATCGCAAGCACTCAGACAAAGCGCTAGCGAAAGAGAGACGGAAAGAAAAAGAAGTGTTTTGTTCATGGCGCGGCTACACATGGTCTGTTAAAGCATGAAGATCAAGCGATCTAAAACGACGCGTAGTTTTAATATTTACAGGGCAATGTATCATGACCAATCGCCGTTATCGTTCCGCATGGAGCAAAGCTGTTCAATTAGCAGCAATATCAGTATTGTTTAGCGCCTCAGCATCACCGTTACAGGCCCAGTTTTCCGATAGTTACAACTTTTTGAAGGCTGTCAAAGAACGCAAAGGTGAAGATGCTACACGCTTGATTGAACTACCCGGATCCGGCGCAGTGCTTATCAACACCCGCGACGTTACAACGGGGGAAACGGCGCTGCATATCGTAACAGCACGGCGCGATTCTGTATGGCTTGGTTTCCTTTTGCAAAAAGGTGCAAACCCAAATGTGGCCGATAAGAAAAATGTCACGCCGCTGATGCTGGCAACGCAGCTGGGTTTCAAAGAGGGCGTAGAGTGGCTCTTAAAATTTAACGCAAATATCGACCAAGCCAATCGCGGCGGAGAGACCGCGTTGATTTTGGCCGTACAACTGCGCAATGCAGAAATGGTACGACTGTTATTAAAAAACGGTGCAAATCCAAATAAGAAAGACAGCGTCGCTGGAATGTCCGCACGCGAATATGCGGCGCGCGACGGGCGCAACAATGCAATCTCTGCTATTATAGAAAGCGAAGCAAAACCCGCCGCAAAAAAAGCGCCCGACCTTGATTTTTCGGGTGTTAAATAAACGCGTTCCGTTACTTAACTACCCGGATACAAAGTTCATTGCCGCGCCGTTCATACAATATCGTTTGCCCGTAGGCTTGGGGCCATCGTTAAACACGTGGCCTAAATGCCCCCCGCACCGTGCACAGTGCACCTCGGTTCGCGGCATCCCGATTTTGTAATCCGTTGTTGTTGCAACACCCCCTGCCAGCGGCTGATAAAAACTGGGCCAGCCTGTGCCACTATCAAATTTCGTGGCTGAACCAAACAGACCTTGGCTGCACCCTGCACACACAAATATGCCTTTGCGGTGCTCATCATTCAGCTTGCTGGTATAGGGGCTTTCGGTATCGGCTTGGCGAAGTACGCGGTATGCCGCAGGCGATAGCATCTTGCGCCACTGCGCGTCGGTGCGTGTGACGGCAAAATTACCTTTGGCCAGCGCTGATCCAGATCGCAACGCCGCAATTCCCGATACGGCCAAACCTGCAAGCATGACGCCGCCTACCATCATAAAATTGCGTTTATTGTCATTCATATTGCCGTCCCATCTACCTCATACATTTCAAATACGAACATCTTGGCCAAAAAGTTTCACCTTCGGCGTCAATATGTGCTGAGTTCAACCATCATCTTGCGGTAGCCATGTACAAAGCATGCGGCAACACGCTCTGGTTCTTCCACCACATTAACGCGCAACCGGCGGGCCGCCATCTCTTCCAGCAGTATTCGAATTTGCAACTCCGCCAGCCGTGCGCCAACGCATCTGTGGATGCCATAACCAAAAGCCAGATGACGGCGCGCATTATCGCGATCAACAATTATCCGGTCGGCATCTGCAAATACAGCTTCATCGCGGTTAGCCGACAAATACCACAGAACAATCTTATCTCCTGCTTTTATAGGCGCGCCAAACAAATCATGATCCTGCAGTGCAGTGCGCCGCATATGCGCCAGCGGGGTTTGCCACCGGATAATTTCGGATACCGCATTGGGGATAAGGCCGGGATTTTGTTCCAGCTTCGCCCGCTCTTGGGGGAATTGATGCAATCCGTATGCGTAACCCGACATAGTATTGCGGGTGGTGTCATTGCCGCCGACAATCAACAAAACCAAATTACCCATATATTCCATTTGATCCATGTTTTTCATTTCAGAATGAATCATGCGCGAAATCAAATCTGGTGCTTCACCTTTGTGTAGCCGCTCATCCCATAAACGTTGAAAATAGGCGCCCATTTCATAAAGTTTTTCAAGCCTAGTTTGCCGCGTTTCGGGGGTGCGAAATTTTTCTACATCGCCTGCCCAATCGGACCAATCAGTTAGCTTGCGGCGGTCTTCCCATGGGAAATCAAACAAGATGGCAAGCATCTGTGTGGTCAGTTCAATTGACAGTTTATCCACCCAATCAAACCGCGTGCCGATAGGCAGGCTGTCCAGCACATCTGCGGTGCGCGCGCGGATATCATCTGACATCTGCGCCATCGCAGCTGGCGTGAACGCAGGCGCAATAATCCGTCGTTCCTCGGTATGTTTGGGGCGGTCCATAGCGATAAACATCGGAAGGATTACACGTTCACCATTGGGGCCATATTCATCAATCTGCGGTAATATGGTGATGCCGCCATGTTCAAATGACGAGCTGAAAATATCTGGTAATGCTTCAACATATTGAATGTGCTTATGCGTAGTCACGCTCCAATAATCACCAAAGTCAGACCCCGTGATTTTATTTATGGGCGACTGATGACGCATTTCGGCAAAAATAGATTGCCAACGATCTTCACTGTAAAGCTCAGCTCTGCTGACATCCCAGTCATGCGGCGCTTCGTTCTCTGCATGGGGTAAATATTCCGTTTCAGGTTGCAATACTGTTGCCATAATCTCGTCTCCTATGGGTTCAGACTGCCACTACTGACAGCAATGTCAATCCCGTTTCGATAAGTAACTTTTGCTTTTGCATATGCTCAACTGTGCAGCAAACAAGCGAAGATGTTGTTTAATAGCGCGAATCGGCTTGATACACATGCGATGTTATTCAATAATAATGGTGTTGGGAGGATAACCGCTAACAAGTGGATATTCGAATATGCTTGAACGAACAAACATCGCCATCACCATAATTATTCTTATGGTTACCATATATACCTACATGATATACGCATACACGCGTAACAAGCGCTTAAAACGTAGATACCGGCGTGCCCGACGTTATCTATATTTTTGAGAACATGCCGTCAATTTTATGCCGGCATCGGGATAAAACCAAATAGTTTGCGTTTGCCGCCATCATCCTTGATTTTGCCGCCGCTGCCCGATTTCATTACATTGCGTTTGAATAGATACACGCCCAGCCGCAGCAGAAGTATCGCAAACAAAGCTTGCCCTACTATTGCAACGCCGTGATACCACAAAGTCGGATCCTGCGCAGCGCGCGCAATCATGGCAAACGGCGAGCTGAATGGAAATATCGCCGCAACCTTCTCAATCGGCTTGTCAAACTGGGTGACGGTATAGGTGGCAAAAAAGAAATTGATCAGTTGCAGCATGGTCACCGGCATGGATAACGTCTGCACTTCGCGTACCGTCGCCGCCATCGCGCCTATGCCAAGGAACAGCGCGCCTAGCATCAAATAAGCAAGCGTGAAATACAGCACGCCCAATACCGCAAACATGGGCCAGCCCACAGCAGGCGTAGGCAGGTTTGGTAGCGCGCTGCCGCCTGCGAGTAACGTGATGCCAACGCCTGCACCGCCCCACACAATTATGCCCAGAAATGACATGGCCAGCATAGCAAACAGCTTACCCAAAAACACGGATTCCATCGGGATCGATGCCGCAAGTATTTCAATAATCTTATTGGCTTTTTCTTCGACCAGATTGGATAATACCATGCCCGCAAGCAGCATGGTAAGTAAGAAGATCAGGGCCTGAGCTGCTTGCCCTGTCAGGATGCGCACTTGCTTGGCGTTGCCTGCGCTTTTGGTGACCATATTGATTTTTAGTTCAGGTAAAACAGTAGTTTGCCCGCTTACTGCATAGCCCGACAGCAACTTAATCTCATCATCATAATCATCGGCCGCACCCGGTGTTGCGGTAAGCACAGGATACTTTAACGTCCCTGAAACCACAGCGGCCAGATTATTCTTTTTGTCTGCCAGATAACTTTCGGCATCGTTGCCCCCGTTATTGGCGCCGTTAATGCCTACAGGCGTAAGTGTTTTGAATTCCGGAAACCAGCCATCCCCAAGCTGCGCGGCGAGCAGCCTTCGCGTTTCTGTCAGCTTGGCAGATGATTGCGTATCCATGGCAATGCCGATCACGGGGCGCGACGCGTCCGCGGCAATCTTACCGCCCAGACCGCCTGCTATACCGCCTACGATTACAGGGAACAGTGGCCCCAGCAAAAAGAAGATGAATGCTTTTGAAAAAATGATCGCAGTAAAATCGCGGCGGGCAATAACAAATGCAGCGCGGATAATCTCTTTCATTGCGCGTCCTCCAATACAGGTACTTGCATCTCTGCCGCCGCCGCTTCCCCTGCAATCGCCACGAACGCGTCGTGCAATCCGGGCCGCTCGATCGACAGTGACCGAACCCCTGCTTTGCCTTGTACCAGCGCAGTCAATAATGGCTCTACGCCGGTTTCAGGCAAAGTGAAGTGCCACCAATCGCCCTCGGCCCGGGTGTCTGCAGGAAGTGCGCTGCGCCATGGGCCGTCGCGCGTTTCGGTTTCCAGATGCACTTGCGGCCGAAGCCGATCACGGGCCGCCGACACCAACCCATCAAAGCTGATCTTTCCCTTGGCGATAATCGCTATGCTTTCACACAATCGTTCGGCATGCGCGATGACGTGTGTGGAAAATATCACGGTCACACCGCGTGCTGCTTGCGCCCGGATCATGCCTTCTAACTTAGCTTGGTTCAGCGCATCGAGGCCGGAAAATGGTTCATCCAATACAATCAATCTAGGATCATGCACAATGGTACCCATCAACTGCACGGTTTGCGCCATGCCCTTTGATAGCTGACGTATCTGGCGGTTTGCGGCATAACCAAGCCCCGCTTCCTCAAGCAATTCAGCGCCCCGTGTCCGCGCCTGGACCAATGGCATCCCGCGCAGCGCGCCCATAAACGCAATCGTATCCACTGCCCGCATGGATTGATACAGCCCGCGTTCTTCGGGAAGGTAACCTACAATGCGTGATTGGCTAATCGGGCGAGATGAACCTAGCAACGTACGGGTGCCCGCATCGGGATCGATAATGCCCAGCAACGTGCGCAGCATTGTCGTTTTGCCTGCGCCATTGGGGCCAAGGATGCCAAAGATACTGCCTTCTGGAATATTCAGGTCCACACCGTCCACCGCACGGAAACCATCAAATTCCTTCACCAGCCCGCGCGCTTCGATTGCATTTGCCATTTTTGACTGCCCTGTTGATCGTTTAGTATGACCCAATTTGTATTTCTGTGACATAGAGTCGAGACGTGAAGAGACACAAGACAAATATGGTTACTGCCTTAAAAGTTACTGCCTTAAAAGTTGCTGCGTTAAAAGAACGCGCGTCGGCAGAGGGGTTTGCCGTATGCGGCATCGCGCCCGCCGCTCTTGCACCGATTACTGCTGTCCGCTTGCGCCAATGGCTGGATGATGGGCGGCACGGCGACATGATCTGGATGGAAAACCGCGCCGATGAGCGGGCCGATCCGCAAACCTTATGGCCCAATGTACGCAGCGTCATTATGCTGGGCATGAGTTATGCGCCGGGCGATGATCCCATGGCGCTCGCAAATACGCCGGATAGAGCAAGGATATCGGTGTATGCGCGCGGCCGTGATTATCATGATGTCGTAAAAAGCGCGCTGAAGCGTCTCGCAGGCTGGCTGGCGCATGAAACGGGGGATGGCGTAAAGGTCTTTGTGGATACTGCGCCTGTTATGGAGCGCGCGCTGGCCGCTGCCGCTGGCATCGGGTGGCAGGGCAAACATACCAATATTGTGAGCCGCAACCACGGCAGCTGGCTGTTCCTTGGCGCGATATATACGAGCGCCCTTTTGGAACCAGACGCACCCGAACGCGACCATTGCGGATCGTGCACCGCCTGCCAGGATATCTGCCCAACAGGCGCTTTTCCCGCTCCTTATCAGTTGGATGCCCGGCGGTGTATTTCGTATCTGACCATCGAACATAAAGGGCCGATCCCCCATGATCTGCGTGCCGGGATTGGCAATCATATCTATGGCTGTGATGATTGCCTTGCGGTGTGCCCATGGAATAAATTTGCGCAGCAGGCAGCCGCACATAAAGCGTTCCTGCCCCGCGCCGAATTAACCGCGCCGCGCATTGGTGATTTATTGACGCTGGATGATGCCGCTTTTCGCCGCCTGTTTGCTGGTTCTCCTGTTAAACGCACGGGCCGCGATAGGTTTATCCGCAATGTTCTGATCGCGGCGGGCAATGGCGGGGATGCGGCACACATAGGCGCAGTGACAGCACTGCTCGATGATCTCCACGCCGATGTGCGCGGTGCAGCCGTGTGGGCACTATCGCAGATTGATGCGGAACGTTTCTTGACCGAAAAAGATATGCGATTGGCGAGCGAAACCGACGCCAACGTGAAAGCGGAATGGAGGGTAATGGCACGATAAAACAGATGATATTATCTGCAAGTTTGGCCGCAATGCCGCCTGCCTGCCAAACCCGCACCTATACGGCAATGGATTTGGGCACGGCGTCCGCACTGTCACCGAAGCTGGTCAAAACAAGTATATCGTAAATATCTGCGCAGCCTGCAGGGTGTGAGAATGTAGCTTGGCTTTGGCTTCATTCTCATAAAAGCCGCAAAGACAAAAAGGCAAAGCGATATAATACCGCACTCCATTAAAGAGTATAAGTCTGTATCTTTTTCCTTTTTGTCTTTGCGGCTTTTATGAAATTTAATCCAAGTTTGTGCCACGATATAATTAGTGAATGTATGATCACAGTTTGCGCCGCACCGGAACTGGGATGTTGCAGATGTCTGCGCCGCCTGCAGGCTTGATGAAAAACGGATCGCGGCGATTGGCGCGCGCACTTGCATATTTGGCAAAGCTTTCACTTTCGGTGGAGAGGAATTCATACACCGGCAGTGACTTATCTTGCGGCATCTCACTCATCATGCGGACGGAAGTGATCGCCGTACGTTCTTGCGCTGTTTTGTAAAAGCCCAGATCGCCTGTACCGCGCGGCAAAGCGGACAAATGCTCCATCCCTTCAATCACTCGGCCAACCAGCGCGATATTACGGTCCAAATGGCGCGGCGCATGGCCGATGACAGTGTAAAGTTCAGCGCCCGTACCTGTATCGGGCGATAGGTTTCGGCCCACGCCGACCATGCCGTAACAATGGACGGGCCACTTAGTCACCCCTTTATGATTTTTAGCCAAACCAATAGGCCAGCCATAGTCAAAACGAGTAACGGCAGCGTACGGATCATTTACTGACAGGAATGCAGACGAGAAGATTTCTGGATTTTTTTCCATAAACATCTCATATAAAACCTTATCATCCTTTTTCTCCTCGGCTTGAGGCTGGATATATTCAGTCTCCGGCACCGACAACAATCCGCTCGGCAACGCTTTCTTTTCCGTCGCATCCCCCCA
>JAYWFI010000035.1:0-21467 GCA_043778865.1 Sphingomonadales bacterium
CTTAATCGCGCTGCTGCGCTTCCTGTTTACGCTGATACCGCGTTCGCTGTACAATTCCCATCAACAGCGGAACCCATGCCGCAACAATAAATATCCGGCCCGAAGTCATATAATCAAGCCCGGCAATTTCGGTATGCCCCGTCAGCTGCGGCCACACAAACGATATCACCGCAAGTACCGCAAGCGTCAGCCCGATACGTTTCGGCCATATGGCGACGCGGGAAAGGTCATTGTGATCGTGCGGCGAGGGAGTCGTATCGGTCATGCTTTACCTATGCCGCGTATCGTACCTGCTGTCCACCTGCGCTGTGCCATATCATTTATACAGATCATGGCTGCCAGAAACGCCTCACAGAAAGCCGCTACCGCTTTTATGCATCAGCCGCTTCTTCAAATTTCAAAACGGTTCATCGTGCTGTAATGTTGGTTGAGCGATACAAAAGTTCCGCAGTTTCTAAATCTAACACCCGCATTAGATTGCAAATATTTTAAGGACAAACATATGGTAAAGCTTGCCTCGATTATTGCTCTAACTTCCGCCGCTGGCGTTTTGATTGCCGCTACCAACGGGGCATCGGTTAATGGCGTTGAGCAAACGACGACGCTGGATTGTAAAAGTGGTCCCGCATCTGTGAGCGGCGTGGACAATAAAATAACGATCATTGGAAACTGCAGCAGTCTTTTTGTTGAGGGCACTGATAATGAAATCCGCATCAACCTATCTTCATCTGCAACTGTCTCCGTCAAAGGCACAGATAATCGCATCTATTGGACGGCCTCCAAAGGCAGCAAGCCGCGCGTAAAGATATCTGGAGTGGACAATGCAGTACTTCGGGCAAGATGATAGGTTCCATATCGCAGCTGTAATCAAACTCAATTTCTACGTTACTGTATGGTTTAGGCGAACGTCTAGCATAGCATTGCGTGTTCACCTGATCCCGTTGATGCGGGAGCTTTACTTCGGCTGAAATGGCGTGTTCTTTTCTAACCAGTCGGCTATTTTGGCGAACAAGGCTTGCCACGTAGGTGTGTTTCCAAACTTCCCTTCAATCCATGGCCGGTGGTTGATAAGATATTCAGCGGCCTTAATTGAACCCATGATAGAAACGCCGCTTATTGCACCTGAGGTTATGCTCGAACTCGCGGCGACACAAATTGCAACAAATGCTGCTGTTCCGATAGGATGATTAAGCGCAATACTCACCGTCTCAATGCACAAATTGCGGACCATTTCGATGCTGGCATTTGCGCGGCGATCATTGGCACCAGGAACGGCGGAGGCAAGATCGGCGGTTTCAATCAAGATGGCCTCGGTTCCATCCGCTAGCAATCCCTTTACTTGAGCATCATGCACGAACTGTTTGATTTCGTCTGGCGACATCATCTCAGGCCGGCGATCAGGCCCTATCATTGATGTGTCAATCGCCATCAAAACAGGGTCAAGACCAACCAGCATATTATGCGCCGATTGCCACCCTTTCAGGTCGATCAATATGTCGTCGGCAATGGGATCAAGCAGTGTACCGGGAACAGCATAAGCCGCCAATTCCTGCCGTAACCGTTCACCGCGCTGAACAATCAGGCTGGGCTTAATGTCATCAACCGATGTACCGGCGGCATCAAGATAATTTTCCAACCGCTGCGTTAACCGTGCAGCAGCATTGTTGCCATTGCAGCGATTAAGCAACGCGCGTGCTTCGGATATTGCCTCGGCATGACGATCTCTTGCGTCTGCATTATTACACAATTGATCGGCAGAGGCGCCTGCGTCGATTGCGATACGGCCAGCTTCGTCCTGTTTGAATGAGATGGCGTTGCGGTTTTGAGGCGGGAGCAGTAGACCCAGTTCTGCTTTGGAAACGCCAGTAATATCGAATGTGCCAAAAGCTTCCGCGATAATAGTAGGCAGCGCCACCCGCGCACGCGCCTCATCAAGCCAGCCTTTTAGCGTGGCATTGACATACTCATGGCCTTTGTCCCAAAAATCTTCATTGGTTGCCCTGGCGAGGCGGAAGAGGATTGCTTTGTCTTCCGCGCGGTTCTGGTCACCGGGGATGTCGAAGGCGGCTCGCTCGCCCCGGATGCGGCGATCGTACCATTCGGTCCAGACGGAGTAATTGGGGTCGATAACGTTCAGCTTACGGACCAAATCGCTTCGGATATGAGACCAACTAGCAGGAGATTTATCCCATAGTCGCTCGACTGCCAGAGATTCAGCCGATGTTGTACCTTGGAACGAGCCGAGCCGTTGGCAATCATCTTGGACACTTTTCCAATATATACCATTAGCTGAATTGCTAGATCCGGGTGACGCCGCTCGCCACTCTGAACCAGTATCGAATGCGTTCACTGCGTAACTAACAAAACCCGATAAACTACCAGCCGTATTGTTTAGTTTTGAATGTAGCTCAGCAGAATTATAACTTCCTGCACTCGATGCAGTCAACTGATACTGGTAGGCATGGTAATCCGATGATGAGTTACGAAAACTCCAATATGCATCGTGCTCCTCGGCGTCAGTATAAATTGAGCTGTAAATTATCTGTGACCAGTTTTTGAGGTTGGACCGGAAGGGTAGTAAAGCGAACTTTTTAATGCTCTCATCATTCGAAGTCGCAATGAACGGTAACACCCGCAAGGAAGCGCGCAGAGCAATCACTGACCCCCATTCCCAAGGTTTGTCTTGCAACCAATTGTAAAGATCATCGGAAGATTGAATTATTGTGCTCGCCACATCTTTTCTCTGTCACGCTTCTGTCCTCATGCCAAGCGTAAACCATTGCCCTCATCTACAGCTTTCCCTATAACAAATAAATCCCCGGGGAGTCGTGTGACTGAGAGGGACGGGTTACGCCGTCCGACCCGCTGAACCTGATCCGGATAGCACCGGCGGAGGGAGGGAGCGGCTGTCACTCTGATACCGCGCCTTGCTCTCCGTAACCTATGGAGTAAGTAAAATGGCCGATATTCCCGCACGCACCGAAATAGGCGTCACCACTGGTCCCATCCGTGGTTCCAAAAAAATCCATGTTGCCGCTCAAACAGGTAGCGGCGTGCGCGTGTCGATGCGTGAGATTCATCTTGACCCAAGCTGTGATGATGCGCCTGTACGCGTGTATGACACGTCTGGGCCGTATACCGATGACAATGTGTTGATCGATATATCCCAAGGCCTTGCCGAATTGCGCCGCGATTGGATCCTTGCGCGCGGCGACGTTGAAGAAGTGACGCAGCGTGAAGTGAAGCCAGAAGACAACGGCCAGCTAGGCCCCGACCGCTCCGGCGGCGTCGCGTCTTTCCCCAATGTGCGTAAAAAAGTGCTGCGCGCAAAGCCCGGCATGAACGTCAGCCAAATGCATTATGCCCGCCAAGGCATCATCACGCCCGAAATGGAATATGTGGCCGAACGCGAGAATCTTGGGCGGGTGCGCTTGAAAGAATACACCCGCAGCGGTGAAAGCTGGGGCGCGGAAATCCCCGACTATGTGACGCCCGAATTTGTTCGCAGCGAAATCGCAAGGGGCCGCGCGATCCTGCCCAATAACATCAACCACCCCGAAACCGAGCCAATGATTATTGGCCGCAATTTCCTTGTCAAAATCAACGCGAATATCGGCAACAGCGCGGTCGCATCCGATGTCGCAACCGAGGTGGACAAGATGGTGTGGTCTGTTCGCTGGGGCGCAGACACTGTGATGGACCTGTCCACGGGCCGCAACATCCACGACACGCGCGAATGGATTATGCGTAACAGCCCCGTACCGATTGGCACGGTGCCGATTTACCAAGCGCTGGAAAAAGTCGGCGGCGTGGCAGAGGCGCTGACATGGGAGGTGTACCGCGATACCCTTATTGAACAGGCCGAACAGGGCGTCGATTACTTCACCATCCACGCCGGTGTCCGCCTGCCATATGTGCCGCTGGCCGCAAAACGGATGACGGGCATCGTATCGCGCGGGGGCAGCATCATGGCGAAATGGTGCCTGTATCATCACAAAGAAAGCTTTCTGTACGATCATTTTGACGACATCACCGACATCATGAAGGCGTATGACATTTCCTATTCGCTGGGCGATGGCCTGCGCCCCGGCAGCATATATGATGCCAATGACGAAGCGCAATTTGCCGAGCTGTACACGCTGGGCGAGCTAACGCACCGCGCGTGGAAATCCGATGTTCAGGTGATTATCGAAGGGCCGGGCCATGTGCCCATGCACAAAATCAAAGAGAATATGACCAAGCAATTGGAAGTATGCGGCGAGGCTCCGTTCTACACCCTCGGGCCGCTGACCACCGACATCGCGCCGGGATATGACCATATCACTAGCGGTATCGGCGCGGCGCAAATCGGTTGGTATGGCTGCGCGATGCTGTGCTATGTCACACCCAAAGAGCATCTGGGCCTGCCCGACCGTGATGACGTAAAAGTTGGCGTGATAACCTACAAAATCGCGGCGCACGCAGCGGATCTGGCGAAGGGCCATCCCGCCGCACAAGTCCGCGACGATGCGCTGAGCAAAGCGCGGTTTGAATTCCGGTGGCGCGACCAGTTCAACCTATCGCTCGACCCCGACACCGCCGAGAACTATCACGATCAAACGCTACCAGCCGAAGGCGCCAAGACCGCGCATTTCTGCAGCATGTGCGGGCCGAAGTTTTGCAGCATGAAGATTTCTCAGGAAGTGCGGGAATTTGCCAGGTTGCAAAATCAAGACAGCGATGGGTTTATCGCAGCCGAGGAAGCCGAAGCAGGCATGGCGGAGATGAGCAAGGTCTTTGATGAGACCGGGCGGGAGCTATATATGGGGGCTGGCGACAGGGAGCATGACTAAAGCCGCACTCCTGGCGTTGACCGGCGCCCTACTTTTGGGAAGCTCCGTCTCCGCCGATATCGCGGCCACGGAGCAGATTCTAGGTGGCGGCGTGGCGATCATGCTTCCCCAAGAGATGAAGCTGAAGCAGAACCCCAATTTGTTCAGGATGAAAGATGTCGAGCAATGGGACTACCGGCTACGGTCCGTCCCTCTATCAATGGCGCTGACCGGCATCGGGTTTGAAGTGCCGAAAGGTGTGACACCCAATAAGCTCGATACGCGTGAGTTGATTCTGCGCGGAATGGGGCAGTATTTTGCGCAGTCAACAGCATCGGAAATTTAGCCTGTGGCTTTCGAAAAGGGTCGAGTTTCTGGGCACTACGCAACGCTCAGTGCCAAGGAGGGCTCGGCCTTCGCCATCGGTTTTGACACCCCTCGCCGCTGTGTGACCACCGCCTTAGTTTCCGCTGGAGTTTATGAGGGCAAGTCGATCGCCTACACAGTCACCATCGGCTCGGACGACTGCAAATCTCCAACGCATGCCGCTGCGGGTGTTGAGGGGATGCGGCCGATTTGATTAGGGCTTGGCCAAGCTTTGCAAGGTCTTCGACGAAACCGGGCGGGAGTTGTATATGGGGGCAGGTGACCGGGAGCATGATTGATGTGGTGGTACGCGGTGGCGGCAGGACTTGATGCAGGGGTTTAGGTCATGTGTATTGAACACAGCTCCTATTACGGAGTTTGTTTAATATGCCCACTATCCACCGCCAAGATGGCTTTCGTTTTTACTTCTACAGCCATGAGCCGAACGAACCGCCCCATATCCACGTCGACAAAGGTGATGCGACAATCAAAGTCTGGTTAGATAGTTTAGAGGTCGCAAAAAGCCGGGGCTTTCGTGCACATGAAATTTCTGGCATAATCACACTAATTCGCGAGCATGAGGCTATATTCTTGGAGAAATGGAATGAATATTTCAGCTAAAATCACCGATGAACGGGTATTGGACGTTCACTTTGATGATCATAGCTTAATCGTTGATTTGATGGACGGCCGTACGATATCCGCCCCGCTCGCTTGGTATCCCCGTTTAGCAAACGCCGCGCCAGATCAACGTGCGCATTGGGAAAAATGCGGTGGAGGGTTTGGCATTCATTGGCCGGATATCGATGAGGATTTGAGCACCGAGGGATTGTTAAGAGGTGCTCCAGCGGCAAGAGTGGCTTGAGTTTGGGGTTAAGCGCACTGTTACCTGAATTCGGGAGCAGGTATGGCTGAGATGAGGAAGGTCTATGACGAGACTGGGCGGGAGCTGTACATGGGGGCAGGGGACAGGGAGCATGATTGATGAAAGAGCGTAAGCTGATACTTGACATACTATCTGAAAGCCACTAGCTTACACTCATGATTAGTTCATTTCGAAGTAAAGCTCTCAAGCGATTAGCCGAGCAGGGCGATGCTTCGAAGCTAAGTGTACCCAATGTCCGGCGGGTTGAAACAATTCTGGCCCGTTTGGATGGTGCAATGGCACCGGATGATTTGAACTTGCCGGGATATCGCTTCCACGGATTGAAAGGTAAGGACAAAGACCGATACGCGGTCGATGCATCTGGTAACTGGCGGATTACTTTTGCTTGGGATGGCCGCAACGCCATCGATATCGATTTGGAGGATTACCACTGATGACCAATCCATTGCTCAAGGGCCTGCGCTCCATTCATCCTGGTGAAATGCTGCGTGAGGATATTTTGCCTGCCGTCGGTCGTCCTAAGACGGAGGTTGCACGTCTGCTCGGAATTTCGCGCCAAACGCTCTATGATATCTTGAATGAAAAGCAGCCCGTTACGCCGACGATGGCGCTGCGCCTTGCCAAGATGTTTGGTGGAAGTGCCGAAAGCTGGACGAATATGCAGCGCAATTACGACCTGAAGATTGCCGAGGCGGAACTGGGCGATAAGCTGGATGCGATACCGTTGTTGCGGGCAGCTTGAGACTTGGTTGATGCCGGAAACGAAGCGCTTGAAACCATGGATTGACGCCGATGTGTTGGAATGGTTCAAAGTACAACAAGGCGGCGGGCGGGGATATCAGACCAAGATCAACGCCGCGCTACGCAAGGTGGTTGACGGGGAACGGGGGAAGGTGGGCTGAGTTTAGTATATTTAGTAAACTGGCATCGTAATTCTGGCATCGTAATCCCGGAATTGAAAAGCTGGATGAAATTTTGAATTTTTAATTTACGAGAAGTTACTTTGCGTTCTGTTTTGTCGACGATAGTCTGACCACCTCAGCATGTTGGCTTTGGACGAAGCAGTGGCATATTATGTTGTGGGGAATATGATGTTAGTCTGTTTAGCGATAGCATTTTCAATGAGCGGGTGGCTAAGCTCGCGCATATACGAAGAAGCTGAATTCCACCAAAAACCAATGGCTACTTGCTTTTTCACAGTTGCCTTCATAATCGGTTTTTTTTCGTGGTCATGAGTAGCGGAGTAACCCTATTTCCGACAGCGTTCATTGGCTTCGCATCGCACCATTTTTTGCGAAAATGGCTGGACAACCAAGACATTCCTCGATGGCTCTTTGAACTCGGCGCAGCGCTTGTCTGGCTCTTGCTCGGTGTGTTGTTATATTTCGGTGTTGTGTTTGCCCCCCTTTTCGGTCCCGACTGTCAGTACCCGATGTGGATGGCCGCATCGATGTGTTAAAATTATGATGAGAATTCTATAATTCTGGGGACACAATACTATGGAATTAAGAATTACAATGACAGTGCATTTAACTATGATCTCACGATTGCTGCGGCTGAACTGAGCGGCGTATTAGATGCGATATCGATGCCTAGCGCAGCCCAGTTTTGGGATTATTGCACTTATCACCGCGTCCCAAAATGTAGCGCACAAAAAAGGGCCTGCATCACTGCAGCCCCCTTTTCAAATGTGCGATTATTACCGCACGCAAAGTAAGCGTTTTAAGACTTAGCCTTTTGGCATGAGCACCGTGTCAATAACGTGAATAACGCCATTGGTGCACTCAATATCGGGATTACGGTGACAGGGATTACGGTGACAGTGCACTTAACTATGATCTGACGATTGCTGCGGCCGAACTGGGCGACGCTTTAGATGCGATATCGATGCCTAGGTCGGCCGAAGTTTTGGGATTATGAAACTTATCACCGTGACCCAAAATGTAGCGCACAAAAAAAGGGCCTGCATCGCTGCAGCCCCTTTTTCAAATGTACGATAATTACCGCACACAAATTAAGCGTTTAAGACTTAGCCTTTTGGCATTATCACTGTGTCAATAACGTGAATAACGCCATTGGTGCACTCAATATCGGCACTTGTAACGGTTGCGCCGTTTACCACGACACCATGTGTGCCATCAACATGAAGCGCTTCGCCATTAACAGATGCAGGCTCAAGTTTTTTACCGGCCACATCGGCTGCCATAACTTTGCCGCTCATCACATGCAGTGTAAGGATTGCGGTAAGTTTCTCTTTATTTTCTGGCTTTACCAGCTCAGCCACAGTGCCTTCGGGAAGTTTTGCGAACGCATCATCGGATGGTGCAAACACTGTAAATGGGCCTTCCCCTTTTAGCGTTTCACCCAAACCAGCAGCAGTAACTGCGGCGACTAGTGTCTTAAATGATCCAGCGGCGACAGCTGTGTCAACAATATCATGCATAATAGTATCTTTCGTTTAAAATTGCTCCCTGACTAAATATGGTATTAGGTCTGTAAATTTCAAGATATGAGATACTATATTATAATAATAAAATTTATATATTTTACACATATTTGAGACAATTTTTTTATGTACTTTTTATGACATTCAATAATAATATTTATTCAAAATAAAATAATCACATATCTATACTTGCTTTGACTTTCGAGCAAATATTACTTTCAATTTTTGAATTATGCTGACGGTACATTTTATTATTGGTTTGCGGTGACAGTGCGCCAAAATCCTCTCCTTTTTCGCCCATTACGCATCCGCACCTCAACTCGCTCCGTATATGCAAATATCTAACCCACTTTCCACAACCCGGAGACCCACCATGTTCCGCTTGCACATCACCAAAAGCATCGCACTCTTCCTCGCTTCCACCCTTGCTGCGGCAACGACCGTCTCTGCGCAAGACAGGCTTACGGATGGCTACGTCTTTAATGCGGCGGAGCAGGAGGAGATTGCTGCTTGCTTTGCGGCGCATAAGGGCACGCTGTATGCCTTTGCCGGGCTGAACCTGACGCCGCAGCAGATTGCAAATTATAATGTTATTTTGGAAAGCGTGGGCACGCGCATTGGCAAGGTTAATGAGAATACGCCGTTCAAAAAACTGACCATTGGCGGTCTCGCTGCGGCTATTCGGGAGGGAACGTCGGAAGCGGAGTCAATGTCCGTCACGAAAGCCATTGACGCAGTGCAGCATTTGCCGGCCGCCGAACAAATCCGGCTGCTAACGGCTAGCCACGGCAAATACGCAGAGTTCGATTATGGCAGCTACGCCGATTATTCGGACGCGCAGATCAAGGCGAGCAATGTGCTGGGCGCAGAATATGAGAGCCGGATGGCCGCGATGATGACCCCTGCACAGCAAACCAAATTCCGCAGCAATCTGGCGAGTATAAATCAGTATATGGCGTGCGAAAGAGCAAGCCCGCCATCAACGTACAGCATCCAATGGTTTATGGGCAATGCTGGCGATGAAGGGCCGAAGTTTTAGTTGGGTTGTTCAAGATGCAAATTATTAGTTAGCGTGCCCCGTCTTCTGCCCACTTTGCCTGTGAACGAGATTGTGACATTAAAGCGTCATGCCATAAATATGCATCAATCCTCCCCGGAACGGGGAGGATTTGCACTGATGCAGATTAAATGTTGCCTGTTCTAATTCTTAACATTCCGCACTGCAAAATGCGCAAGGCGATGGCTGTGCCGCTTACTTTTTGCCAAGCTTCGCCAACACCATCTCAGCTACTTTTTGCGATGACGCCGGGTTTTGGCCCGTTATCAAAGACCCATCTTCGGTAGCATGTACAGCCCAGTCGGCGGCGCTGCTATAGATGCCGCCGCGCTCTTTGAGCATATCTTCGAGTAGAAATGGCACGATATCTGTCAGGCCTGCTGCGGCTTCTTCGCTGTTGCTGAACCCAGTAACTTTTTTGCCCTGAACCAGCGGCGTTCCATCCGCAGCCATTACACCGCGCAAGACAGCAGGCGCATGACAAACGGCGGCAACAGGTTTTTCAGCGGCGATCATCTCGGCAATCAGGGCGATGGAATCGCTGTCATTGGCCAGATCCCACAAAGGACCGTGTCCGCCAGGATAAAACACGGCGTCATAATCGGCGGCCTTAACGGTGGACAGAATGTGGGTATTTGCCAGCAAGGCGGTTCCTTGCGCATCATCCTTAAAGCGTTTCGTTGCCGCTGTCTGCGCGCCGGGCTCGTCACTTTTGGGATCAAGCGGCGGCTGCCCGCCTTTGGGGGAGGCCAGCGTGATCTCGGCGCCTGCATCCTTGAATATATAATAGGGCGCTGCGAATTCTTCAAGCCAAAAGCCCGTTTTCTTGCCCGTATCACCAAGCATATCGTGCGACGTCAGGATCATTAGGATTTTCATATTTTGCTCCAAAAAAAATAGCAGGCAAGGGATTCAGAACGGTTCAGCGCGGATTGCGAACCGAATGAAAAGGAAACTTATCAGGCAATAATAGGTTCCATCGGCGCAGGCAGCCAGTTAGTCAACGCTGTGCAGTTTTACCGGTATCTGTCCCCGCGCCTTACCTCTTATCTCTTACCCCGCCACGCCAGCGACTGCGCATTGAGTGCCCATAGGTCGGCGTCGTTTGTGACCACGCGTTGCGCCAGCGCAATGGCGGCGGCCAGGCGGTCCTGTTCGACATGCTTATACGCGGGGCGGCGCAGCACCACTGTGTCCCACCGCGCGCCATGCACCGCATCGAGCAGGATACGCATGAAACAGTGGTCAAGGCTTACCGGCCAATGCCGCGTCTTTGCCAGCGCGGGCAGGGTCTGCCGCGTCATGGTCAGCCAGTCTGCCTCCAGCTGCGCGCGCGCCCAAAGATCGCCGCCATCGCGCTCATTAGGTTTATCTTGATCGGTGGATAATTTACGCACTTGTTTCCCTTGGGTTCGCTGGATCGCAGCGCGAATGCTATGCAATTATTCGTCTTCGCCTCTTAAATCCAGAGCTCTATTTCACGCAAAACACTTTTCAAAAAACACACGTCCCGCAAAAAAATACTTTCCTACACCATTCTCTTCATGGTCAACGCTGCTGCATGATACAGGAAACTTCCCCGCTCGCCCACACCGACGCTACGGCCTCGCTGTCCCCTACAAATACTAACTATGATCCTGCCGATTACCGCTGGGTGCCCGTTGCGCGGCGGCCCCGGCTGGATGGGTGGACAGAGGAGAAACAGCGGCGGTTTATTGAGGCGCTCGCCGATACCGGGCTGGTTAGCTATGCGGCCAAAGCGGTGGGGATGAGCCGGGAATCGGCCAATCGCCTGCGCCGTAGCCCGCACGGTGCTTCGTTTGCGCGCGCATGGGATGCGGCGCGGCAGCATGCTGGAACCACGCTGGAGGATATCGCCTTTGAACGCGCGATTGAGGGCGCGGAACACAATATCTATAATGAACACGGCGAGGTGATCTGCACCAAACGGGTTTACAATGACCGGTTGCTGACGTTTTTGTTGCGCCATTTGAAACCCGAACGATATGCGGGCGATAAGGCGGCTATAAGCAATACGGCTCTAGATAATTTGGCGTCACCCGCGCCAGCGGCCGATACTGTCGAAGCCTGCCTGCAAGCGATGGAGCCGCAATTGCCTGCGCCGCCCGAAGAGCTGCTCGGCGCCGATGAATTGGAACAAGCGCTGACCATAGCGGATGCGGCAGACGGCAAATTACCCGAAGCTTTCGCAGAGCAACGCCTGCCAAAAAGCTCCGCAGGCCAAGGCGCACCGGATGCCAGCGAAAAGATCGCGGCACAAGAAGCGCGCGGACATGCACTGGTGGAACAGTTCACACATCAAATAGGTGATGAGGAGATCGCCCTTAATATGCGCGACATTATTGATATTATGCGCGTGCTTGATCCGGCAAGTATAAAAGAGCCGTCGCAAAAGCGGTACAGGTGAACGGTTTGCGCGAGACCGTTTAGGTGTGACTTTAGTGTGACTTTCCAGTGTTATTTTCCAAAGTGTGACTTTCCAATTTTCAAGAGCCTGATCCTACCCAAGCCAACCCATACACATAAAACACAATTCCAATAGCGCGGCAGAAGCGGATTAGGTTTTTGCGGTATAATCGTATATTAAACTGTGCGCGCGTACGTGCGGATCCGTGTGCTTGCTTACTCGTGTGCAGCAAATGGGAATGATGACCACTTTTTGCATATGTATGGAAAGAAAAAGAGAGGGAGCAGTTATGGTTTTTATCACACGCCACAAGGCAATAGTTTCCATGGGTATCGCGTTATCCATTGCTGTTACCTGTGCACAATCGACGTTTGCGGCGACATTAGCCAGCGGCATGGCAAGTTATTATGGCAACGAATTTGCCGGACGGCGCACCGCAAGCGGAGAGGCTTATGTTCCGTCGGCATTCACAGCGGCGCACCGGACCGCGCCGTTTGGCAGCCGTATTCGCGTTACCAACTTGGCCAATGGCAACGAAGCCATCGTACGCGTGAATGATCGCGGGCCGTGGGCGCGGGGCCGCATTATTGACGTGTCCTATGCGGCGGCAACTAAACTGGGTTTGCAAAAAAGCGGTACGGCAAAAGTGCAGCTTGAATTGCTTTAGAACTTAAGGCCCCGAACCAAAATGAAAACGCCGCTAACACAAGCCGCGATTGGCGAGATTATCGAAATGGCGCTGTCCGATCATACCAGCTTTGCCGCCATAGAAGCGCAGCATGGATTAAGCGCGGACGGGGTAAAGGCGTTGATGCGGACGAACTTAAAACCCGGCAGTTACCGTGCGTGGCGGCGCAGGGTTCGCGAATTTGGTGACCGCCGCGCAAATTATAAATAAGAGCTGAGCCGCCCGATGAGCAACCTCTACCGCCTTGATGCCCCAGCGTCTGTAATAGCGGATGCGTTTGATGCGGATGCGGGCCCTGATCCGTGGGCAGGGGGATATATCGCGCCCACAATGCCTGCGCCCATTGTGCTGCGTAACAAGGATGGGGACCGCTATCTTGCGCCGCGAATGTGGGGTGTGCCTCCGCCGCAAAGCTTCAGGTCAGCGGCCACCAATGAACCATACCGGCCCATCACCGCGGTGCGCAATTTGGAAAGCCCGTTTTGGATTGGTACGCTGCGTCATACCGAGTTTAGATGTTTGGTTCCGGCAACCCAGTTCCAATTATGGGCAGGTGCGGCAAGCCCGGTTACAGGGCGCAAGTCAGCCTACTGGTTCGGCATGGCCAATGCGCCGGCTTTTGCGCCCACTTTTGCAATAGCCGGGATTTGGCGCGATAGCGAGGTGGCCAGTTTCGCAATTCTAACGACGGAACCCAACACCTTAGCTGGCGAGATCGGAGCCCAGTCCATGCCGGTAATCCTGAACTCAGAGGACCATGAACAATGGCTTACTGCAGATTGGGACACAGCAAAGGGGCTGGCCAAGGCATATCCATCACATTTCATGACCAGAGAATTGGCGAAGGCGAAGTATGATCCTGTATAGCGCTAGCTTCTTTTTGCGGTCGCGTGATTTTATACGATTTACCGGTGCCCACTTAATCGCATCACGTTCTAGCTCCTTTTTGGAGGCCAGGGAAAGAACCCAGATGTGCGCGCTACATAGTCCTCATATCCGGGGCGTGTTTTGCGCATGCCGCGTTCCAATAGCGGCCCGCCGGACCATTTCATCAGCGTAAAGCTTAAGAATAATGGGCCAATTATTGTGGCCAGCGCAGTGGATATTCCTGCATCTGCGGCAATCAACCATATGCCCCACCACGTCGTGAAATCTCCAAAGTAATTGGGATGGCGCGTATACCGCCATAGGCCCGACGCCATTACTTTGCCTTTGTTGGCAGGGTTCGCCTTAAATGCTTTTAGCTGCGCATCGCCAATAGTTTCAAATGCGATTCCGGTTAGCGCGGCCGCCATGCCTACCCACGCAAGCGGTCCAATAGCCATCGATTGCTGGCTCGCCATAATGCCGATCTGAGCGGGCAGGCAGGTAATAAACAGCAACGGTGCCTGCAACGCAAACACCATGATAAGCGCCGTTTTTGGCCAGCTCCAGCCCTTGGTTTCCATCACGCCGCCGATGATCCGCTTATAGCGTGGATCCTCGCCTTCGGCCCGCCAGCGCGTAAACAAATGCAGCGCAAGCCGCATGCCCCACAGCGTTGTTACCGCAAGCAGTATGCCGCCGCGCATCGTGGGCGAACCGGAATGTAGCCAGCTGGTAAATGCCATCAACACCATGCCAAAACCCCAAAACGCATCAACAAACGACACCGCCCGGGTCCGCACTGCAACGCCCCAAAGCGCGAGAATTACGCAAATTAGTATCGCAAAATTAAGGCTCAGCAGGATCAGGATACGTTCCATTAAGATCCGGCCTTTCCAGTTATGCTTTGCACGGCGCGTTCGGGATGCCGGGGTACAACCGAACGGTATAGTTTGATGACCTCTGCCATGTCTGCCTCATAATCGCCTGTTGGCATCATTGCCGGTCCAAGCCCGCCATTCTTTTTGCCATAATCCATTATTCCCATAACGATCGGTACGTTGGCCGCCATTGCAATTTGGTAAAACCCAGTTTTCCATTTGCTGTTGTTGCCTCGGCTTCCTTCGGGGGCAATGGTCAGCATAAATTCGTCGCGGCGGGCAAATTCGCCAACCATCTGCTCAACGTAATTCTGGCTTGCGGAACGATCAACAGGTACGCCGCCCATATCGAACATAAATCGGCGGAAAGGCCATTTGAACAGGCTCTTCTTTGCCATAAAATACGGCATAATCCCCAAATCTTGAGTAAGACCAATAAAGTTAACAAAGTCCCAGTTGCTGGTATGTGGCGCGGCAATCAACACAAACTTACGCGGATTTGGAACTTCGCCATATGCGGTCCAACCAGTGCGGCGGAAGTACCAGTAGATTAATCTGCGTAGCAATTTTGATACTATGCTTGGGGGCTGGTTTGCTAATGACATGCGAGTTTACGTTCCTATCTACTCCTTAATAACGTCAAAATACGCGCTTGCAATTGGGATACGCAATAAGCTTGTATCAACCATAGCGTAGTTGTATCCGGCGGCTATATTGTTAACAACAAGCGCGGGATATTATCATGACTCAGCCAGTACCGGTTATCTCCTCTACCGGACTGTTTACGCCGCCCGAAAGCATAAGCAATGAAGAGCTTGTTGCAAGTTTCAATGCGTATGCCGATCTGCACAATGCCGCCAACCCTGACGCTGAACCATTGCCGCATAGCTCCACCGAATTTATCGAAAAAGCCAGCGGTATTAAATCGCGGTATGTAATGGACAAAGCATCGATCCTTGATCCTGCGATAATGTGCCCGCGCATTGCCGAACGGACGAATGACGAGATATCGGTTATGGCCGAAATCGGCGTGGCCGCATGCCGCGAGGCATTGGATATGGCGGGCCGTGATATTGCGGATGTTGACGCAGTGCTGTGTGCGGCCTCCAATATGCAGCGCGGGTATCCGGCCATGGCCGTTGAGATACAGGCCGCGCTGGGAATGCAGCACGGCTTTGCGTTTGATATGAATGTTGCGTGCTCTTCGGCTACATTTGGAATTCAAACCGCCGCCGATTATATTCGCAGCGGCAATGCAAAATCGGTGTTGGTCGTTAGCCCTGAGATCACCTCAGGTCACTTAAATTGGCGCGACCGCGACAGCCACTTTATTTTTGGCGATGTGGCCACTGCGGTGCTTATCGAAGCCAGAGACATCGCGCCCGCCGCCCATTGGGAAATACTGGGCACGCGGTTAAAAACCGTATTCTCCAATAATATCCGCAACAACTTTGGTTTCCTAAACCGCACGCACCCGGAATCACAGAGTGCCGCAGACAAGCTTTTTGTACAAGAAGGCCGCAAGGTATTCAAAGAAGTCGTGCCGATGGTGGCACGAATGATTATAGATCACGCAGACGCGCTTGGATTGCAGAGCAGCGATCTTAGGCGGCTTTGGCTGCATCAAGCAAACGCCGGCATGAACCGCCTGATTGCACAGCGCGTACTGGGCCATGAAGCAAATGATGACGAAAGCCCCACAGTGCTTGATACCTATGCCAACACCTCCAGCGCCGGATCAATCATCGCGTTTCATAAACACAACCAAGATTTGGCCGCAGGCGATATCGGCTTGATTTGCTCATTCGGCGCCGGATATTCCGCAGGCAGCGTATTTGTGCGCAAGGTGCAGGCGCAGCAATAGTATTGCTTTACGTTGGCGCAGGTACAGTCAGCGCAGGTACAACATTGGCCGCAAGTGATTTTGTGGTCTATTAATTGACGTCAGCTTGGATGCAACGTGCCGCAACCATTTCGCTCTCTTGCTCCTAAGGCTGAACCACTATGCCAACGGATGCAGCGGCTTTGCCCGTTAGGATATCTTTGAATGCTACGCTGGCACAGTTTATTCCGCTGCGGATATCGATGGTCATGGTATCTGCGGTTGCATCCAAAAAGCTGCGCCATTGTATTGCCACGGCGGCATTGAACATGTCTATGCCCGCATCCTTTATCGCCGACACTGCATGCGTTGGCGCGAAGAATAAAATCGGCGTGGGGCCAGTGATATCGCGCACGCCGCCGCTGCGTTCGCCCACATGGGTTGCTCCCACAAGGCAGCTGTATTTCAGGTTGCTGGCATACAAATTATGCACTTTGTGAAGCACGCTACTGTTGCCCGCAAAATCCACGATAACGCTGGTTGTAATCGGCAGATCATCGATATCGCCATAAGCTACGACTTCATCATATAAGCCTGTCGCAAGCGTAAATGCCATATTAGCAGGCGAGGTAAGGCCAATGCGTTTGATGCCGGGCGACAGGTTTTTGGCGCAGCTTGCCAGACCCAAAGATGTTTTGGATGAAGCGCTGGTCATGATTAAACTCTGCGCGCCAAACCAATCATTACGGCGCATAAAGTCTTCGATCAGAAAGCCGGTTTTGAACAAAGGCGCAAATATCATACGCTGGTTTTCCTGTGCGGGTTCATGCTCTGGATCGGCGGCAAGGCGGCTGTATTGATTATATATCGGTGACATAGGAAGGCGGTGCGGCGCGGCATCAAAGAAGCCGCCGTGGGTAATCTTTGCGGGCAGTACGTCCACATATTCAGCCATCGGCAAGTAGCCATAAACGCGTTCGCCGGCCTTAAGCTCCGCGTTATTGGAATGCTCGATAACCGCATGCCCCCACATCGGAACAATGCCGTAACCAACAGGCGCAGGAAAAAAATTCCAATATCCCATCTTGTCCCCCGCAACCGCGTAGGTCACATTATTGGCGGTTACCGCAAAGCTTTCGATACGCAGCCGCACCATACCATCTGATAAAACCGGCAAAGCGGCTTCATCAACCATCATATCATTCAGATCGTTTTTGTTTACCCAAATAGTCTTAGCCATACTCAATAATCCTAAATTACCTGCCGAATGTGATTAAAATGTTGACTGTCACATTTCAATGTGAAATTTAGTCTGCAGTTCGAATCTATGCTCCACTCGTAAAGATAGGTAAGCCCATGTCCACCCAATTGATCGAAAAACTACGCAGCTTGGTAACCGATGGCGGTTTATCGAGGTCGGGGTTGGCGCGCGCGGCGGGGCTGCATGCCAATACGCTGCGTGATTTGGAGCAAGCAGATTGGAACCCTACGACCGAAACGTTGCGCAAACTGGAAAGCTATCTGTTTGCGAATGACGATACGCCCGCGCTTGTTCCGATTGAGGAGATCATCGAAGAGGCGCGCAATGGCCGCATGTATATATTGGTCGATGACGAGGACCGGGAGAATGAAGGTGATTTGATTATCCCGGCACAAATGGCAACGCCCGATGCCATCAACTTTATGGCGACGCATGGCCGCGGGCTTATTTGCCTGACGCTAACCAAAAAGCGCGTGGATGAATTGGGACTTGACCTGATGAGCAGGGCCAATGGCACACGTCATGAGACCGCGTTTACGACGTCGATTGAAGCGCTTGAAGGCGTAACCACAGGGATTAGTGCAGGGGACCGCGCACGTACGGTATCGGTTGCGATTGATGCCTCAAAGGGCCGCGACGATATCGTAACGCCGGGCCATGTATTCCCGCTTATCGCAAAGGACGGCGGCGTGCTTGTGCGGGCCGGACATACCGAAGCAGGAGTTGATATCAGCCGCCTTGCAGGCCTCAATCCATCGAGCGTTATCTGCGAGATTATGAAGGATGATGGCACCATGGCGCGGATGGATGATCTTGTCGCTTTTGCCCGGATGCACAATTTGAAAATGGGAACGATCCGCGACCTGATCGAATACCGCCGCAAACATGACCATCTGGTTGAATGCATTAATGAGGCGCCGTTTACATCCGATTATGGCGGCGAGTGGTCCGCCAAAACATATCGCAACAAAGTGGATGGTACGATCAATATTGCCCTGCAAAAAGGGCGGATACTTGAGGGCGAGCCAACGTTGGTACGGATGCACGGCATGTCGATATTCTCCGATATATTGGGCCAGCCCGGGCCGCGTAAACGAACGCTGCAACGCGCGATGACAGAAATTGGCAAGGCAGGTGCGGGCGTTATTGTGCTGCTAATGCCCGACCGCGCAGACGCAATTCCATCATCGGCAACGAGCAAACCTGATATGGATCTGCGCAGTTATGGCATTGGCGCACAAATATTATCCGACCTTGGCATCCACGACATGATCCTGCTCACCAACGCGCACCGCAATGTTATCGGCCTTGATGGCTACGGCATCAACATTGTGGGTGAGCAGCCCATTATGGAGGCTTAAGGACGGAATACAGTGGCTGTCGTTGTAGGAATTGTGCTTGCCGGCATATCGGCATTAACGACTGCGTCTGCCCATGCAACTGTGAAGGGAGGGGACAGCAAATTAGCTGTTCGCGCGTGGGTCAGCCTTATTCAATGCGCATGCTGTTTGCCTATTGCTTTGTGGCTTGGCGTGCCCTCGATTAAACTCCTTCCGTGGTTGGCTGCGGCTTGGGTTCTGCATGTAATTTATCAGCTGTTGATCATTATATCCTATCAATTGAGCGATTTTTCGCTCGCCTTTCCTATTGCCAGAGGCACTGCTCCATTGGTGACAGTTGGATTTGCGGCTTTGTTTCTCGGCGAATATCTTGGCTCCCAAACCATTATGGGCATCGTGATCCTGAGTATCGGAATTTTTCTTCTGGGCTGGAACAAGAATTTGACAGCTAAAGGTTTCATTGCCGCAACAGGAGCGGGAGTTCTGACAGCTTTATATACCGTTGTTGACGCGCAAGGTGTCAGACTGGCAGAAACAGCTGTGCATTTCATCGCCTGGTTCTTTGTGCTTGACGTACTGGGAATGCCCGTCGTTCTTTTTGCCTTGAATGGTCGTAAAGCAATTGGGATGTTACGACAGGATCGTAACACAGGTATACCTGCGGCATTTTTATCGCTGATATCGTTTGGCTCAGCATTATTCGCATTGGATTTTGCACCCGCCGCGCTTGTTTCTGCTATTAGGGAGACGAGTATCCTACTTGGATTGCTAATCGGCGCGCGATTGTTCAAAGAAAGTATAGACAAAACACGCTATCTGGGTGCGATTGCCATTGCTTTTGGAGCAATAGTCGCAGTTTATACGATCGATTTTTAAGAAAGACAAAAAAATGGCAAAATTCCTAATCGTCGAAGCCCGGTTTTATGATCACTTGAATGATATGCTAATCGCAGGTGCAAAGGCTGCGCTTACAGCAAAGGGGCATGAAGTAGAGGTTATCACTGTGCCGGGTGCGCTGGAGATTCCCGGCACCATTGCGATGGCGGCGGAAAGCCAAGGCTATGACGGCTTTGTTGCCATCGGCGTTGTTATTCGCGGCGAAACCTATCACTTTGAAATCGTCGCGGGTGAAAGCGCGCGCGCGATTATGGCGCTAACCATGGATGGGATCGCAATCGGCAACGGTATACTTACCGTAGAGAATGAAGCGCAAGCAATCGTTCGTGCCGACGCTGCGCAAAAGGACAAAGGCGGCGAGGCGGCGGCCGCAGCGATGCGATTGCTGGAGTTATCCGAAAAATTCGGGTAAGGCCAGTCCATGGCTGGCAAATATTTTGATGAGTGGCAAGTGGGCGACCGGATCGTTCATGACATCCGCCGTACCGTGACCGAAACCGATAACCTGCTGTTCAGCGTGATGACTCATAATCCGCAGCCTCTGCATATTGATGCAGAGGCAGCACGAGCAAGCGAATTTGGGCAGATACTAGTCAACGGTACGTTTACATTCAGCCTGATGGTCGGGCTGTCAGTGGGCGATACCACGCTGGGTACGCTTGTGGCCAATCTGGGTTATGATAAATTGGTGATGCCAAAACCGGTATTCTTGGGCGACACCCTGCACGCCGCAACTGAAGTGGTTGGCCTGAAAGTAAGCAAGTCGCGGCCCAGTGCCGGGATTGTGACCTTCCTGCATCGTTGCCTGAACCAACGCGGTGAAGTGGTATGCCAAAGCGAACGGGCGGCGTTGTTACATAAGAGGCCAGTATGAGATTGCGATCACTACTTTTTGTACCTGGTGACCGCCCGGAACGTTTTGCTAAGGCCGCACAGTCTGGTGCAGATGCGATCATCATCGATTTGGAAGATTCCGTGGTATTGGATAACAAAGCCAAAGCCCGCGATGCAGCGGCGGAATGGTTGTCGGGCGGGCGTAAAGGTGTGCGCACTTTTATCCGGGTTAATCCTGAAAACAGCCACATGACGCAGGATGATTTGAACGCGGTTTTGCCCTATTTGCCTGATGCGATTGTTCTTCCCAAGGCAGAGGGTGCGCGCTCGGTAAACTGGCTATGCACGCTGGCGGCGGCAACCGCGGATGCGCCCGCAGGCGACGCGCCGCCGATCCTGCCGATCGCCACCGAAACACCGGGCGGTGTGTTTGATTTGGGCAGCATGCGCGATGTCGCAAGTCACTTGATCGGCATTACCTGGGGCGCAGAGGATTTGCCTGCATCTATGGGTGCAATCACATCGCGCGAAACAAATGGCCATTACACCGCGCCCTATGAGCTGGCGCGGTCGCTCACTTTGTTTGCTGCGCACGCCGCGCATGTCGCTGCAATCGATACCGTATTTCCGGCTTTTGGCGATGAAGCTGGGTTGGCCGATTATGTGGCCCGCGCCGCACGCGATGGGTTTACAGGTATGATGGCCATTCACCCGGCGCAAGTTGCGATAATCAATGCCGGCTTCACGCCATCTTTGCCGCAGATAGAGGACGCGCAGGCGATCATAAACGCATTCGCCGCCAATCCAGCCGCAGGCGTGCTGCAGGTAAACGGCAAGATGGTGGACGCCCCGCATTTGAAATCGGCATTGGCGTTATTAAACCGAA
>JAYWFI010000036.1:0-37142 GCA_043778865.1 Sphingomonadales bacterium
GTTTTTGCTGGATTGGGTTATGCGTGTTATTTAATCGCCATAGGTGTGCGTCCTGTGCTCGGCATTCCGCAAGACAAAACCGCAGGTATGACAATCGTAACGCTGCTTATATATGTTGTAGGAGCGATAGTGATTGCCGGCATAAATTTTGCAATAAGTGCATTTGGAATGATCGCATCAAGCGCGGCGACGGGTATTTGAATAAAGTATACTCAAATTCATGCCTGACCAAGACCTAGACCTAGACAATAATAATTCAAGCTTTGCCATAGCAAAACGAAACGCTTGGCGTTAAGGAATTGCTATGGCACGATCATCACAAAACAGTTGGGGTTTCCCAAGAGAGCGCGGATATGGCAGCGCGCGCGATGCACAGCAGGTTCGCCTGTGTGATCGTTATGGCTGCAATGAAGCGGGAAGGTGCCCTGCGCCCAAATCACCCAACAATCCCGATCGCTGGATGTTTTGCGAGGTACATGCCGGCGAATATAACCGCGGCTGGGATTATTTCGAAGGCCTAACCAAAGAAGAAGCGGAACAACGCGAGGCCGATGAAAAACGCGATTTTTCCGGCTTCAAAGAATCGGCGCATTATGGCTGGGCAGGATCAGGAGACGGCAGCCGCACACGTGATGAAATGCGATCACTCGAAATTCTTGGCCTCGAAACCGATTCTACGTTTGATGATGCCAAAAAAGCTTGGCGCAAAATTGCCAAAGAAACGCATCCCGATGTAAAGCCTGGCGACGCCGATGCCGCAAAAATGTTTCAAGCCGGACAGGCGGCTTATGATGTGTTGCGCGTATCCGAAGAGATGAAAGAATGGCGCGGGAATTAAACCAGGCGCTGCGCTGTTTCCTTAATAAGCGTAATCATATTGGGAATACCCTGCGTTCGGTTTGACGATAACTGATTTTTTAAATCAAACGGCGCAAGCGCTTCATTTATATCAATCTGCAATATCTCCGCAGTGCTTTTATCTTGCACGGTTTGCAGCACCAACGCGATAATCCCCTTGGTAATCGCTGCATTGCTATCGGCCAAAAATTCTAGCTGACCGCTTTCTTGTGTCATTGGATACACCCAAACCGATGCCGAACATCCGCGTACCAATGTGGCATCTGTTTTTAACGCTTCGGGCATGTCGGGCAAAGTCCGGCCCAGATCGATTAGCAACCGGTAACGGTCATCTGCATCAAGAAACTCATACTCGTCTTGGATATCGGAAAGTGTTGTCATACCTCTCGCAATAGAGCGCAGCGATTAAAGATCAATCCCTGCTGCGATCGCTTCCAGTTTCTTTACGCGCTCTTTCAAGTCAGCTACTTCGATGCGGGACGTCGCGTTTGGGGCCGCCGCTGCGCCTTTGTGCGCATGATCCAGCTCGGCATGTTTGAACGCGATCCAATCGCGCCAGCCGCGAAGTGCGGTGATGGCAATGAGACCCAGTGCCATCAAGGATATGATGGCGACCGTTAAAAATAGGCTGGGATCCTGAGGCATGATTCCTTCCTTTCATTCAGACGCTCTATTTGTCGCGTAATTGTTCGATTTGGCGGTTGATATCATTGGCGCTGTTGTTGTCGGTGGCGATACGTTCCAGCACTTGGATGCGGGCTTTCAGCATCGTTATTTCTTCGCTCATCCGGGCCGTGTCCGGATCGGCAGCAATGCGTTTTTCATTACCTACGGCGTCTTCGATGATGCCATGCTGCGCTCTGTGGCGTGAGCTGACGACTTTACCGATTGTGATTATTGCGATTATCGCAACAACCATTGTGAACGGGTCACCTATCATATCTTCCTCCTATTATTTAACTAAATGGCTTACTGCGCAGGCTTTCAATTTCTTCAGAAAGCAGACCGGGCTTGTCGGTTACGATGCGTTCTAAAACGGCGATACGCTCCTCCAAACGGCTTACTTTTGTGTTCAGCCCTTCATTCTGGTTAGTGAGCAAGTCGATTTTGCGAGCTGCGGTGGGTTCATCCTTGATGATTTGCCTGCCCCATTGATCTTTCAGGGGATAGCCATGTTTTGCCATGATCCAGTTGTTGATCATTCGTGCCACTGTCCAAACCGCAAAGGCACCGCCTGCTATGCATATTGCGACGATAGCGAATGCACCAAAATACATTATAAATTCCCTTTAAGTGGCTGCTGGATTTAGCGCAGGCTGTCGATTTCGTCGGCAAGCTGCTTGTTGCCGCTGACATAATACATTTCGATGTCGGCTAGGCGCTGGTCTATGGCGCGAAAGCGTGAGCGGATATCGCGGGTGGTGCGGGCAGGGGATTGCCGTACGCCTTGCCAAAACTGCTTGTCTTCGTTGCCTCCATACAAATGCGTGGGTTTTTTATCCGCCATCCATGCTGCAATATAATAGGCCACAATTGTCCAGGGAAACCCGCCCATGAAAGTGAGAGCGACAAATCCAAGCCTAACCCAGATAACTTCAACGCCCGTGTAGTCTGCGATCCCGGCACAAACGCCTTTCCATTTCGCATTCATTTTATCGAGGTAGAATTTTGTGTGTGTGCTACTCATCTCAACGGTTCCTTTCCAATTTGCGGACATTTTCTGCGTTATAATCTTGGCTTTCATGATCCAGTCTGCGTGGTTGCCAATCAGGATTATCGGCGGCGATAAGGCGTTCGGCCGTATCCAAACGGTCTTCCAATCGGCGCGCAAGATCATTCATATCGCCTAGCATGCGTTCGTCATCATTGGTCAATGTGGCGGCGGTTTTCCACTTGGTAATATGGTGCAGTATCAACCAAGGCAGGCCAATAAAAAGTATCGGTACGATGATAATCGCTTCCATGATTATGCGCCTTTCTTATTGTTAGCTTGCATGGCTTTTTTCATTTCTTCCAACTCAGCATCAACATGGTCGATCCCGGCCAGCGCCGCAATTTCATCACCTAAGCTAAGCGGACCTTCGCTACCGATGGCCAGCGCGTCGGCTTGACCTTGCGCCATATCAACGCGGCGTTCGAGGACATCAAAGCGGGAGAATGCTTCATGAACTTTGTCACCATTATACATGGTGCGCAGCTTAACCTGATTTTCAGCGGTCTCAAGCCGGGTCATCAGCGCGTTCTGGCGGCTACGTGCATCAATCAGCTTTTTTTGCAGCTTTTGGATGTCGCCTTCGGATGCACGCAAAGCATCGTTAAGTACGTCAACTTCTGCGCGTAATTGCACAGCCATATCGGTGGCTTTGCGTTTTTCAACGAGCGCAGCCTTGGCAAGGTCTTCGCGGTCCTTGGACAAGGCAAGATGGGCTTTCTCGGTCCAGTCGGTTTCCAGCGCGTCCAGTTTCATGACATGGCGAGACAACTCTTTCTTGTCGGCAATCGTGCGCGCCGCAGAGGCGCGAACTTCGACAAGCGTTTCCTCCATCTCCATAATGATGATGCGGATCATTTTGGCTGGATCTTCGGACTTATCGAGTAAATCGGTAAAGTTGGCAGCAAAAATATCGCGGGTTCGTGAAAATATACCCATGGGGAAACTCCGGTTTGGTGTGCAATGTACTTCAAATTAGTATGCCGCGTGTCAAACGAAGCATGTTTAATAGATAGCATGAAGCGTGCCAATTTGCGGACTTGGCTGAAATCTGACATAATCCAGCAATATCTGGTGGCTGATGATGGTAGTTATTGCCATTAGGTAGTAAATTATGCCAATGTTTTTGTATGGACCGCGATTCTCAATTTATCGGACAATCATCCGCTTTTTTGGACGCTGTGGAACGTGCCAGCGGCGCAGCTGCGTTAAACCGCCCGGTGCTTGTAGTTGGCGAACGCGGCACTGGTAAAGAGCTTATTGCCGAACGGCTACACCGCCTTAGCCAGCGTTGGGATGGTCCGCTTGTAACGATGAACTGCGCGGCTTTGCCTGAAACGCTTATCGAAGCCGAACTGTTTGGCCATGAAGCCGGCGCATTTACAGGCGCAACGCGGGCACGCGTAGGCCGTTTCGAAGAAGCAGATGGCGGTACGCTTTTTCTTGATGAGCTTGGTACGTTGAGTTCTGGCGCGCAAGAACGGCTGTTGCGCGCGGTGGAATACGGCGAGATTACGCGTATCGGATCCTCGCGTCCCGTGCGCGTTGATGTCCGCATAGTGGCGGCAACTAACGAGGATTTGCCCAAGATGGTCGGGCAAGGCCGGTTTCGTGCAGATTTGCTGGATAGGCTTTCGTTCGAAGTTGTCACGTTACCACCGCTGCGTGTTCGTGACGGCGATATTACTGTGCTCGCCGACTATTTCGGGCGGCGAATGGCAGCGGAGATTGGGTGGGATTTGTGGCCTGGATTTGGGCCTGCCGCTACAGCTGCGATGGAAAACCACCTATGGCCCGGTAATGTGCGCGAATTACGCAATGTTGTGGAGCGCGCGGTATACAGGTGGGGTAATACTGGCCAGCCGGTTGATTATATTCAGTTTGATCCGTTTGCTTCTACGTGGAGCCCTCTGCCTATTGCGCAGAGTGCGGCAAGCAGTACCGATGGAAGCGCTAAATCCTCAACTGAATTTTCCAGCGTACCTGAAGTTTATGATTTTGAGGTAAGTGACTTTCGTCAAGCAACCGAAGCTTATGAAAAAGCGGTATTGCAAAATGCATTGTCAAAGCACAGGTATAACCAACGACAAACTGCTAAGGGTTTAAGCCTGTCTTACGATCAATTGCGGCATTGCCTAAAAAAGCATGAGTTGCTGAGTTAGATAGATGCCCGCCGTTAGCAGACCGGGAACAATTGGTAATTGCAAAAATTAATATAATAAATTCAGTAATTAATCTAAATGGAGAAAATAATATGGCCTTCGCGCTTCCTGAACTTCCTTATGCCAAAGACGCCTTTGGTGCTCTTATTTCAGCGGAAACCTTTGACTACCACTACGGCAAGCATCATAACGCCTATGTGGGCAAGGCAAATGAGTTAATCGCCGCCGATGAAACCTTGCAGGGCAAAACGTTGAACGAGCTGATCAAGTCATCATCCGGCGTGTTGTTTAATCAAGTGGGTCAAATTTGGAACCATAGTTTTTATTGGCTCTGCTTAAGTCCCGAAAAGAAAGAGCCATCCGGCAAGTTGCTTGAGATGATCAACGCAGATTTTGGTTCTGTTGATGCGCTGATCGACAAGTTAAAGGCGGCGGCGGTTGGCCATTTTGGCAGCGGATGGGCGGCGCTTAATCTGGTTGATGGCAAGCTTGAGGTCACCTCGTATCATGATGCCGATTGTCCTGTCGCGCACGGCGCAACGCCGCTGTTCATCCTGGATGTTTGGGAACACGCCTATTATGTTGATTACCGCAATGCCCGCCCTGATTATGCCGATACGATATTGAAGAACGCAGTTGATTGGGATTTCGTTGCCAAGAATTTAGATGGCGCAGGGGCATCACGCGCCGATCAAGGCTAATTTAATTCAAGGGGACGGCGCTTTATTTGGGTGCGCCGTCCTCTATATTTCCAAGCGTAAGGCCGTGTTTAAGCAGCATTGGTACTTGCGACATATTGAATATAAAAAACAATATTGTAACGCCCCATGTTTTTATTGCCAGCCATGTGCTGAAATCAAAAAAGTGACGCAGCAGTTCGTTTGTCGCCGCCATGCATAAGAAAAAAAACGCCCAGTTGCGTGATAATTTTTTCCAGCCATCTTGATCAACACCGTCGAATGCATATTCGAGCAGGTTTTTAAGCAGCGCTTTTTTGCGCAGTAATCCGCCAAACAATATGGCCGCAAATAACAAGTAGATTAGCGTTGGTTTTATCTGAATAAACTTTGGATCGCGTAGCCATAATGTCAGAGCGCCAAAGCCAACAACCAATATCGCAGAGACCCACATCATTGGCGAAATTTTGCCGAGTTTCCATTTTGAAACGATCAGCGCCGCGATGATAGCCACCATGAATACTGCTGTTCCTACAATAGGACCGCGTGCCGGATCACTTTTTGATCCTGCCAGCCAATTGGCTGCAAAAAACAACAGTAGTGGCCCAAAATCAAGCATTGGCGTAAGCCATTTAGGTACAGGTTTTTTTGTGTTCATTTTACTCATAATTTGCCGCCGCTAATTGCACGGGCCAGATCGCGGGCCTCGAATGGGCGCAGATCATCGATTGTTTCGCCAACACCAATGGCATGAATAGGAAGACCAAACTGCTTTGCCGCAGCCACCAATATGCCGCCACGTGCACTACCGTCAAGTTTAGTCATGACTATTCCGGTAACCCCTGCGACTTGCTTGAAAACCTCAATCTGCGATAACGCATTCTGGCCCGTATTTGCATCCAGCACCAGCACAACATCATGCGGTGCAGCCGGATTTATCCGTCCAAGTACGCGCCGTATTTTCGCCAGCTCGTCCATCAACTCACGTTTGTTTTGCAGCCGGCCAGCGGTATCAACGATCAGAACGTCGATGCCTTCTGCCGTTGCTTGCTTTACCGCATCAAATACCACGCCTGCTGCATCGCCGCCTTCGGGGCCGCTAACGATTTTGATGCCAAGGCGGTCGGCCCATACTTTCAATTGTCCGATCGCAGCGGCGCGGAATGTGTCACCTGCCGCCAGAATGACGCCGTAATCCTGCTCTATAAATTGATGTGCCAGCTTTGCAATCGTGGTGGTTTTGCCAGATCCATTGACGCCGATTACTAATATCACCTGAGGACGGGGAAAGGCATGTATGTCCAGCGGCTTTGCCACAGGGGAGAGGATGCCCGTAATCTCATCCTCTAAGATCAAACGCAGCCCCTCTTCATCGAGCCCTTTTTCAAATCGTTCAGAGGCAAGTTTTGCGCGAATTTGCGCTGCGGCCGCTGGGCCAAGATCAGAGATAATCAAAGCCTCCTCGATATTATCAAGCGCTGCCTCATCCAACTTTGATTTGGTTACTAAACCCGATAAATTCTCTGTCAGTTTACTTGACGTCTTTTTTAAGCCGCCAAAAAGCTTGCCGGTCCAACGCGTTTTTTCGGTCATACGGTGCTCTTTGTTGACACTATTTCTGCGGTCAAGTTATCTTCCTTATATGCTGTAATTTGGGCAGCGACGATTGTACGTTCATCGGCCCGCTGGTTCAGCTTCACATAAGCGAAATTTTCGGCATGACCACCCATTCCGCCTTTTTCGACAGCAATATTTTGGGTTGTGCCGATCAATGATTGCATCCACTGGTCTCGGTGTACGGCGATATGTTGCCTTAATGTCTTTGCGCGTTGTTTGATTACGGGCCCCGAAACCTGGGGCATATTGGCCGCGGGCGTACCTTTTTTTGGCGAGTATGGAAAGATATGGCCGTGAACGATATTGCACGCGCGGATTAGCGCGACACTATTTTCAAACATTGCATCATCTTCGGTTGGGAAACCTGCAATAATATCGGCGCCAATCGCGATATCGGGACGCGCGGCCTGCATACGCTGTACCAGATCAATCGCAAGTTCTCTGCTGTGCCGCCGTTTCATACGTTTAAGGATCATATTATCGCCGGCTTGTAACGAAAGATGCACATGCGGCATAACGCGCGGTTCGGTTGTGATTAGATCAAACAACCGTGCATCAATCTCAGCGCCATCAATCGATGATAAGCGCAGTCGGAGCAGTTTAGGAACATGGCGCAATATCCGTTCCACAAATTGGCCAAGATTGGGCTTGCCGGGCAGATCATAGCCGTAGCTGGTAACGTCAACGCCTGTAAGGACGACTTCTACAAATCCTTGATCCACCAAATGTTTGATGTGATCAACCACCATGCCTGCTGGAACAGAACGGCTGTTGCCGCGGCCATAGGGAATGATGCAGAATGTGCAGCGGTGGTCGCAACCGTTTTGAATTTCTACAAATGCGCGCGTTTTGCCAGAAAAAGCCGACACCATATGCGGCGCGGTTTCGCGTACAGCCATGATATCGGATACCAACGTCTTGCTGTTGCGCGATGGTTCGAGGAACAAATCGCTGCGCTGTTTTTCGGCATTGCCCAGCACAGACGTTACCTCATGCATGGCGGCAAAGCTATCTGGATCAATCTGCGCGGCGCATCCGGTTACGATTATTCGCGCATCCGGGCGGCGTTTGCGGGCTTGCCGAATGGCTTGGCGGGTTTGGCGAACGGCTTCGTTGGTGACGGCGCAGCTGTTGATTACGATCAAATCATTTGCATCACCCAGCTGCTGGCTAAGCGCATTGCTTTCGGCTAGGTTCAGGCGGCAACCCATGGTGATAACCTCTGCGCCGCTCATCAAAATCCATCCAAATTGGCAACACCATGCAAATTGTCAAAATCATCCCAATTTGCTGTGCCTGTAAACACATGCGCGGTATCTCCGGTCATCATGATATTGCCGCCAGGCTGCCAAGCGATCGTTAGCGTGCCGCCCGGCAAGTTTACTTTAACCGGTGAGCTAACTAGATTTCGCCGGATCAGCGCAACTGCGGTGGCGCATGCTCCTGTTCCGCACGCCCGCGTCAATCCTGCGCCGCGCTCCCACACACGCAGGTTAATCTCGCCGCCTGTAACATCGGCAACATTGACGTTCACACGCTCTGGGAAAATGGGATCGTTTTCAATCAGCGGTCCTAAATTCTCAAGATCGGCGGTATCGCAATCTTTAACCACAAAAACTGCGTGCGGGTTGCCAACGTTCACAGCGATTGGACCTGATAATCCCTCCCAAGCAATGGGCATTGCAGCGGTATCCATTGCAAACGCGAGCGGTATCTCATCCCATTCAAATTTGGGCGTGCCCATATCGACACCAATCTGCTCGCCCAAAAGCATGCCGTTAATAATACCGCCGGCCGTTTCAATACTGCAATCGTTACCAATCAGCGCAGTAACGCAGCGCGCGGCATTACCGCATGCTTCAACTTGTGTGCCGTCATGATTGTAAATAAGCATCTGTATATCGGCGATCGCAGACGGCATAAGCAGGATCAATTGATCACAGCCGATGCCCGTTTTTCTATCCGATATTGCCCGCGCTTTGGCAGCGGTCATTTCCATGGGCGCACAGCGGCAATCGATGACAACAAAATCATTGCCTAAACCGTGCATTTTGTGAAAGTTACCAGCCATCCCCGAGCTTTAAAACTAGGGCGCGTTTAAGTCCAGCTGTTTGCCGCTGGACAATCAGCTGGCGATACGGCGGTTTTCGTCACCAACGATGGCTTGTTGTATCGCGCTATTACGGTTGTGTGTTTCGCGGCGATGAGGCAGCATGTCTTTACTGGTCAGCAAAACACGAACCTGCTCGATTGACATTGGCTGACCAAAATACCAGCCTTGGCCTTTCGAGCAACCCAGCGCGTTTAGCTTTGCGATTACGCTCTCGTCCTCAATGCCTTCTGCTGTAATGGGCACTGCCAAACTTGCGCCAAGGCCTGCTATTGCGCTAACAATCGCCGCGCTTTCGGCATTATCGGACATGGATGATACAAAACTGCGATCGATTTTAATCCGGTCAAACGGCAGCGCGCGAAGATGCGCAAGTGAGCTATATCCTGTTCCAAAATCATCAAGCGCGATTTGGATACCTTGGTTTTTAAGGCTACCCACAATAGATTGCGCAAGGCTAAGGTTTTTGAATAATGAGCTTTCGGTAATTTCCACTTCAAGCCGGTTTGCAGGAAAGCCAGTTTCCACAAGCAGCTTAACGATTTTCTGGGCAAGCCAAGGATCTTTAAGCTGCACAGGTGATATATTTACCGAAATAGTAAGCAACGGATCCCAGCTCTTCGCTTCCATTAATGCTTGGCGAATAATGCTCATGGATAAATCGCCGATCATTCCCGTTTCTTCGGCAACTGGGATAAAATCATCCGGCGGTATCAAACCGCGAACAGGCGAAACCCAGCGCGCAAGCATTTCAAAGCCCACTAACGCTCCTGTAGCCAGATCAATTTGTTGTTCAAAATACGGCACAAATTCATCATTTGGTATGGCGGCGCGAATGTCGGCTTCGAGGGAGTTGCGTGTCCGCATCTCAATTTCCATACCGTTCTCAAACCAGCTATATCCATTACGCCCGTTCTTTTTGGCGGCATATAATGCGATGTCAGCGCGGCGGATGAGCATATCGATCGAGTCGCAATCAAATTCGGGCCGGCTAATACCAATGGATGCCGTTACTGCTTGATCAGAGTCGGCCAAGGCAACAGGCCGCGCAAGCGCTTCGATTAAATCTTCTGCTACGCGGTCAACTGTTTCGGGATATTCGGGTTCGAATGCCATACAAACACCGAATTCGTCACCGCCCAATCGCGCAAGAATACTGCTGGGGGGAACAACATCACGCATACGGTCTGCAACTTCACGCAGAAGCTGATCACCGCTGTCGTGACCGTATAAATCATTGATTTTCTTAAACCCATCAAGATCAAGCATCAAAAACGCGATCGACTTTCCCCGGCGTGAGGCCCGTGCGCTAAGCTCAGTGGTCTTTTCTTTAACAGCGCGGCGGTTGTATAAATTAGTGAGTGGGTCTGTCATTGCCAAATGCTGCGCGCGAATTTCTGCCTGCCGGTAGACGTCGACTTCATTGCTTAGCGCAGATGTCCTGCGCCAGATAAGCAAAATCAGCGCGATATTAAGGATCAGCGCCGTAACCATCACTTGATCGGCACCAGCAGACGAGCCTACCGCCGCGCGCACCATCTGCGCGCACACTGTACTTCCAATGTAGACAAACAATACGACGGCGGCAATTAATACAGCTTCGGATATAAAGGAACGCATTTTTTGAGACTTTTCAGTCTTGTTTAGCGGTACATTTTTATCACTTATTTTGTGTTCCAAGACCATTACCCCTGATTTGACCATTTCGTTATCGTCAATAAAGGTCAAAATAACGTTAATCTTATGATACAGTTATGTGGCGTGCGACTATGCGCAAGTTTGCACGCTGCGTTTCCTCACTTATTGTTTTGGTTGATTTTAGTCCGAGTGTAAGCTAGATCTAAAGAGTAAGAAGTAAGTCTGTGTAAATTTACCTTGAGAAAACAATATCTCCACACTGGTCTGCGAAGTTTCGCACACCGGTGCAAAATACGTTTTAAGGATGTTTTATGTTCGAAAAGTTGAGTGACCGGTTAGGAGGGGTGTTTGATCGCCTTCGCGGACGCGGCGCGCTGAACGAACAAGACGTCCGTGAAGCAATGCGCGAAGTTCGCGTTGCATTGCTTGAAGCCGATGTTGCATTGCCTGTTGTTCGTGACTTTATTGACAAGGTCACCGAAAAAGCGGTTGGTCAGTCCGTTCTGAAATCGGTTACGCCCGGGCAACAAGTTGTTAAGATCGTCAATGATGGTCTGATCGAAATGCTGGGGTCGGAACAAAGTGATCTGAATATTGGCGTTGCACCCCCTGCGATTATAATGATGGTTGGCCTGCAGGGTTCGGGTAAAACCACAACTACTGCCAAAATCGCTAATTTGCTTAAAGGTAAGCAGGGCAAAAAAGTGCTGATGGCGTCGCTCGATGTAAACCGTCCGGCGGCACAAGAACAGCTTGCAACACTTGGATTGCAGATCGAGGTTGCGACGCTTCCCGTGATCGAAGGGCAGCAGCCTGTTGAAATCGCGAAACGAGCGATGCAAGCTGCTAAGCTACAAAGCTTTGATGTACTGATGCTGGATACCGCAGGGCGCATGCACGCCGATCAACAGTTGATGGACGAGATGCGTGCGGTGGCAGGGGTATCAAACCCGCACGAGGTGCTGCTTGTTGTCGATTCGCTGACGGGTCAAGATGCGGTGAATGTTGCCAAGAGTTTTGGCGAGCAAGTTGAGCTTACAGGCGTGGTCCTAACCCGGATGGACGGCGATGCACGCGGCGGCGCGGCGCTTTCGATGCGCGCTGTAACGGGCAAGCCGATTAAGTTTGCGGGCATTGGCGAAAAACTTGACGCGATTGAGCCCTTTTATCCAGACCGCGTTGCAGGCCGCATACTTGGCATGGGCGATGTTGTCGGTTTTGTTGAACGCGCATCAGAAATGGTCGAGGCCGAAGACGCGGAGAAGCTTGCCGCCAAGATGGCTAAGGGCGAGTTCGACATGAACGACATGCGTACCCAGTTTCGCCAAATGACCAAAATGGGCGGGCTAGGCGCGCTAGCTAGCATGATGCCAGGTATGAAAAAAGCCAAGGCGGCCATGGCAGGCAGCGGCATGAACGACAAAGTGCTGATCCATATGGACGCGATCATTGGTTCGATGACTCCCAAAGAACGCAGTAAGCCCGAACTTTTGAATGCCAAACGCAAAATCCGCATTGCAAAAGGATCAGGTACTACGGTGCAAGAGGTCAACAAGCTGATTAAGATGCACCAAGAAATGGCCCGCACCATGAAGCGGATTAAGAAAATGGGCGGATTAAAGGGGCTTGCCTCGATGTTTGGCGGCGGAGGTATCGGCGGGGGTATCGGCGGCGGCGGCGCTGATATGAGCAGCATGATAGAAGGCCTCGGCAATAACGGTTTTGGCGGCAATGGCTTAGGAGGCGGGGGCGGATTACCCCCTGATCTGGCGCGATTACTGGGTAAGAAATAAGTTCAAATATTTAAGATAAGCAGTTTTCAGAAAGGTGAGTTAATTTTATGGCAGTCGTATTACGTTTATCCCGTGGTGGTTCAAAAAAGCGTCCTTATTACCGGATCGTTGTCGCTGATGAGCGCGCACCGCGTGATGGCAAGTACATCGAGAAAATCGGTAACTATGACCCGCGCGTGGCAAAAGATAGCCCGGACCGCGTAAAGATTGATACCGAACGTGCAAAGCATTGGTTGTCGGTTGGCGCGCAGCCTTCGGACCGTGTGGCCCGTTTCCTTGATGCCGCTGGCGTGCTTGAGCGCGCGGCGCGCAACAATCCGAAAAAGGGTGAGCTTGGGTCAAATGCCAAAGAGCGCTTAGAAGAAAAAGCCGGTAAAGTAGCCGCTGCCGCCGAAGCCGAGGAGGCCGCAAAGGTTGCCGCTGCTGAAGCCGCTGAAGCAGAAAAAGCCGCCGCTGCAGAAGCAGCCGCTGCTCCTGCACCCGAGCCTGAAGTAGAGCCAGAGCCTGAGATAGAACCAGAAGTTGTTGCCGAAGAAGTTCCTGTTACTGAAGAAGCTGCCCCTGAAGCTGCAGTAGAAGAAGTTCCAGTAGCCGAAGAGGTTCCAGCAGCAGTGGAGGCACCAGCAGCAGAGGCAGCCGAAGAAAAAGCGCCTCAAGAAGAGGCAGGAGCTTAACCCTTGGTCACAAGCACCGTCACACTTGCCGCTGTTTCGGGCGCGCACGGTGTGACGGGAGAAGTGCGTTTGAAGCTGTTCACGGATGATATTGAGGCGTTAAGGCGATACGCCAGCTTCAATGACGGCGCATTGACAATCAAAACCTTGCGCCCAACCAAAGATGGCGCAATCGTGCGTTTTGCCGAAATCAACGACCGTAACGCAGCCGAAAAACTGCGCAGCACCGTATTGTCCGTGCCGCGTGAAACCCTGCCAAAACTACCCGATGGCGAATATTATTTCAGCGATCTTTTGGGGTTGCCGTGCGTATCAACAAACGGCGAAGCTTTAGGCGTATGTATTGCCGTCGAAAATTTTGGCGCGAGCGATGTGATCGAAATACAGCGCCCTATGGCAGACGGCAAGCCCGGTAAGAAATTCATGGTGCCGATGAATACACAAGCTGTGCCCGAATGGGGCGCAGTGATTATAATTGACGCTGCGTTTGTGGCTTAGTATATACACAATGTATATACGGAGATCGTCATGAGCAAAGAGTATAAAGCAAAGATTTTTAAATCAGGCAATTCGGTTGCCTTGCGCCTGCCAAAAGAACTTGGTTTGAAAGAGGGCTCGACGATGATCCTGCGTGAGGAGCGCAGCGAATTTGTGTTTAAGCCAGCCGAAGAGCCGCGCAAGAAAATCGACGTTAGCGGTTTTTGGGGCAAGGCAGCAGGAATGATACATGTACCTTCGCCCAAGGAAGATTTCGAACCGCGTCCGAGCAGCCTGAAGAAAAATCTTTGATCCGTTTTTTGATTGATACCGACACTGCTATCTTTGCGACAACAGGGCAGTATCCGCAGATTGCTGTGCATATGCAGGAATATCAACCTGGTGAACTGGGTTTGTCCGTGATTAGCTATGCCGAAATTGTGCTAGGGATGGAGCTGGGAAAACCGCCCACGCCGGAGGCATTGGAAGCGTTTGTAGATATTGTTCCGATACAGTCTTTTGAAGAGGGTGCTGCGCGGGCTTATGCAAAGCTGCCTTTCAAGCGCGCGCGTTTTGATCGACTATTAGCTGCGCATGCGTTGAGCATAGGGGCAATTATTGTGACCAACAACGAAGCCGACTTCGCAGATGTGCCGGGGTTGCGGGTTGAGAATTGGACGGTTTGATGGCAAGCTGCACTTTAGAAAAAGTGATCTCTCTCGCAGCATACTATTCGGGCGTAAAAAGTTTGTCAGAGCATAGTGCAGTTGATCAGGACATGGGTCTTACTGGGATTAATGTAAATGAGTTTGCAGTAGCATTGCGCGATCAGTTTGGAGCGAATTCCGTGACTTGGCCATTTCACAGGCCGCCTTTGGCTAAGTGTCCTTATGACCGTCTTGAACTTGGCCATATTGCCGCAGTGATTGATAAAGGCGAGTGGTTCTAGCCATGACCTTCCACGCCCAAATCCTAACGCTCTATCCCGAGATGTTTCCAGGGCCGCTTGGCGTTTCGCTGGCGGGGCGGGCATTGGCTGGCGGGATATGGAGTTGTGCGCCACTTCAGATACGCGACTTTGCAAAGGACAAGCACCGGACGGTGGATGATACACCTGCGGGCGGCGGGGCAGGGATGGTGCTACGCGCGGATGTGCTGGCGCGCGCGGTGGATTTTGCGGCGGCAGAGATGCAAGCTAAGCTTATGTGCCCCGGCGTAGGCCGGGGTCCAGAGGTTGTAAGCATTGGCCAGTTTAGCGATCATGGACGCCGGCCTTCGCCGGGGCACACTACTGTTGCGCCGGGGCACACTGCAGCTTCGCCGAGGCACACTACTGTTGTACCGGGGCAAGCGCCCTTATCCTCTCCCATCCTTGCCATGACGCCGCGGGGTAAGCCGATCACACAGGCGCGCATCCGCGAACTCGCGTCGGGCCCCGGCGTTACGATCCTGTGCGGGCGGTTTGAGGGCTTTGACGAGCGGCTTTTTGATGCACGGCCCGATATCGAACAGGTATCTATGGGTGACATCATATTATCGGGCGGCGAAATTGGCGCGTTGATGCTACTCGATGCTTGCATTCGGCTACTCCCCGGCGTAATGGGCGCATCAAGTAGTGGGGAAGTAGAGTCTTTTGAACAAGGGCTGCTCGAATATCCACATTATACTCGGCCCAATGATTGGGAAGGGCGTTTGATCCCTCAAGTGCTGCGATCGGGGGATCATGCGAAGATCGAGGCTTGGCGTAAAGCACAGTCAGAGAGCGACACACGGTTACGCAGGCCAGACCTTTGGGAACGTCATACGGGCGTTCGGGACTGACCTGCCTCTGGCGCGCGGCGTGAAAAGAAAAGGAATATGGGGCATGAACCTCATCCAAACACTTGAGCAAGAAGCGATTGCTTTGCTTGCTGCAAACAAGACTATCCCTGCATTTCGTGCGGGTGATACCATAAAGGTTGGCGTGAAAGTCATCGAAGGCGAACGCAGCCGTGTCCAGTTTTATGAAGGCGTATGTATCGCCCGGTCCAACAAAGGCATGGGATCGAACTTTACCGTTCGCAAAATGTCGTTTGGCGAAGGCGTAGAACGCGTGTTCCCATTATATAGCCCGAATGTAGACAGCATCGATGTTGTGCGTAGAGGCGTTGTGCGCCGTGCGAAGCTGTATTACTTGCGCGGCCTGACAGGTAAGAAGGCGCGTATCGCCGAACGCCGTGACCCGCGTCCTCCAAAGACAGCGATTACGGCAGATATTAAGGCAGGCGAATAAGCCCCGTCTCGTACTTTCTTAACTGAGAATAAAAAGAGGCCGGGATCCATACAGGGTTCCGGCCTTTTTTGTCATATAGGGTATTCCATATGGGTCGACATATTCTAACAGCAGTCATGGCATCCACCATTTTAATGGGCACATCAGCCGCGGCGCAGGAGGTGCCTGTGAAACTTACATTGGAGCGTGTGTTTGCTAGCCCTTCGATTAGCGGTCCTGCGCCGCGTGACGTAAAGCTTTCCCCGGACGGTAGCTTGCTAACGTCGCTACGTCCGCGCGCCGATGACCGGGAGCGATTTGACCTGTGGGCGATGGATACCAAAACGGGCGAGTGGCGCATGCTTGTTGATTCGTTGAAATTCGGTTCGGGCGCGGCGCTTTCCGAAGAAGAAAAGATGCAGCGGGAACGCGCGAGGATTGGCGGCACAAAAGGTATTGTGGCCTATGACTGGTCGCCCGATGGCAAATCGATATTGGTACCGCTTGATGGCGATTTGTTTCTTGCAGACCTTGCGGGCAATGTAACGCGCCTGACGAAAACCGAAGCGGGAGAATTGAACGCAGTGGTTAGCCCTAAAGGTAAATATGTGTCCTTTGTGCGAGACCAGAATGTTGTTCTCTATGACCGCGCCGTCGCCAAAGAAACGCAGCTTACCAAAGATGGCAAAGGTACGTTAAGCTGGGGCGTGGCAGAATTTGTGGCGCAAGAAGAAATGGACCGCAGCGAAGGATTATGGTGGTCGCCCGATGATGCAAAACTTGCCGTCGCCCGCGTTGATGAAAGCGGCGTTGAGGTGGTTAGCCGCGCCTCCATCGGCGCAGAGGGTACAACGGTTTACGATCAACGTTATCCCGCCGCCGGAAAGCCCAATGCCAAGGTTGACCTGTACATAATGAACGCCGATGCCAAGAGCGCCAACGGACACGGCAGAGTGCAGGCGGATTTAGGCGTGAACGCGGATGTCTATCTGGCACGTGTAGACTGGATGCCTGATGCAAAAAGCTTGCTGGTGCAGCGCCAATCGCGTGATCAAAAAACACTCGATATGTTGCGCATTGACGCTGCGACTGGAAAATCGAGTTTGTTGTTCCAAGAAACGTCAAAAACATGGGTGAACTTGCATAGCAACTTGCGTATTCTGAAGGATGGCAGCTTATTGTGGACATCGGAGCGTGATGGTTTTAGTCATATTTACCGCTTCAAATCTGGCAAATGGACGCAGCTGACCAAGGGCGCATGGGAAGTGCAGGGGATCGCCGGCGTCGATGAAGCCAATGATCTGGTATATTTTACCGCCAACAAAAATACGCCGCTAGAGAAGCATTTGTACAAAACAAAGCTGAGTGCAGCAGGGCCAATTACGCAGCTTACCGAAAGCGGTTGGAACAACAGCGCGGTGATGGATAAAACGAGCACGCGCGCGATCATATCAAGGTCGAATACGGATAATCCGCCGCAATCCTATATTGCCAGCAATGATGGTAAACGGTTGCAATGGATTGAACAAAATGCGCTGAATACGGGCCATCCTTACGCGCCGTATATGGCCAGCCACCGCAAAACGGAATTCGGAACGATCAAGGCCGATGACGGCACGGCGCTGCATTATTATATGATCAAGCCAGAGCTGCAGCCGGGCAAAACCTATCCGGTTTGGATGCAGCATTATGGCGGCCCCGGCGCGCAATCGGTGCAGAACGGGTGGATGGGCGCGTTGCCGCAATATATCGTGGACCAAGGGTTTATCTATTTCGAAGTCGACAATCGCGGCATGGCAGGGCGCGGCAAAGCGTTTGAAGATCATCTATACCGCGCAATGGGCGGCGCAGAAGTTGCGGACCAATTAAAAGCTGCGGCGTATCTGAAGTCGTTGCCGATGGTCGCAAAGGATAAAATTATTACCTATGGCTGGTCGTACGGCGGGTACATGACGCTCAAGATGCTGGAAGCCGCGCCGGGAACATTTGCCGCCGGAATTGCTGGAGCGCCTGTGACCAAATGGGAGCTGTATGACACGCATTACACCGAACGGTATATGGGTACGCCGCAAAAAGATGGCGCGGCTTATGACAAATCCAGCGCCATAAAGGACGCGAAAAAAATCAGCGACCCGTTGTTGCTGATCCACGGCATGGCCGACGATAATGTGGTGTTTGAAAACAGCACGGCATTCATGGCAGAGATGCAGCAAACCGTAACGCCATTTGAAACGATGGTATATCCGGGGCAAACACACCGTGTGGGCGGACCAAAAGTAAGCGTGCATTTATATAAAACTATTCTTAACTTTATTAATCAACACATTCATAACAAGGAATAAACATGGGTTACCGTATCGTTGTTGCAGGGGCCACGGGGAATGTTGGGCGCGAAATGCTGAATATTTTGGCTGAGCGCGAATTTCCGATCGATGAGATTGCGGTGCTTGCCTCAAGCCGTTCGCACGGCACAGAGATCCATTTTGGCGATACTGACAAGATGCTGAAAGTGCAGAATATCGACAATTTCGATTGGACTGGATGGGATATGGCCTTGTTTGCCGTTGGTAGCGACGCGACCCGCAAATTTGCGCCGATTGCCGCCAAAGCAGGCTGCGTAGTGATCGATAACAGTTCGCTATACCGCATGGATCCCGACGTCCCGTTGATCGTGCCAGAGGTGAACCCCGATGCCATAGACGGGTACAAAAAACGCAACATCATTGCCAATCCAAACTGTTCAACCGCGCAGATGGTTGTCGCATTAAAACCGCTGCATGATTTTGCGAAGATCACCCGCGTTGTTGTGTCCACATATCAATCGGTATCGGGCGCAGGCAAAGAGGGCATGGACGAACTGTTTGAACAAAGCCGCAATATATTTGTCGGCGACAGCGCAGAACCAAGGAAGTTTACCAAGCAAATCGCGTTCAACGTAATCCCGCATATCGATAGCTTTCTTGATGATGGATACACCAAAGAGGAATGGAAGATGGTGGTCGAAACCAAAAAGATCCTTGATCCCAAAATCAAGGTGACGGCAACGTGTGTGCGCGTGCCGGTATTTGTGGGGCATAGCGAGGCGATCAATATCGAATTTGAACGCGAGATTTCTGCCAAAAAAGCGCAGAGTATATTGCGCGAAGCCCCCGGCATCATGCTGGTCGATAAGCGCGAAGACGGCGGATACATAACGCCCATCGAATGCGTCGGCGATAGTGCAACATACATCAGCCGCGTGCGGGAAGACCCCACGGTGGATAACGGATTAGTGTTGTGGTGCGTGTCCGATAACCTGCGCAAAGGTGCGGCATTGAACGCGGTGCAAATCGCTGAGTTGCTTGGGCGGCGGCATTTGAAGAAGGGATAATTGACAAGATACAGCTTTCCTACATTGCCAAAATCCGCTTGATATTGGTTGGCAGAATGTAGGACGCTATATTTTTGCACTGCACTATCAACTTGCGCAGAAACCTGCGGGTATGCGCGATTGGAGATGGCCCAATGAAGTCCAACAAATTCACCAGTTTTGACGGAGTGCAGATCGCGGTTCATGAAATGGGGCCAAATACAGGTGAGGGCAGGCCGCTTATCCTCATCCACGGCTATTTCTCCGATGCGCATACCAACTGGATCAAATATGGCCACGCCGCATTGCTGGCCAGTGCAGGGTACCGCGTTATCATGCCCGACCTGCGCGCGCATGGACACAGCGACAAGCCGCACGATCCCGGCGCATATCCCGCCGATGTATTGGCGGATGATCAGTTTGCATTGATTGCGCATCTAGGTCTCACTGATTTTGACCTTGGCGGGTATTCGCTGGGCGGGCGTACGGTAGGGCGGATGATGGCGCGCGGGTGTATGCCAAGACGCGCCATTATCGCAGGCATGGGATTGCAAGGCATGACCGATACCGCCAGCCGCCGCGATCATTTTCGCCATATCCTGACGCATTTGGGGCAGCATGAACGCGGGTCGCCTGAATGGATGGCCGAGGCATTTTTGAAAACAACAGGCGGTGATGCGGCCGCGCTCAACCTGATCCTTGACAGCTTTGTCGATACGCCGAAGGCTGTGCTGGGCGATCTTGATCCGCCTGTTGCCGTGATCTGCGGCGCTGAGGATAACGATAATGGCAGCGCGCAGGAACTTGCAGATACGCTGCCGCATGGCCGCTATATCGAAGTACCCGGCAATCACATGAGTGCAGTCGCAAAGCCAGAGTTAGGGCAGGCAATGCTAGAGTATTTGACATTTGCTGGATCGTGGGGGCATGAAGGAATTATAAGCACATAAGGTATGACACCTTAAAATTTGCGCCATAATGTTTGAGAGGATTATGTATGAAAAATCTAATTTCAATTGCCGCATTGGCCGCCGCGCTTGCCGCTGCATTGGCCACTACTCCTGTGATGGCACAGCAAACAGCAGCAGATAGTGCGGCGCCCAGTAAAGCTTATACGATTGCGGACGCTGAAACGTTCATTGCCTCTGCGGAAAAGGATTTGTATGATTTCACAGCGGAATCCTCGAAGGTGCAATGGGTTAATGCAACATTTATTACCGACGATACAGACGCGCTGGCCGCAAAATATGGCGAGATTGGTACCGAGAAGTCCGTCAAATATGCATTGGAAGCGGCAAAGTATCAACAGGTTCCTGGGCTTTCGGCCGAAACAAAGCGTAAGCTGAATATCCTGCGCGGCGGGCTTGTCTTGCCAGCACCGACGAAGCCGGGTGCGGCCAAAGAGCTGAATGAAATCGCCACCAAGTTGAACTCTGCGTATGGCAAGGGCAAGGGCACGCTGGACGGCAAACCGATTAATGGTTCCGATATCGAAGCCGCCATGGGCACAAGCCGTGATCCTGCCAAGTTGAAGGAAATGTGGGTTAGCTGGCATGACAATGTGGGCGCGCCAATGCGTGCAGATTATACCAAGATGGCAGGCATCGCCAACGAAGGTGCAAAAGAGCTGGGCTTTGCCGACACAGGCGCAATGTGGCGATCGGGGTATGATATGCCCGCCGATGATTTCACCAAAATGGTGGACCGTATGTGGATGGAAGTAAAACCGCTCTATGACGAGCTGCATACGTATACGCGCGCAAAATTGAACCAGAAATATGGCGATAGTGTACAAGCCAAAACTGGGCCCATTCGTGCCGATTTGCTGGGCAATATGTGGGCGCAGGAATGGGGCGATATATACGATGTCGTTGCTCCGGCAGGAGCAGGCGATATCGGCTATGACATTGGTGATTTGCTAAAAGCCAAGGGTTATGACGAGATGAAAATGGTGAAGACGGGCGAAGGGTTTTTCTCCTCGCTTGGTTTTGCGCCGTTACCCGATAGTTTTTACAAACGCTCACAGTTCCTGAAGCCTGCGGACCGTGAAGTAGTATGCCATGCATCTGCGTGGGATATCGATCAGGTTGACGATCTACGTATCAAAATGTGCATCAAGGTGAACACAGGCGATTTTGTGACGATCCACCATGAGCTTGGCCATAATTATTATCAGCGTGCGTATAACAAGCAAAATCAGTTGTATTTGAACGGCGCTAATGATGGTTTCCATGAGGCGATCGGCGATGCGATTGCGTTATCGATTACGCCGGAATACCTGGTTCAAATTGGTTTGCTGGACAAGGCAAAAGTTCCAAGCGCAGATAAAGACACCGGATTATTGCTCCGTCAGGCTATGGACAAGGTGGCGTTTTTACCGTTTGGATTGCTGGTTGATAAATGGCGCTGGGGTGTGTTCGATGGTTCGATCCCGTCTGGCCAGTATAACAAAGGCTGGAACGATCTGCGCCTGAAATACCAAGGCATTGTGCCGCCTGCGCCGCGCGATGAGAGCAAATTTGATGCGGGCGCAAAATACCATATCCCCGGCAACACGCCCTATGCCCGTTATTTCTTGGCGCGGATTTTGCAATTCCAATTCTACAAATCGGCGTGTGATGCGGCGGGTTGGAAAGGTCCGCTGCACAGATGCTCGTTTTATGGCAACAAAGCTGTCGGCGCAAAGCTGAACGCGATGCTGGAAATGGGCGCATCCAAACCATGGCCCGACGCGCTGCAAGCATTCACAGGCAGCCGCGAAATGTCAGGCAAGCCGATGCTGGAATATTTCGCGCCGTTGATGAAGTGGTTGAAAATACAGAATAAGGGACAGAAGGCGGGATGGTAAAATCCGCTCTAACGCTCACTGCGTTGTTATTCTCCAGCGCGGTTTATGCTGCGCCGGGATCAATGGACAAGGTTAACACTGCAAAAGGGGAAATGTTGCTGGAGGTAACAGCGAACGGCACAGCGAGCGCAAAGATCATCAAGGTGTCTGCATCGTGTGAGATGAAGGCATCTGCAGAGAGCAAAAATGCAGCAATGGCCTTGCTGGAAAAACAGCAATCGGATTTAACAAGCGCGCTGCGTGATGCTGGTCTAAGTTCGGCAAAGCTTGATTTCACGGCGCCCGCTATTTTGAGTACAGAGGCCACTGCAGCAATGGACGCAGCAGTAGCGGCGGATGCAGCTATGGCTGTAGCTTCCAAGAGTAGCAAAGGCCCTAAAAATACGATGCCGAAACAGGAAGAGCCAATCCCTTCGATCAGCGCTTATACACGGCGTGTTGGGTTAAGCACAAGTTCGGCAACCGAGATGCGTGCCATAGGCAGCATGATAGAGCAATTTGGTTGTACACAGGACAATAGGAGCTTTCGCAATCCACTTATCGAATTGGAAAACCCCGAAGGTGCAAAAGCCTCCGCAGCCAAAACAGCAATTACTTCAGCAAAACTACAGGCAGATAATTATGCGGCGACACTGAATATGAAGGTGGTCAGGCTGCTGCGCGTAAGCGAAGTAGGCGCCATAAAAGAGCTCCTAGGACCAGGGTTTGAAGACTTTCTTAGAGAGATAAAAAATGACCGCGGACGGCAAAATCCTGCCATAAATGAGATGCCAGTTTCAGCCACGATCTCTGTTGATTTTGTCTTAGGACCGAAATAAGCCTTACCGGAAAGGTGGTTCGTTAAACGCGCGCAGTTTGCGGCTATGCAAGCTGTTGCCGGCATCACGCAGCAATTCGCAGGTACGGATACCGATCTGTAAATGTGCGGCAATGGCCTCTTCGTAAAAGCGGTTGGCTTGGCCGGGCAGTTTAATCTCGCCGTGGATTGGCTTGTCCGACACGCACAGCAATGTGCCATATGGTATGCGGAAACGGTAACCTTGCGCCGCAATAGTGGCCGATTCCATGTCGATGCCAATGGCGCGCGATTGCGAGAAACGCAGCGCAGACACGGAATAACGCAGTTCCCAATTACGGTCATCGGTGGTGACCACTGTACCTGTACGCATCCGCCGTTTCAAATCAGCGCCGCTGGTTCCAGATACGCTTTCAGCGGCCTGCGCCAATGCTTGTTGCACCTCGGCAATCGGCGGGATCGGGATTTCGGGCGGCAAGACCTGATCAAGAATATTGTCATCGCGCAGATACGCATGCGCCAGCACATAATCGCCAATCCGCTGCGATTCGCGAAGACCGCCGCAATGGCCGATCATCATCCACGCTTCTGGCCGTAATACCGCAAGATGGTCGCATATCGTCTTTGCATTCGATGGTCCTACGCCAATATTGACCAGTGTGATGCCTTTTCCATCCTCTGCGATCAAGTGGTATGCGGGCATTTGATGCCGCCGCCATGTGCTGTCTGCTACCAGCTTTGCTGCGTCCTCTGTTTGATGATCGATGTACAATCCGCCTGCACCGGACAGCGCAGTGTAGCGGCCATTGCCCACTTGTTCGCAGGCCCAATCAACAAATTCGTCGACATAGCGGTGGTAGTTGGTGAACAATATATACCGCTGCACATGTTCAGGCGGCGTGCCTGTATAATGCCGCAACCGCGCCAATGAGAAATCCGTACGTAGCGCGTCAAACAGCGCGAGCGGCGCGCCTTCATCACCTTCGGCGTTAAACATCCCATCGGCAATTTCATCACCAATGTCAGCAAGGTTTGTTGTTGGGAAATAGCGTGACAGCTCAAGCGGGCTTACATCGCCCAACTCTAACTCGGCACTACCATCCAGCACATATGGATACGGAATTTCTTGCGAACTGCGCCGGACCTCAGCAGTTATTTCGTACTGATCAAACAGCAAGTCCAATTGCGATGACAGGTATTTGGCGAACAAATGCGGCTGCGTTATTGTCGTGCTGTAGCTACCTGGTTTTTCAAGGCGGCCAAAGGCAAGGTTGGATGTCGTTTCTTTTTCGATGCCCGAATAATGAATGACTAATTCGGGATAGGAGAAATCAAGCGAAGCGCGCACCGCTTGATTCGGAAGTGTTTTAGACTTCAAGTAAGCGGACAATGCACTACGTAACCGTGCAACAGATGATTGATATTCTGCGATGATTTCCGCGACGATTTTTGTTGATTTTTCTGATGGCATGCGAGCCATTCTCGAATTTTATATAAAAGTGCAAGAAAAAAAGAGCGGGTGTTACGCCGCTCCTATTTGGAAAGTACAATTTCTTTATTACATTTGTTCGAGCATATGCTCTGCTGAACTGACTTTGAAATCTCCGGGCGCTTCTACATTCAATTGCTCAACGACGCCGTCATTTACGACGATTGAAAACCGCTGTCCGCGCTTGCCCATGCCAAAACCAGTTGCATCCATGGTAAGACCCAATGCCTCTGCAAATTCCGCATTACCGTCTGCGAGCATGGTAATTGCATCTGATCCGCTTGCTTTATTCCACGCGCCAAGAACAAACGCATCATTCACCGCTGTGCAAGCGATTTCATCAATGCCTTTTGCAGCCAGCTCGCCTGCTTTCTCAACAAATCCGGGTAAATGTTTGGCAGAACAAGTGGGTGTGTATGCGCCGGGCACAGAAAATAATGCAACACGGCGGCCTGCAAAATAGTCACTTGACTGCACTTGCTGCGGACCATCTGCGGTGGCTTTTACTAATTTGATATCTGGGATTTTGTCACCAAGTGAGATTGTCATTACGTTTTCCTTATACATTATTACTGCGCTCGCATTCTGCGTGTAGCTACCTCAAGTCAAGGTGAGGCGATAAAATATTGTGACCCGGTGATATAAAGCAATCTTTATATTTGATTTCAAAGCCAGTCATCGTTAGGGGCGTCGCAAGATAAATTCCAAACTGGAGACCGAGACTGTGTCATTCACTGATTATGTAATTGCCGATATCACGCTAGCTGATTTTGGCCGAAAAGAAATTAACATCGCTGAAACCGAAATGCCCGGCCTGATGTCACTTCGCACCGAGTATGGCACGGCGCAGCCTTTGAAAGGTGCGCGCATCGTTGGTTCGTTGCATATGACCATCCAAACAGCTGTGCTTATTGAAACACTAACGGCGCTTGGCGCAGATGTCCGCTGGGCTACATGCAATATATATTCGACACAGGACCATGCGGCTGCGGCAATAGCGGCGCAGGACATACCTGTGTTTGCGATAAAGGGCGAAAGCCTTGCCGATTACTGGGATTATGTCGGCAATATCTTTAATTGGGGTGACGAAACAGCAAACATCATTTTGGATGATGGCGGCGATGCGACGATGTTTGCGATTTGGGGCGCAAAACTAGAGCGCGGCGAAACCTTTAGTGAGCCAGAAAACGAAGAAGAAGTTGAATTCCAGCGTGCGTTAAAGGCATTTGTCGCAAAGCATCCCGGGTATTTGACTCAAACCGTAAAGAACCTGAAGGGTGTATCCGAAGAAACTACCACCGGTGTTCATCGTCTTTACGATATTGCAAAGAAGGGCGAGCTTCCTTTTCCTGCGATTAACGTCAACGATTCTGTGACCAAATCAAAGTTCGACAATCTGTATGGATGCAAAGAATCTTTGGTTGATGCAATCCGCCGCGCAACAGACGTCATGCTGTCCGGCAAAGTCGCCTGCGTTGCTGGATTTGGCGATGTAGGTAAAGGCTCTGCCGCATCGCTGCGCCAGGGCGGCGCGCGCGTTATGGTGACCGAGGTGGATCCGATATGCGCACTGCAAGCCGCGATGGAGGGCTACGAAGTTGTCACTATGGAAGAAGCCGTTCAGCGTTGTGATATATTCTGCACCGCTACCGGCAACGCAGATGTGATCACTGCAGAGCATATGATGAACATGAAACCGATGAGCATCGTATGCAACATTGGGCACTTCGATAGTGAAATCCAAATTGCGGCATTGTCCAATTACAGCTGGGATGAAATCAAGCCGGGAACTGACATTGTGCAGTTTCCCGACGGCAAACAAATCATCGTGCTGGCAAAGGGCCGCCTGGTGAACTTAGGCTGTGCGACGGGTCATCCAAGTTTTGTGATGTCATCCAGCTTTACCAACCAAGTTCTTGCGCAGATTGAGCTTTGGACAAAGAGCGAGAATTACAAGAACGAAGTCTATGTATTGCCAAAGCATTTGGATGAAAAGGTTGCAATGCTGCACCTTGAAAAACTCGGTGTAAAATTAAGCCAGCTTACGCCAAAACAAGCAGGATATATTGGCGTTCCGGTTGAAGGCCCATTTAAGCCAGATCATTACCGTTATTGATAAGCAGCGTATTAGCACAGTTTGATTTCATAAAAGCCCGTCTTGATCACAAGGCGGGCTTTTTTCGTTGCGTCATTGATGTTTTATAGGCAGCGGTTATGACAATGAATATGCGCCTTTATACATACACGTCATGATGAGCGGCAATTTGGGAACCGCAGTGATTGGTATGCTGCTTGCTGTATGGCTTGTGGTTGCTGTTATTGCCGTTTGGCAGGGGTTATCTCTGCGACGTCAAGCGCTGAAAAGCTTGCGTCAAACCGCACGTTTAAACCGGTTGCTGGAAACGGCACCTGCCATTCCTGTTGTGGTGCGCAGTGACGGTAAGATTGAGGCATCAGACCGGTTTGTGCGTTTGCTGGGGCTTTCGCAGGCCGCACCCACGATATCTGATCTGCATGCGCAAGATGGCAGCGGTATTGCAGCAGACGATATGCATCTACTCGAAGCAAACGTAAAAACTACGCAGCGCACGGGTAAGAATTTCAAGCAACCTATTCGTATCGGCGGATCAGACGTTCGTATGCTTGTTACAGGGTGCATTGCTGACGCCGTTATTTACCCAAATGGCGCTGCATTGCTGTGGTTTTTTGATTTAACCGATAATTTGCAAGAATGGGAGAAGGTAAAAGGCGAGGCAGACGAAGCGCGCGCCGCATTCACCGCCATTGCTGGTATAATTGAGGAAACGCCTCTACCTATATGGCATCGCGGCCCAGATCTGCGGCTTAACTTTGTAAATAAAGCTTATGTAAATGCAGTAGGCGCGCAAGACGCAAATCAAGCAATAAAAGAAAGCGTTGAATTGATTGAGCCTTTAGGAGAATTAACCGCGTCCTCATTTGCATTACAGGCGCAAAGTGCAAACAAACCTATGGAGCGAATTGTTTCCTCAACGATAGATGGCAACAGGCGGCAAATGCGCGTGCTTGACATTCCACTTGGCGAGGCAGGGGTCGCGGGAATTGCGATTGACGTTCAAGATTTGATGGACGCGCGTTCTGAGTTCAAGCGTTTATCGGATGCACAGCGTGACTTGCTGGATATTATGTCATCCGGCGTTGCGCAATTTGATGCAGACCAGACGCTAAGCTTTGCCAATTTACCGTTTCAGCGTTTGTTTGCATTTCGCGATTCTTGGCTCGCCGATAGTCCCGAATTTGCCCGCGTGCTTGACCGTATGCGGGAAAATGGCAAATTGCCCGAAGTAAGGGATTTTCCCGCATGGCGCACCGAACATGAAAATTGGTTCCGTTCTGCGCAGCCCAATGAGGAAAATTGGCTATTGCCCGATGGCATGCATCTGCGCGTACTTGCGCAGCCGATGCCGGGCGGCGGATTGCTGCTAATATTCGAAGACCGTTCCGAACAAGCACAGTTGGCCAGCGCGCGAGACACCTTGCTGCGTGTACGTACCGCAACGTTTGATAATCTGTCTGAGTCTGTTGCGGTGTTTGCAGCCGACGGAAGACTCAGTATTTGGAACCGTTTGTTTGCCGAGATCTGGGGCTTAGAAGAAGATGTTTTAATTAAGCATCCCCGGCTTGATGAATTGCTGCCAATGCTTGCGCGATGTCTTAAAAAACCTGCGCAAATATCTGTTGTAGGTGAGATTTTGAGAGCAACCACGGTAAGCAGAGAGCAACGCAGCAACCGAGTTGTTTTTGCGGATAACCGAATATTCCAGATATCTACAACACCGCTGCCTGATGGGAATGCACTGTTTACAATGTTAGATATAAGCAGCAGCGCGCAAGTGGAGCAGGCCTTGCGTGATCGCAATACGGCGTTGTCCGAGGCAGATGCGATCAAGGGGCGTTTTCTTGCTAATATGAGTTATGAATTCCGAACGCCGCTAACATCAATCAGTGGATTTGCAGATTTGTTAAAGGCCGGCATTGCAGGCGACTTAAACGAAAAAGCGGCAGAGTATGTGGATGCAATCGTGACTTCCGCTGATCGTTTGTCGCAGCAAATTAACACAGTGCTTGATTTTAGCCAAAGCGAAGCCGGCGCCTTGCCTATTGCCCGCGCGCCGTTTGATATTACCAGCCTGCTAAACGAGATTACCGCCGCACATGCCGATCAAGCGGAGCAGCGCAGGATATCCTTGGAATTAGAGATTGGGAGCGAAGCAGAAGAAATATTGGGGGATCACACCCGATTGTCACAAGTAATCACGCATATAATCGATAATGCGATACGTTACGGACGTGATGGCGGCCGCGTGTTAATCGTTTTGCAGCCCCGCAAGAATTATATCGAGGTAATTGTATCCGATGATGGTCCTGGCATAAATCAGAAGGATCAAGCCGCGGTGTTTGACGGATTTGGTCGTTCGGTAAATACAGGCGCATCGGGCACGTCCGGTCTTGGCTTGCCTCTGTCGCGGCAACTTGTGAATGCCCATAATGGCGATCTGGTGCTGGAATCAGAGCTGGGCCAAGGGACGACAATATTTATCAAGCTGCCGCGTAAATGATTATTGCCAATACGGCCGAAATGCATAGTTTTGGTGTGCAAATGGCGGCGCAGTTAAAAGCAGGTCAGTGGATTGCCATCGATGGAACATTGGGCGCTGGAAAGACGGTGCTTTGTGCAGGAATACTAAGCGGATTGGGTTTTACAGGCGAAGTAACTAGTCCGTCTTACGCAATCGTCCATCATTATGATCCGCCTGATGTGCAGATATCCGTCGTACACGCAGACTTGTATCGTATTAATAACATTGCAGAGATTGAAGAGTTAGGTTTAACCGATAGCCGTGACGATTGCATTACGTTAATCGAGTGGGCAAAGAATGGCGGCAATATATTTGGCCAGCCTGACCGCAAGATAGAAATAACAATATTACCGGGCGGGCAGCGCCGCATCGATATGAACGTGAAAGAGGAACATGGGTAACCTAAGCGATATGCAACCTCCCGAAGGACTAAATGCATTTTTGAACGAGCACGGGTGGAACGGCGCAATCGTTACTCCTGTGGCAGGGGATGCATCGTTTCGCCGATATTTCCGGGCATCACGTAAAGACGGCCGTCATGCAATTATAATGGACGCGCCGCCGCCGCACGAAGATCCGCGCCCGTTTATTTCTATTGCGGAATATTTGTTGCAGCTTGGCTTCCGTACGCCTGCCATTTGGGGGCGAAATTTGGAACGCGGCCTGTTGTTGATCGAAGATTTTGGTGACGCAAGAATGCGTGAACATCTTGATGCATATCCCGAAGTGGAAGAGGCAACATACCGCCAAGCCATCGATACGTTGATCCGCCTTTCAGACAAGCCGGCAGCTCCCTTGCCGCCATATGATATGGATGCCTATTTGCGCGAGGTGCGATTGTTGACGCAATGGTATATGCCCGCGATGGATTTGCCGGTGGATCAGGCCGTGTTTGATGAACTGTGGAGCGAAATGTTGCTACCGATATCAACGCAGGCGCACCGTCAAGTAACGGTTCTGCGGGATTATCATGCCGAAAATATTATGCTGCTTGAAGATGGCGGGCAGGGCATTATCGATTTTCAAGATGCGCTTGTTGGCCACCCGGCTTATGATTTGGTATCATTGCTACAGGATGCGCGCCGCGATGTGAGTGCCGATTTGGAAAGTAAGATGATCGCGTATTACCGCGCGTCTGCAAAAGACGTTGCCGATTTTGATCTGCATTATGCGCTGCTTGGGGCGCAGCGTAACACCAAGATTATCGGCATATTTACACGCCTGTGGAAACGGGATGGCAAAGAACGGTACTTAAGCTTTCTACCGCGAATGTGGGATTATCTGGAACGAGATTTGGAACATGCTGGTTTGATCAAGCTAAAGAATTGGTTTGATGAAGCCATACCGGCGGCCGTACGCCGCAATATGCCCGCCGGAGCGCAAGTGCAGTGATAAATATGGCGATGGTGATGGCGGCAGGACTTGGCACGCGGATGCGCCCGCTTACCAATGATCGGCCCAAACCGCTGGTTACATTGGCAGGCAAGGCGTTGATTGACCACAGCCTTGATAAGCTGCGTGAAGCAGGAATTGGCCGTGTTATCGTGAATGTGCATTACTTGCCAGATATGGTTATCGATCACCTTGCAGGCCATGCGCGTGATCTCGATATCCATATTTCGGATGAGCGCGATGTGTTGCTGGAAACAGGCGGCGGGTTGATCAAGGCGTTACCGATGCTAACCGAAGAGCCGTTTTATTGTATCAACAGTGACAATGTCTGGACCGAAAACGGCGGCAATAGCTTGCTAGATTTGGCGGCACATTGGGATGCAGCAAAAATGGATGCACTGTTGTTGGTGGTGCCAAATGCGCGGGCGTTTAATCATAGCGGCGCAGGTGACTTCTTTATGGACGACGGCGGATTGCTCGCAAGGCGCGGCGATAATTCCAGCGCACCGTTTATCTATACAGGGATCCAACTTATCTCGCACCGATTGCTGCGTGACCCGCCTGTTGGGCCATTTTCAACGAATATATTATGGAGCCGCGCGATTGAAGAAGGCCGGTTGTTTGGAATGGAACACAAAGGCGAATGGTTCGATATTGGCTCGCCTGAAGCAATCGCGCCTACCGAAGCAAGATTGGCGAAATCGGATTTAATACTCAATGGCTAACCCGATTCGGCCATCGCTTTATACGGTACCATTTGGCGAGGATTTGTGTGCGGCCACCGTATCCGCGATACTATCGCATCATGCAGGTAACCCGCTTGGGTTGATTGAAACGGTTATTTTCTTACCAAACAACCGCGCCATCCGGTCTTTGACAGAGGCATTTGTGCGCCGTGCAGCGCCGGGGTTATTATTGCCGCGAATGGTTGCGGTGGGTGACCTTGCACTTGACGAAGCTTTGGGGCCGTTGATTGATCCATTGGGCGCACCGCAAGATATTCCGCCTGTAATACCGCCGATGCAGCGATTATTGCTGCTGACCGAATTAGTGCGCAAACACCGCACGGCTAAAGGATCAACCGTCAGCGCAACCGAGGCGCTGCGGCTTGCGCGCTATTTGGCCGATGTGATTGACGAGCTGGAGATAGAGCAAATACGTTTCACTCGGTTCGATGCAATCAAACCAGAGGACGACATGGCGGTGCATTGGCAGAGTTCTTATGCGCAATTGCTCGAAATGGTCCCTGAATATGATGCGCAGCTTAAGGCATTACAGCTTCTGGGGCCTGCGGCGCGCCGTAATTTGCTACTGGCCAATGTGACCCAGGCGTTTCGCAGCAGCCCGCCGCAATATCTGGTCGTTGCCGCTGGGATATCAACCGCTGCACCAGCGATTGCCGCATTGTTGAAACAAATAGCATTGTTACCGCAATCGATGGTGGTGCTGCCTGCCGCCGACTTGGCGATGGATGATGCGTACTGGGATAGGCTTGGCCCGCATGCGCACGAAGAGGGCGATACTGCACGCAAGCAATCGCATGAAACACACCCGCAATTTCATCTAAAACTACTGTTAGATCGCATGGGTTTTCAGCGTAGTGAAATTACATCGCTCGCTGCAAATGAAGGCACTGTTAGCACAGCGATAACCAGCATATTCTGCCTTGCCGATGAAACCGAGCACTGGCGTGATTTAGCAAGCGCGCACAAACGGTTGCCGCATGTGCGGATGTTAACCGCGCAAGACAGCGCCGAGGAAGCCCGCGCGATTGCCGTGTTGGTGCGCGAGGCTTTAGAAGTACCGGAACAGCGCATCGCTGTTATTACGCCTGATAGAGAGATCGCACTGCGCACAGCAGCGCAGTTGAAGCGGTGGAATATCCATGTTGATGACAGCGCAGGAACGCCGCTTATCGATACGCCGCAAGGTACGCTGATAATGGCATTGGCGCGCGGGTTTGAAGATAATTTTGCGCCTGTATCATTGCTAGCTATTGCGAAACATCCGCTGGTTAAATTCGGTGAGGAACGACTGGCTTGGTTGGAACAAGCGCGCCATTTGGACATGATCTTGCGCGGTCCAAACAGCGGCATCGGCCTTGCGGCAACAGGCAAGCGGATCGACGAATGGCATGCCAATGAACGCAACAATAGCCATCCGCCTAGCCCCGAGTTTGCCGAATGGTGGAACGGCTTTGCCGCGACCCTGCGCCGGATTGATGATGCCGCAAAAGGCAGCTTTGCCGAGATATTGACATCTTTGCACACCGCCGCCAGCCAATTAACAAACGATATCATTTGGAAAGGCGCAAGCGGGCGGCAATTGTCGGAATTTTTGAGCGAGTTATTGCTGCATAACCTGTCTTCTCTTGGCAAGCCGCAACGCGACGGCATGGCGTCTGTGCTTACCGAATTGCTCGATAAGCAAGCGGTGCGTGCGCCTTATGGCGGGCATCCGCGTGTGGCGATTTACGGACTGCTTGAGGCGCGATTGCAGCAGGCTGATTTGCTAATCTGTGCTGGGTTAAATGAGGGTAGCTGGCCGCAATTGCCGCAACCCGATCCGTGGCTTGCCCCCCGTATTCGGCGCGAATTGGGGCTGGCCGCACCAGAGCGTAACATCGGGCTATCTGCGCATGATCTTGCATCGGCGCTAGGGGCAAAACAGGTTATCCTGACCCGTGCCAAACGAGACCGCAGCGGGCCTACTGTCGCATCGCGGTTCGTGATGAGGATCACTGCGTTTCTGGGCAAGGCAATGATTCAAGATAATCTTACATGTGCCATGGTACGAAAATGGGAAACGCCGAGCGCAGCAGTCAAATATCCCCGCCCTGCGCCCATGCCATCGGCGGATCAACGCAGCGTGTCTTTGTCGGTTACGGATTTTGACAGGTTAAAGGCAGACCCATTTGCATTTTATGCCGCCAAAATACTGCGTCTGAAATCGCTTGACGCGGTTGATGCAGAACCGGGCCCTGCGTGGCGCGGTACGATTGTGCATGACATATTAGAGGCCTGGACCAAGCAGGATAAGAACGATCCGGCAAAGCTGCTGAAGCGTGCAGAAGGCTTGCTTAACAACCCGGCGGTGCATCCGATGCTGCGCGCTTTATGGCAACCGCGCATAGCCGATGGCCTGCGCTGGGTGGCTGAAAAGACGCAGGAACTGCAAAGCGAGGGGCGCGATATTCTAGCCGCCGAAGCCACAGGTTATACTGAAATTGGAGGTGTACGAATTAAGGGCCGAGCCGACCGAATTGACAGCTTACCCGCCGGCGGGCTGGCTATCGTGGATTATAAAACAGGAGCCGCGCCAAAAGGGAAACAAGTTTCTGCAGGATACGCACTACAACTGGGGCTCATCGGATTAATGGCACAAGAGGGCGGTATTAGCGGCGTATTAGGTAAACCAGAAGCATTTGAATATTGGAGCTTAGCCAAAGGACAGGGCCAAAGTAGCTTTGGCCATCATAGTTCGCCTGTTGCGGCCAAGGAGACAAAGAACAAAATTTTGGCAAGTAGTTTTACCGAATTTGCGCACGATCAAGCATTGGAAGTGATCGCAGATTTGATCACAGGCGTGCAGGCCTTTGTTGCAAAAAAATATCCAGAATACGCGCCATATGCTGATTATGATCAATTGATGCGATATGAAGAATGGAACGGGCGCGAACCAGTTAGTGACGAACATGCGGACGGGGATATGGCATGAGCGATGAAGCGCTATATCCTTTAATCCCCGCGCAAATGGAGGCCGCTTATCCGTGCGACAATGTGTGGCTGAGTGCATCGGCGGGTACGGGAAAAACACAGGTTCTGACCGCGCGGGTATTACGGTTGCTGCTGGAAGAGGGCGTAAATCCAGAAAATCTGTTGTGCATCACTTTTACTAAAGCAGGTGCCGCAGAAATGGCGGAGCGGATTAACAACCGGCTCGCATCGTGGGTGCAGCTTGATGATAAATCTATATTCAGGGATTTAGAAGCCATCGGCGCAGATGCAGGTCCCGAAGCACGTCAGCGCGCGAGCCGGTTGTTTGCCAAAGTCCTTGATGCGCCGGGCGGCGGGTTACAGATCATGACAATCCACAGTCTGTGCCAAAGCCTGCTGGGTAGCTTTCCCGAAGAAGCGGGTTTGATCCCCGGTTTTAAGCCAACCGAAGGCCGAGAGCAGCAAGAGCTGTACCGTGAGGCATTGGCAGATATGATCGTTGCCGCAGAGAATAGCGGCGACGGCACTTTGACCGCTAACCTGCAATCGATGAGCATTGCGATGGGCGAGGATGCCGCATTGAAATTCCTGATCCGATGCGCATCGCAGCCCGGTGTCATGGCAGACATCCCCGATGATATGGGCGCAGTTCAACATGCCCGGCGGGTGGTAGGCCTTGGCTTTGAAGGCGACGTTGCGGCAATGTTGGAGCAGGAGTGTTTGGACGGCGTAATCGCTAAGCAATCCATGATCGCACTAGCCGAAATGAACGAAAAATGGGCGACAGCAACAGGCACGAAGCGTGCCGTTAGCATTCGTGCATGGCTAGCCATGACTGCAGCGGACCGCGCGGCAAACTTTATGGATCTACATAGTGTTTGGAGCACTAAAACAGGCACATTTGCGGCGGTTGTTCCCAAAGACGATTCCTATATTGGCACTGCGGACGAGTTGTTTCAGTGGAGTACAAAACTACTATGCCAAATAACTCTGGCTGATTATGCGGATCGCCTCGCTAAAGCGTTGCTGGCGGGTAAGGCATTTTCGGCGCGGTATGCAGATGCCAAATCGGTTCGCGGATTGGTCGATTTTGACGATATGATCCGGCGTACCGCGGCGTTGTTGAACACCAGCGGGATGGCAGATTGGGTGCGGTATAAACTGGACCGCCAAATCGATCATATTTTGGTTGACGAATCCCAAGATACGAATGCAGCGCAGTGGGAAATTATCAAAGCGCTAAGCGATGATTTTTTCAGTGGGTCCAGCGCAAAGGGAGACAAGATCCGGACGCTGTTTTCCGTCGGAGATTTTAAGCAAGCGATCTTTGGATTTCAGGGCACCGACCCTGCGCAATATGAAGCGGCGGGCAAAACGTTTGCAGATAGCATCGCCGCCACTGGCAATGAGCTGCAACGATTGAGCCTATCGCGCAATTACCGTTCAACCCAGCCTGTGATAAAATTTGTCAATGCGGTTGTGGCCAATGCCAGTCCAGAGCGATTTGGCATATCCAGTGACATTCCCGATCACGAGAGTAAATTATCAAACGCCGGGATGATCGAATTGTTCGCGCCAGTGTCGATAGCTGATCAGGGTTCGAGCGAAGGTGATAGCGCCGAGGATGAAAGCTGGCTTACCAAAGAAAAGATAGTGTTGGCGCACCGCGTTGCGGCATATGTCCGGCGGTTAATCGATGAGAAACCTATTCTAGCCAGCACGGGCAAACCGCTTGAGGCAGGTGACATCATGATATTGCTGCGCAGCCGTTCTGATTTGGCGAGCACTCTGGTGGGGCGTTTATACGCCGCAGGTGTCGCGGTTGCGGGCATGGATAGGTTGCGTTTGCTGGAACCTATTGGTGTGCAAGATATGCTGGCAGCGGTCAGGTTTGTATTGCAACCCGGCGATGATCTTAGCCTTGCGTGCTTGCTGGTTTCTCCATTATTTGGATGGAGCCAGGATGATCTTCTGAAGTACGGATACCGAAAGCCGGGGGTTGGCTTGTGGCAGCATCTGCGCAGTCAGGATGCCATATCATCCGATATGTCACACTTGCGCACGATGCTTGCTAGCGCAGACTTCACAACGGCATTTCAGTTTTTCGAAACGATATTATCAGGCCCATTGGACGGCCGCAAAAAAATAACGGCTCGGCTCGGCGCCGAGTCTTTAGTACCGATTGAAGAGCTGCTTAATGCTGCATTACAGTTTCATCAAAATCATGGCGGCGGATTACAGGCTTTTCTGGCGTGGTTTGAAAGCAGCAATGACGAGATCAAGCGTGAGGGCGTTTCGGGCAACAATGAAGTACGCGTGATGACGGTACACGGATCGAAAGGTTTGCAAGCGCCCGTCGTAATATTGGCCGATATAACCAGTGATCCCACGAAAAAACCGCATGGATCGTCGGAATTATTATTTGATGATGGCAACCGCTTACCGTTGTTGAATATTAAGAAGCACGAGAAAATAGGTCGCTTAGAAGAAGCCAAAGAATTACAGGACGCGCGCGAAATGGCGGAACATGCGCGGCTATTATATGTGGCGATAACGCGTGCGCAGGAGCGGCTTGTGATGGTGGGCGCGCGCAAGAAAGAACCAAGCACGGACAGCAGCTGGTATCCATTGTTACAGGCGGGCATGCAGGCGTTGGGATGCGAATGGCAAGACGAGCAGCCATGGGGCCGGGTGATGCGATATACGGGCCCTGAAAAGCCAGAACTAAGCAAGAGCGGTAAAGACGCCGTGCCCTTTATATTCGAAGGTGACCTTCCCCAATGGCTGCTGAATGACGCGCCTGAGGAAAGCCGCCCGCCGCGCCCGCTTGTACCCTCGCAGCTTGGTGACGACGATTATGGTGACGCTCCGCCAAGCGCGGCGATGCAGCTGGCCGCGCAAAAGGGCAAATTAATCCACGCGGTGTTTGAACGCTTGCCCAGCGGCGATACAGATGAGGCATTGG
>JAYWFI010000037.1:0-6240 GCA_043778865.1 Sphingomonadales bacterium
GAACACCGCGCCGAAATCGTTGCGGATAAATCAATAGCAGACAAGGTCCCTCCTGAAATATGGGGAGATGCGATGCTATCGTTGATATCACATGTACAAACCGGTGAAGCAGGCAAAGGTATGGCCGCTGCGGTTACGCAAGTTGGCGCTGTACTGGCCGAGCATTTCCCGCCTGGAAAAGACAATCCCAACGAATTGCCCAATAGGTTGATTGAAATATGAGTGACTTGCCCAGTGAGCAGATCATGTGGGAAGGCCGCTTTATCGCTGCCAAGACTCGCGGCAAGTGGGAATATGTATCACGAACGCGCGGAATTAAGGCCACTGTAATCCTCGCGATTGATGAGGACGCAGACGGCAAGCATGTATTGCTGGTTGAGCAATACCGTGTGCCTTTGGGGCGCAATTGTATAGAGCTACCCGCAGGATTAGTGGGTGACGAAACACATGGCGAAGACCCCCTGAAAGCCGCTGGCCGGGAACTGGAAGAAGAAACAGGATACCGGGCCAGCACACTTGAAAACCTAGGCGAGTTCTATTCATCGCCCGGTATGGTCAGTGAAAGTTTTACGATGGTACGCGCGTATGGCTTAATAAAGGTTAGTGATGGCGGCGGTGTTGCGGGCGAAAACATTATCGTTCACCGTGTTGCCTTGAATTCGCTATCAAGATTTATCACTGACAAACGTGCCGCAGGTGCGGCGATTGACGTGCGTTTGTTGATTCTACCCGGTATGCTGAAATAATTCTGACTTTTTATCAGCGGAAATTATCGGCATAAGTCTGCAGCTTAAGCTTCTTGGGCGGTGTCTCAACAATAACGAAATCAATACCGTTCTTACTGGCATAAGCACGAGCCGCATCCATCGTGGGGAACTTGAGCCGCACCTGAACCTGTGTATCGCCGGAACCTGCCCAACCCATTAACGCATCAGCACGGCGGGCCTGCGATGGAATAAATTCGAGCATCCACTCATCTGTATGCGCTTTGCCAGACTGCATAGCATTTTTGGAATATTGGAAAATACGTGCTGTCATGTGCAGTTTGCCTTGTTGAGTTACAAATATGTTAATGCCTGCAAACTCTTGGTTTCGTCAAGTGCACTATTTGCAAGTATATCCTTAAACAGGTCTACTCCGCAGCTGTGCCTTCTTTGTTTTCAGGCTAGCGTTGGCTTCCCACGGCGTACTTGGCCAATTATGTTTGGGATAACGCCCGCGCATTTCCTTTGCCACATCACTCCAGCTTCCACGCCAGAACGCAGGCAGGTCCCGTGTTGTTTGTATCGGACGGCCAGCCGGCGAAGTAACACTGAGTACCAAGGGAATACGACCTGCGCCAACACATGGATGTATGTCTAATCCAAATAAAGCCTGCACGCGAAGCTCTACTGTTGGCCCTGCCTCTGCGCTATAGTTGATATCATGGCTGGTTCCGGCGGGGCTCACAAATCGCGGCGGTGCAATATGATCTATGCGTTGTTTCCCATCCCAGCCAAGAATGTTTTCTAGCGCCTGCCGTAATGCTTCGCTTTGCACATCCTGCAAACGTGAGACGCCGTGAAGCAACGGCGGCAACCAATGCGCGGCAGCCAATAGCAAAGCCGCATCAGATATAGCGGCATCACCGGCAAAACTAGCTCGCTGGCGCAGCAGCAATGTAGCATCATCCCACGGCAAAACCTGCAAACCTATATTGGTTACCGCCTCTAACAATATTGCGGCTACGGCTTCAGGATCAGATTTGCTTGCTTGTCCTTCTGACAAAATAATTGCGCCAAGCTTACGGCGTGTTGTTGCTGTAACGCGGTCTTCTTTTCGGTCATAATTAACGGCCGTTACGTCTAGTATCTTGCGCGCGAACAACGTTTCTATCTCGCTTTGCTCAATTGCTGCTGCGGACAATATCCGCGCGCCAGATGCCACACCCTGCATCTCGGCAACTGCGAGCCATTGTGCCGTAGCCAGCGGAGAGTCTCGATCTAGCCGCAAACCCCGGCCCATTGCGCTAATCCAGTTTTCACCTTTAGCATCCCTGCGTTTTGCAATCCGGTCTGGATACGCGGTCGCAATCATAGCGCCTACCGATAAGGGCAGCTCACTTCCTTTTTTGATCATAGCCGCTAGACGCCGAGCAAGGCTGCGCGCTGCATCCGCCCGGATGCCGCGCTCTTTGGTAAAGCGTTCCAGCCGCTGTGCTATGTCATCACCTTGCCCGCCAAGCCCGCGTTCTTGCATCAACAAAGCAAGCGTTGCAGCATGCTCTGCCTGATCCGATGCCGCTGCGCTTAGCACCATATGCGCCAAATGCGGCGGCAATGGTAATTTAGCCAATGCCATGCCGTGCGCAGTCACGCGTCCTTTATTATCAATCGCATCCAGAGTAAGCAGCGCCATACGTGCCTGAGCAATGGCGTTTTGGGGCGGCGGATCTAACCAGCGTAATCGTGCCGGATCACTCTCTCCCCATAACGCGCAATCAAGCACCAAGGGCGCAAGGTCACTTTCCAAAATCTCCGGCGGGTCAAATGGAGGTAACCCGCCATTGCCCGCTTTTTCCCATAACCGGTACGCTATGCCTTCCCCTTGCCGCGCCGCACGCCCCGCACGCTGCGTGGCGGCAGACAGGCTGGCGCGCTCGGTCACCAGCCGCGTTACACCGGCCGCTTTGTCATAACGTGCACGCCGGGCAAGGCCGCTGTCGATTACAATCCGAACGCCGTCAATCGTCAGGCTGGTTTCGGCAATATTGGTGGCTAGGATAATCTTACGATGACCGAAAGGATCAGGCCGCAGTGCAGCCCTTTGCAGCGCCGGATCCACGCCACCATGCAAAGTATGAACAGATATGTTTGCGCCTACCCCGCCGAGCATCTTAGCTGTGCGCTCAATCTCACGGGCGCCGGGCAAGAACACAAGCATGTCTCCTGCTTGCTCGCTAAGCGCGAGACGGATGACACGGACGATGTCTTGTTCGATAGGTGCCTCTGCACGGCGGCCCGCGTATTGCACCGACAATGGCCAGCTTCTGCCTTCGCTTTGGATAACAGGCGCATTGCCCATTAATGCAGAAAAGCGGTCTCCATCAAGCGTTGCCGACATCGCCAATATCCGCAAGTCAATCCTAAACGCAGCCTGCGTCTCCAATGCTAGCGCTAGACCAAAATCACTATCTAGGCTGCGTTCATGCACTTCATCAAACAGAACCGCCGATACGCCTTGTAGTTCAGGATCTGCAATAATCTGATTGCGGAATATGCCCTCCGTTAGCACAAGCAGACGCGTTGCCGGTGACTGCTTACTATCCATCCGCGTTGCATAGCCTATAGTTTTGCCAACTACTTCGCCGGTTAATTCAGCAATTCGTTCCGCCGCCATGCGCGCTGCTATCCGTCGCGGGCTAAGCAGTAGTATCCGGCCTGTGCAATATTGCTGCTGCAACATTGCGGGCGCCACCAGCGTTGTTTTGCCAGCACCCGGCGGCGCAATTAGTACAGCGTTGGAATTATTTTGTAAGCTTTCAAGCAGCGCAGGTAAAACTGCTTCGACCGGATAGGCCATATTACGGTGTTCAATATGCCCGAACGATGGCGAATTCTACAGCCTCGGTTAGGGCGGCTTTGGCATCACTCGCTGGAAAATGCGCAATGGCATCAATTGCGCGCTGACCATAATGACGGGCGCGTTCAATCGTATCACCGATCGCACCATATTTACGAAGCAGCGATATTGCCTCGCTCAAATGTTCATCGGATACCTTATTACCCAATATCGCTTCGCGCCAAAACGCTTGTTCGACAGGTGTGCCGCGTGCGTATGCGAGTATGACCGGCAAGGTCATTTTGCCATCGCGGAAATCGTCGCCAATGTCTTTGCCCATTGTTGCACCATCGGACACATAATCAATCGCATCGTCAACAAGCTGAAACGCGATGCCAAGATTACGTCCATAGCTGTCAAGTGCCATCTCATCTGCTTCCCGTTCCGCCACAACCGCTGCAATCCGGCATGCTGCTGCAAATAACGAAGCCGTTTTTGCACCTATGATTTCGAGGTATTTTTCTTCGGTTGTCGCAATCTGGCGCTGCGCCGTAAGCTGATTAACCTCGCCTTCCGCAATTACAGCAGATGCATTAGAAAGTATTTTAAGTACTTTTAATGATCCATCCTCGACCATTAATTCAAACGAACGACTAAACAAGAAATCACCGACTAAGACTGCAGCTGGATTACCAAAGATAAGGTTTGCCGCTGTTTTACCCCTGCGCATGTCGCTGCCGTCGACCACATCATCATGCAAAAGCGTTGCGGTATGTATGAATTCTACCGCGGCTGATAATTTATGATGACGATCGCCCGGATAATCAAGCAGCCGCGCGCATGCGAGCGTAAGCATAGGGCGCATACGTTTACCGCCGCCTGCAATCAAATGCCCTGCAAGTTCCGGAATCAGGGGTATCTGCGATTGCATGCGGTCCAGTATGACGGCGTTAACTTTGTTCATGTCCCCTGCAACTAATGTAAGCATGGGATCAAGAGAGGGAGCCAGATGGCTCTTTATATGATGTATAGTCGCACTCATTACCTATACTGTGTGACAACTGGCCGCGATTGTGGCAAGTGCAAAAGCCGCAAAATGGCTTGTTCTCAAAACTGTTTGTAGGCAATGTAGCAACTATGACAGACGATAAAACGCTTACTCTTTTCCGTAATAGCATCGACAATATTGATGCTGCGTTGGTTTTTATGCTCGCTGAAAGATTTAAGATTACGCAGGCTGTGGGCGAATACAAAGCCACCGTCAGTTTGCCTGCTGCTGATCCGATGCGTGAGGAAGGTCAAATTAGCAGGCTGCGGCAATTGGCCCTTGATGCCAAACTAGACCCTGATTTTACAGAAAAATTCCTGCGGTTTATAATTGATGAGGTTATTCGTCATCATCAAAAAATTGCAAATGACATTCCCAAAAAATAACTTGGTTATAGCGCTTTAGGTAGTGATAACCTGACCATTAGCCCGCCCAGATCTTCACTTTCCTCAAGCGAGACAGTTCCGTCGTAAATCTCTGCGACGTCGCGCACAATCGCTAGGCCCAGGCCCGTTCCTGGCTTACCTGTATCAAGCCGTGCGCCGCGATCAAAAATACGAATACGCTCACTTTCGGGAATACCCATGCCGTCATCTTCAATCAACATTACAGCAAACTCGCCTGCGTCCTCAACGGTAACAAATACACTACCGCCGCCATATTTCGCTGCGTTCTCGATCAAGTTACCCAGCATCTCGTCTAAATCCTGACGCTCTACCCGCGCAGATACGACTTGATCCCCTGTCATATCAAGCCGAACATGCGCATATAGGCGGCTTACCGCACGCTCAACGGACTCAAGGCTATCCCACACATTTGCTCGGCTATGCGTGTGGCCGCGCCGCCCAACGGCTCTTGCGCGCGCCAAATGATGATCCACTTGCCGCCGCATTGTTGTCGCTTCGCGAATAACCGTTTCGTCCAGATCTCCTGATTTTGCCGTCGCGCTGTTCATGATTACGGTCAGCGGCGTTTTCAGTGCATGGGCAAGGTTGCCCGCATGTCGCCGCGCTTCTTCGGCTTGTTTTTCGTTATGATCCAGCAAAGCATTTAACTCGGTTACCATCGGCATCACTTCGTCTGGCAATGATTTGGTTATGCGATCTTGTTTGCCGCTGCGCATCTGGGCAATGGCTTCACGTACCGCGCGCAGGGGCCATAAACCGTAAAACGTTTGCAATGCCGCAAGGATAATCAAACCGAGCGCGAGCAACAGAAAGCTTGAGATAAGTATCTTGCGGAATACGGCAATCTGCGCGTCAAGACTGTCACGGCTTTGCGCAACTTTGAAATTCCACAGTACGTTGGAATCGGGCAGCCTGATTGACCTGTCAGCAACGCGCAGGGGTTCGTCAGCAAACTCGTCACTATCCCAAAAATGAACCGCAACATTGGTCCGGGGCGCTTCTGACTTTAGGGACCTGTCCCATAATGACCGCGAATACCATGGTTCATATCCAGGCCCTGTTATCTGATAATATATGCCGCTATTGGGTTCTAAAAATCGCTGATCGCCCAGCTCACGGTTTAGCCGAATTTCACCATCGGGACCGATTTCAGCCGACGCAATCATGGCCGTTAATACATATTCCAGCTGATCATCAAAGCTTTGCGACACTGCGTTTGACAGCACTCTATCAAGCGCGATGCCT
>JAYWFI010000038.1:0-2543 GCA_043778865.1 Sphingomonadales bacterium
GCGGAACACGAAAGATTTTCAAACGGTGACAGGGCTAAAGCTTATCGACCCATGGCTTACCAACTAACACCGCTGCAGTGTCACCATTTTGCAAACTAATACCACCATGGTTATCTTGTGCTACTGTAATCCGAATGCTACTTTCATTAAGAGGTAAATATGCTTCGTCCTGTTTTTGCCGCCTTTGCCGTATTGGTGTTAGGCCAGCCCGCCTTTTCGCAAACGGTGGTTTATAATGCACAACCCTCAGCGCAAGAAACGCCTGCTGTTTCTCCACCTTCTGCTTCTTCGTCAGCGGCCATTACTCCACCAAAGCTAATCGTCGCGATTTCGGTTGACCAGTTTTCTGCGGATCTGTTTGCCGAATATCGCGGGCAATTTACAGGCGGGTTAAAACGCATGCAGCAGGGTGCAGTTTTTCCTTCGGGATATCAGGCGCATGCCGCAACCGAAACATGCCCAGGTCATTCCACGATCCTGACGGGCAATCACCCTGCACGAACAGGAATTGTTGCTAATGACTGGGTTGATCTTGCTACTACGCGCGAAGACAAAACGGTATATTGCGCCGAGAATGAGCAAGTCACAGGATCAACATCCAAAGTTTACACCGTATCAGACGTTCACTTAAAAGTTCCGACACTGGGCGAACGGATGAAGGCGGCTAATCCGGCCACGCGCGCCGTGTCTGTGGCTGGCAAAGACCGCGCAGCTGTGATGATGGGCGGACACAAAGTGGATGAGCTTTGGTGGTGGGACGGCAAGAAAATGTCCAGCTATGCAGGCCGCGCGGAACCCGCCGCAGTCACGCGTACCAATGCAAAAACACTCTCTGCACTATCTGCTGGCTTACCTGCACTCCCCTTGCCCGTATATTGCAACGCGCATAGCCGCGCGGTTGCGATTGGCGCAGGTAAATCAGTCGGAGATGGACGTATGGCGATCATGGCTGCGGACAATAAGGGCTTTCGTGCCTCGCCCTATTTTGACGCAATGGTAGCTGATCTGGCCGCGAACCTTGCGGCCGATATGAAGCTGGGGAGAGGCAGCGCAACTGATCTGCTCGCAATTGGCCTCTCTGCCACAGATTATGTCGGCCATACATACGGTACATCAGGCAGCGAAATGTGCATCAATTTGCTTTCGCTTGATACAACATTGGGGCTGCTGTTCGACAAGTTAGATGCGCAAGATGTTGATTACGCCGTTGTTCTGACCGCCGATCACGGCGGCCACGACCTGCCTGAACGCATCCGCGAACAATCGGTGCCACAAGCTGTTCGTACGACTGATGATTTATCACCCGGCGCGATGGGCGCTCCCATTACCAAAGAAATGAAGCTTAAATTCAAACCTAAAGAAGCTTTGCTTTATGGTTCAGGCGCAGATGTATGGATCAACCGCAGCCTTTCAAAAGGACAGCGCGCAAAATCTCTGTCAAAGGCTATGACCGCCTATTGCGGGCATCCATTAGTTGCCGCCGTTTACAGCCGCACCGAAATCATGGCTTCGCAAATTCCATCTGCGCCGCCTGAAACCTGGACGATATTGCAGCGTATACGCGCCTCCTACGATCCCGAACGCAGCGGTGATTTTTACGTTGCACTCAAACCCCGCGTTACTCCGATCCCCGATGCAACTAAAGGCTATGTGGCCACGCATGGCAGCGTGTGGGATTATGATCGCCGCGTGCCTATCTTGTTTTGGCGAAAGGGCATAAAACGGTTTGAGCAGCCGTTATCCGTTATGACCGTCGATATTGCCCCTACGCTTGCGGCGCTTATAGGTTTGCCAGTACCTACAGGAGAAATGGACGGGCGGTGCCTTGATTTGGATGCAGGAGCAGGTACAACGTGCCGGTAACAAATAGAGCGCCGTGCCGAATATATGAACCACTCATCCTGAGGTGCCATTGAGCCTGCCGAAATGGAGTCTCGAAGGAGTGCAAGGTCAGATGTCTTTCGAGACAAGATGAGCGGAGTGTTTCAGATTAGAAGTATCTCGCTTTAAACTGCTTGCCCGGCGGCAACGCCGCTGGCCCAGGCCCATTGGAAATTATATCCGCCGAGCCATCCAGTAACGTCTACTGCTTCACCAATTGCATATAAGCCCTGCACTTTGCGCGCTTCCATCGTTTGTTGCGATAGGCCGTCTGTGCTGATCCCGCCTGCGGTTACCTCGGCTTTGGCATAGCCCTCGGTGCCGTTTGGCATAAATTCCCAGTTAGCCAACTTGCGTTCGGTTTCTTCCAATATGCGGTCAGGCGTATCCGCAAGATTGCCAACGCCGCCGATACGATCGGACAAAGTGTCCGCCAGCCGGGATGACAGCGCGCTATTCAACACTGATTTAATTGTGCTGCGCGGACTTGTGCGTTTCATGGTGCGCAGCCAGCCAGCTTCTTGATCGGGCAAGAAATCGATCCCCACCGCCTCACCATGCCGCCAATAACTTGACACTTGCAATATGGCCGGTCCCGACAATCCCTTATGCGTTAACAGCGCGGCTTCACGAAATTCGGTTTTGCCGCCCGATTGATTTAT
>JAYWFI010000039.1:0-2950 GCA_043778865.1 Sphingomonadales bacterium
ATGGTTGGCTTGTTGGGCAGAATATTGTCCTTATTTATATGCATTACATTCTTATAAATTGTTATAGGCACACAGCCGCAAAAGTGCAAAGGCATGATATCAGGACATATGCATAATGCAGATAATTATCGTAAGAATTGTAACCACAGATGAATAAAACTCTTACCCTTAACGGCGAACCACGCGGGTTTACAGATGGTATGTCTGTTGCCGATCTATGCCGCGATATCGGGCTTGATCCTGCCAAGGTCGCCGTTGAACGCAACTTGGTGATTGTGCCGCGATCCACATTTGCGGGCGTCATGCTCACAGAAGGCGACGCGTTGGAGATTGTGCATTTTGTTGGTGGTGGTTAAGACGCAGTTATGAACAACATAGATACATGGAGCGTCGCTGGACGTACGTTTACTTCCCGGCTGATTGTCGGCACGGGCAAGTATAAGGACTTTACGCAAAACGCCGCCGCACTAGCCGCATCAGGGGCAGAAATCATCACGGTGGCTGTCCGCCGCGTGAATGTGTCCGATCCCACTGCGCCGATGCTTACCGACTTTATCGATCCCAAAAAATATACCTATCTGCCCAATACAGCGGGCTGTTTTACAGGTGACGATGCCGTTCGGACACTGCGGCTGGCACGAGAGGCAGGCGGCTGGGATCTGGTTAAGCTTGAGGTGCTGGGCGAGGCAAAGACGCTGTATCCCGATATGCGCGAAACGTTGATTGCAACCGAAGTGCTGGCCAAAGAGGGCTTCCTGCCGATGGTGTATTGCGTGGATGATCCGATTGCCGCCAAACAGCTGGAGGATGCAGGCGCGGTGGCGATCATGCCGCTGGGCGCGCCCATAGGCTCGGGGCTGGGTATACAAAACCGCGTCACGATACGGCTGATTGTCGAGGGCGCATGCGTGCCTGTGCTCGTAGATGCAGGCGTCGGCACTGCGTCGGATGCCGCCGTAGCAATGGAGCTTGGCTGCGACGGCGTACTGATGAACACGGCGATCGCCGAAGCCAAAGACCCCGTCATGATGGCGCGGGCAATGCGGCTGTCGGTGGAGTCCGGCCGTTTGTCATACCGCGCCGGACGCATGAGCAGGCGCATGTACGCCGATCCCTCAAGCCCTCTTGCTGGGTTGATTTGAGTGTTTAGCAGTTGCTATTTATTGACATCAAAGTTTGAGTTATTTTAGTATGATGCAACGTGGCAAATTAATCAGATAATGCGTCACCATAATTTCAGTTAAACACACTGTCACCGTAGTTCCTAGTTCCTGTCGATAATGCTGCTGATGTTCAAAAAGTACTTAACGATGGTTTATCTATTGTGGATCATGACAGAACCTTAAATGGTTCAGAAAAACTTGCGCTGAAGGACTGGCTCATTACGAGAGCTCAGAATTATGCATCAAGTTTGAAGCCACTTGCAGACGCAGTTCCTCTCAACATTGATAATATAGACTTTAGTGCGGTATTGGGTAAAGTGAAGCCAACAGGTTATGAAACACTGATAGGACCATCTTTGCTTAGTTATTCAGATTCACGGGCTTCTATCCTCAATCAGTATAATGATGGTGTGCAGAGCTTTGTTTCACGTCAGGCAATGATGAGTGCCGGAAGAACAACGATTGCTGTTGAAAATACATCTGAAATGCAGCAGCAAAATAGATTTCGGGCTATGGACCGTGATATGAATGCAAATTATATCTCTGGCCTTGGTTTGACATTTGGACAACAAATGTACTTTAACGCTCGCAATAATGGCGGCAATGAGCAGCAGGTCAACAATGCCTATTTGCGCGGTACTATTATAGATGCTTCAATCGGTATAGCCGGCGGCGCAGCCAGTGCAGGTGCAAGCGCCAGCGTCAGCGGTGTCCGCGGATCTAACTATGTCCGCCCACCGTCACAAAGCTATGTCTATCAAAGAGGCTCGGTTAATTATGCCGCAGAGAGGGGAGTGGTTGCTCCCATCCATAAGAACTCGCTGAATTACGTCGGTGACACGCATGTTTATGCGATCCGGGGACCCGACGGCTCGCTCCTTAAGGTTGGTGAAAGCGCCCAAGGCATAAGGGTTGGCGACGGACTATCGATCCGCGCCGAGCAACAGGTTCGAGCACTCCAACGGGAAACTGGTCAGAGATATACGAGTGAAATCCGCCAGAATTTTGGTGGAAAGTCCGACGCACGTGCTTATGAAACGCAGTATATTCAGACCTATGAGCGCCTGTTCGGCAAGCGGCCTCCGGGCAATCCGTTGGACCGCTAGGAGCAGACATGGCACACAATCGAAAACTTGTTATTGGCAGCGTCGCGCTAACTAAAGCTCGTGTTAAGATAAGGCTAGCTGGGCCTGCAATGGATAATGTCCGAGACGAGCTAGAACAGGAAATCATCCAGTCCGGCTATCTTGAGAATGCACCCTTCAGATGGGTGGGGTTGATCATTCGTGAGGGCTTAGTGGACGAGGGCGAACCGCATTATCAAAGGATTAGTGCTAAGCATGGAGACCTACCCATTGCGATTGAAATCGATACCCATCGTCTTTTGGACGCAACTGAAAACGAGATGGCGGCGGTGTATCGTAAGGCCACGCTCATTGCTCTTACCCATGCTGGCGAGAAATATGGGTTAAACACAGCGCGGGTAGAACAGTTATTGTCGGAGGCCGATTGAGAGACAAACCCCCGATAAGGCAAGATAAAAGCACAATCTCCTGATTGTCGTTTTAGTTACGGTGACAGTGCATTTATCTATGATACAAAACTGTTGCGGGGCTCAGCTGGAGTTACGGTGACAGTGCATTTAATTAGCGAAATTACGGTGACAGTGCACTTAACACCTATACTATCGCAGTTACGGTGACAGTGCATTTATCTATGATGCAAAACTGTTGCGGGGCTCAGCGGGACCTCTTTGCGCCTTACATCCTGACCTTTATTTCACGCAA
>JAYWFI010000040.1:0-1501 GCA_043778865.1 Sphingomonadales bacterium
TGGCGTTTCGTGCAGGTGCGATCACCCGAACGCCGCGCCGCGATTATTGCCCATGTTGGCGCTCATAATGCAAAGGCAGCGGCGCTTTATCATGATGACGAACGTGCCGCGTATGATACGCTCAAACTGCATGGCTTGATCGAAGCGCCCGAACACCTTGCCGTATTTTGTGATATGGAGCCGAACGAAGGGCGCGGGCTTGGGCGCCAGACCATGCGCGAAACGCTGATCTATTCCACTGTGTTAGCGATTCATACCCTCTGGCTAGCCGCTCAAGCGCGCGGGGTGGGCATGGGCTGGGTATCGATCCTTGATCCCTGCGCCATGGCACCGTTACTGGATGTCCAGCCAGACTGGCGTTTCATCGGCTATCTCTGTCTAGGCTATCCGGTGGACCATCATGACGTGCCAGAACTTGAACGACGCGGCTGGCAAGCGCGGATCAACCAGCAGCAAACAAAGTTCATACGCTGAAGCTGGCATACAAGATTATCGCTGTCCATATGCAAAACATCTTATAGTAAAGGATTTCTGCGGTTTTGCTTGGGAATCAAAGACTTATTGGTCGGGACGACAGGATTCGAACCTGCGACCCCCACACCCCCAGTGTGATGCGCTACCAGGCTGCGCTACGTCCCGACCGAGTTCGAAACTATGCATTGTACTTAGTACATAGTTTTGAAAAATCTTACTTGAAAACGTATATACAGCAATCAGGCAAAATCAAGCGCGCTGTGCGGGGTCTGCGAAGTAAGAAGGAAAGTCCTTTGCCGTTGCGTAAACACGTGCTGCGTGATAACCGCTCGCAGCAAGAATGGTAACACCCGCAAAAAATGCGGCGCAGATTAAATACTCCGGGGAAACATAGATGAGTTCGATGTTAATTTTACAAGCTAGTGCCGCCGCTGCGCCAACGACTACGGCTTTTTTTATTAGCAATATAGCGCCATTAATTATGATATTTGTGGTGTTCTATTTTTTGCTAATCAGGCCGCAGCAAAAGCGCGCAAAGGAGCACGCTGCCGAGATTAATGCCGTACAAAAAAATGATGAGGTTGTTACAGGTGGCGGTTTGATGGGCCGGGTTACCAAAGTTACGGATGAATATGTCGAAGTTGAAATTGCCAAGGGAGTGTCGGTGAAAGCGATTAAATCAACGCTAACGCATGTGCAGTCGCGTATAAAAAAGCCTGCCAATGATTGATAGCGTGCATACTGCACAATATCTCTTTGCGCTGTTCTCTGCGCTGTAATATCCTTCTGATAAAACTTGGAACATATACATGCTTGATTTTTCACCTGCACGCAAATGGATGATAAATATCCTTATATTGCTGGGTATACTGGCCGCGATCCCTAGTATTGTTCCGGGAAGCTATTTGAAAAACCTGCCATCATGGATACCGCACCCCACCATTAATCTAGGGCTTGATCTTGCAGGCGGCAGTCACATTTTGCTTGAGGCAGATGGGGCTAAACTGGCCGAGACGCGGCTTGAAAC
>JAYWFI010000041.1:0-19351 GCA_043778865.1 Sphingomonadales bacterium
TGATAAACAATTCCGGCTTGATAATTGGTTGAGGTTTGCGGATCAACCATCGATAGATCTGGCCGGGCCACATAAAGCTGGCTAAGCGGAGGTGCCAGAAACCCCTTCGCGAACTGGCCATAAACGGCAAGGTTTTGTGTGATCTGATAGTTGGCGGTTAGGAAAGGTACGGTCGTAGTGTAGGTTTTGCTCAGCCGCTGGGCATAGCGCGTTGTCTGATTGTAGAGTGCATCGATCTTACGGTTAAAATTGATGTACTTGATGCCCGGCGTGATGGTCAGCCCACCGAAAGGGCGCAATTCGAGTTCAGCAAATGCTTCGGTATGGTTCAGCGAAGAATTTTGGTCGAACCGAATATAGCCTTGCGTAACTGCGCCGGGATTAAGCCCGGTTGCAGGCGCGATCTGTTGTGAATTGCGGTAGTTAAGACGTCCAGTGATTAAATCAATTTCGGTTTGCTGGCGATAGGTGCGGCTCCATTCGAGCCATGCTCCAGCAGTCAAAGCGCCAAAGCCAAAATCAACTTTCACTTTAGCGATATCGCCATAAACACGGTAAGCATTCGTCTTGGTATAGCCGGGAATGCCGAAAACAAATGCGCCTGCGGATGAAAATTTGACGCGGTTGCTTGTCGTAACCCCAGCGGGAACCGCAGCGCCCGGAACCTGCGCCGCAAGTAGCCCTGGCTGCGTCGCATCAAGACCCGACAGCGTTTCGTTATCGTATTTGTAGGTATAAGCGCTGTTCGTGAACACGCTGTTCGGCGCTATCTTGGCTTCAAGGCGTGCGATGTAGAAATCGGTTGTTTTTACCGTGTTGTTGTAACCGAAATAATTTTGCGCCTTTGGATCGTCAGACAGCGCATATCGTTTGCCAAAAGCAAGTACCTGCGCTGCACTCGCGCCGTCGTTATCGGACTGCGCAAAGACATTGCGGTTGGCGGTCGCGATGATACTAAATGTCACATCGCTGCTGATCGGTACAACGGCTTTGGCATACACATTGAGCTGCTTGTATTTCTCAAGCGACAATGCGCCGTCCGAATTCACATATTGAGCGCTGACCACGAACTTTGTCCCGGCAAGCGCCTCGATGGCTCCGGACTGAAGCACAGCTTGGCCATTGTAAGTATTGAAACTGCCGTAGCCGCCAACAACTTCGGCGCTCACTTGATCACGTGGCGCTCGGCTGAATAGGTTTATGTTGCCGCCAAAAGTTGCTTGCCCCAACTGGCTGGCATTGCCCGGCCCGCGATCAACGACCAAAGTCTCAATCGTGTTGGATGGCCAGAAAGTGTTTGAATGGTGTGTCGGGTCATTTTGATCACCAAATGGAACGCCGTCATAAGTAATATTATATTCGCCATCCTGAAATCCGCGTATTTGCGCCTTAGATTCGGACAGGCCAACGCCGTTGGTACCGCCAAAATTTGAAACTGAGGGCGCGATAAGCGCGATTTGATTAAAATCAGCCGTCGTTGAAATTGAATCCTGAATGAAGGAACGCGAAATGACCGATTGGGGCTGCGTTGTTTTGAGCGACGATGTAACCGGCGCAATCTCGTTTGGTTTGGTCGCAGTGACAATGATCATAGAGCCTTCGGCAATCTTGTCTTCGGCAGAAGCATCAGGTGCTGGATCTTCGGCGGCATATGCTGTTGCGGCGTTTGTAATGAATGTAACGCCAAGCATGAGGCGTGTAAGTATTGTTCGCATAAATCCCCTATTTACCACCCAACGACGAAACATCGTTGTCTGCAAATAGCGGCTTAACGTGACAGTTTGGATGAAGTTTTGTGACTTACACAGAGCGAATTTGTTAAGATATTACGTAGGTTTTATGCCAAGATGGCAATACTATGATAACATAATAACGCGCGCCAAGTTTATGCCTTTAAGGTAGCGTTGCCCCCCTAAACCGCCTCGCCGTTTTGATCGCGAAGTACTTCGCGGCGGCCGATGTGGTTGGGGGCGGAGACGTAGCCGTCTTCTTCCATGCGGTCGATCAGGCGCGCGGCGCTGTTGTATCCGATGCGCAATTGGCGCTGGACCCAGCTGGTGGACGCCTTCTGGCTTTCGAACACGATCTGGCATGCCTTGCGGTATTGCGCGTCTTCGGGGTTATCGTCGCTGCCGATGCCGTCTAGGGCAAAGCCGCCGTCTTCGGGTTCTTCGGTAACGGCTTGGATATATTCCGGCTGGCCTTGTCCGCGCCAATGGTCGGCCACGCGGCGCACTTCGTCATCGGACACAAACGGCCCGTGAATGCGGGTCAGATGTCGGCCGCCTGCCATATACAGCATGTCGCCCTTGCCCAGCAATTGTTCTGCGCCCTGTTCGCCCAATATCGTGCGGCTATCGATTTTAGAGGTCACGTGGAAACTGATCCGCGTGGGCAGATTGGCTTTTATGACGCCTGTAATCACGTCGACAGACGGGCGCTGTGTGGCCATGATAAGATGGATACCCGCCGCCCGCGCTTTTTGTGCCAGCCGTTGGATCAGGAACTCAACCTCTTTACCCGCTGTCATCATCAAGTCTGCCAGCTCGTCGACGATAATTACAATCTGAGGCATGGGTTCAAATTCGAGTTTTTCTTCCTCATACTGGGCTTGGCCAGTCATGGGATCATACCCCACTTGCACTTTACGGCCAAGCGGCGTGCCCTTTGCTTTGGCGGTGCGCACTTTGTCGTTAAAGTTGGCAAGGTTGCGTACCGACAGCGATGACATCATGCGGTAACGTTCCTCCATCTGTTCCACCGCCCATTTAAGCGCGCGGATCGCTTTGGCAGGTTCGGTGACAACAGGGGATAGCAAGTGCGGAATATTCTCATAACTCGAAAGCTCCAGCATTTTTGGATCGATCATAATCATGCGGCATTGATCGGGCGTGAGGCGGTAGAGCAGCGATAGGATCATAGTGTTTAGGCCCACCGATTTTCCTGATCCAGTGGTGCCGGCCACCAATAAATGCGGCATCGGGGCAAGATCGGCAATCACCGGATCGCCCGAGATATTCTTACCCAAGATAATCGGCAATGCACCTTTTTGTTCGGCAAACGCATCGGACGCGACCATTTCATGCAGCACGACAGGTTCGCGGTTGGCATTGGGCAGCTCGATCCCCATCACGGTGCGGCCCGGTATTGCGGAAACACGCGCCGACATGGCCGACATATTGCGCGCGATATCCTCAGCCAGCTGAATGACGCGGCTGGCTTTTATACCGGGCGCTGGTTCCAGTTCGTACATGGTAACAACCGGGCCGGGGCGCACGGCGGTAATCTCTCCGCGAACGCTATACTCTTCGAGCACGGTTTCCAAAAGCCGTGCGTTACTTTCGAGCGCAGCTTTATTCAGCTTGGGCACAGCGCCGGGCGGCGGAGGATCAAGCAGATCAATAGACGGCAATGTATAGCTACCAAAGAAATCACCCTGGCGCGCGCCCGTTGAAAAGTTGGCTTTTTTGGGTGCGGCCTGCCGCTCGCTAATCTCGGGCGCGCGGCGGGTATCACGTTCACTATCCTGCGGAACTGCGCGGCGCGGTGCAGGTTCAGCCGCCGCAGCGCCGTCTGCTTCCAGCTCCATTTCGCCGCGGAGCAGCTTTGACGATTTTGATCCTATTTTGGGCAGCGCAATCGTCCCTGTAGGCAAATTAACAGAGGGCAGGCGGTCCATCAGATCGCCGATATCCAGGGACCGGATGACCATGACAATGCCGCCAAATATGCTGGCGGTAATAATCAATAGCCGCGCTAACCACTGCCAATCTTGCGCAATCTTGGCCACGGCCCAAATGGCAAAGTTATTAAGCAACAAGGCAAACGTGCCGCCCCATCCCGATGGCAGACCAATTTGCGTTCCATCATGCTGCCAAAATGTCATGCCAAATCCCATTAGGATAATGCCAGTTATACACAGCAATACATACCGTTTCCAGTAGGGTTGCGGAACATCGCGCCACAACCGAACGGCGATAACCGCCATTAACGCAGTCAGCAAAAACGCAGGCACACCAAAAAGGAAATAGGCACCGTCGGCCATATATGCGCCGGGCTGTCCCATCCAGTTATGCGCGGCAGATGCAGCGGCGGTATTAAACGCACGGTCTGCGGGATGATAACTAAGCAGGGAAACCGCGTAAAAGGTTGCAAACACAGTCAATGCAATTGCGCCAATCAATGCGCCGCTGCGCATAATGGATTGCCGCATCATTTGCCGCCATCCGGTTATCGCGGGCCGGCCAGCGGTCTTACTAACGGTTTTCTGGGCGCGCGTTGCCATAGTTTGTGTTGCCTTAAGGTTAATGGCTTGCCTTTTGCGCTGTATAGGAACGCGGCGTCAAGTATGCAGCACCGATATGTCGCAATAACGCCCCTTTGCAGCGGCATCACCGCGCGCTATTCCGCAGACCAATACATAGAAGGAAGTATAACGATGACAATCGGTGATACATCAGACGTAATCATATTGGGCGGCGGCATGATCGGCCTTGTCCAATCGCTTGCCCTTGCTGCACACGGCATCAGCAGCCATGTTATCGATCGCGCCGATCCTGCTGCGATGCTGGCCGACGGGTTTGACGGACGCACATCGGCGGTATCCAGTTCAAGCATGAAAATGCTGGAGGCAATCGGGCTGGGCGACATGCTGGCGGGCAAAGGATGTCCAATCGCGCAAATTTGGGTCAGCGACCAGCTTAAACCCGGTGAGATTGATTTTGTACCTGGCGAAGATGACGGATATCTGGGCCAGATGTTTGAAAACCGGTTGCTACGCCGCACGCTATATCATGCCGCAATGGCCAGCCCGCATATCGAACTGCATCAACCCGCAGAGGTGACCGCCAAGCACCGCGATGCCACTTGTGCGCGCGTAACGCTGGGCAATGGCCGCACTCTGCAGGCGCAGTTGATGGTTGTTGCCGAAGGCCGCAACAGCGCGACACGCACCGAAGCAGGCCTGAAGATCGCGCATTGGCAATATGAACATAATGCGATTGTCGGCGCAATATTCCACGAAAAACCCCACAACAATGTGGCGTATGAAATCTTTTACCCAACGGGCCCGTTTGCCGTCTTGCCGATGTTGGATTGCGATGAAGGTCCAAATAAAGGCCGCCATCGCAGCGCAATCGTATGGTCGCAAACGCGCGGTGATGCGCCCGCGTACATGAAGCTTAGCCCGCGCGGGTTTGCCGCAGAACTCGAAAAGGCGATGGGACATATCTTGGGCGCTGCCGAATTGGCGGCGCCGCTTGCCAGTTACCCGCTCGGTTTCCATCACTCAACGCATATTACAGCGCAGCGGATGGTGCTTGCAGGCGATAGCGCGCACGGTATTCACCCGATTGCGGGACAAGGATTGAATTTGGGTTTGCGCGATGTGGCGACATTAACCGAGGTGCTGGCCGATGGGTTGCGGCTGGGTTTAGACTTAGGCGACGCGCAGTTGTTGGAGCGTTATGACCGTTGGCGCAGCGTCGATACACTCATGGTGGCGGCGGCAACAGATACGCTGAACCGTTTGTTTTCGGTTCCCGGCGCAGCGGCATCGGCGGTCCGGCGGCTGGGCATGGGCATCGTACAGCGCACGGGACCTGCCAAAGCGTTCTTTATGTCTGAGGCCCGGGGCGAAAGCGGCGCGCTGCCCAAATTGCTACAGGGCGTCATGCTGCGCTGATTAACGCAGCAATCCCATCGCTGCATATGCGGCTTCTACGGCTGGGCGGCTGAGCGCGGATGCTTTTTCGGCGCCCTTGATCAGGATAGCATCAATGGCGGCATCGTCGGATTTTAGCGCGATAAAACGTTCGCGTATCGGCCGCAGCGTTTCAACCAGTAGCTGCGTTAGCGCAGGTTTGAACGTGCCAAACCCTTGGCCAGCATATAGGTCCAGCACGGCTTGCGGCGTGATATCGGCGGCGGCGGCATACATATTGATCAGATTGCGCGCTTCGGCCCGGCTCTCCAGCCCCTCCATTTCAGAAGGCAGCACATCGCCGTCCGATTTGGCTTTACGGATTTTAGCCGCGATGGCATCATCGTCATCGGCCATGTTAATCCGGCTGGCGTCACTGGGGTCTGACTTCGACATTTTTGCGTTGCCGTCACGCAGGCTCATCACCCGCGCCGCCGCGCCGCCTGTGAACGGTTCGGGCAGCGTAAATAGGTCCACTGCGTAATCGCTGTTAAACTTTGCAGCGATATCGCGGGCCAGCTCCAAATGCTGTTTCTGGTCCTCTCCGACAGGCACATGCGTTGCGCCGTAAATCAGAACATCGGCGGCCTGTAACACCGGATACGCATATAGGCCGATGCTCGCACCTTCGCGGTTTTTGCCAGATTTGTCCTTAAACTGTGTCATCCGGTTCAGCCACCCGATGCGCGCGGTACAAAACAGCATCCACGCAAGCTCGGCATGGCCCGGCACGCGCGCTTGGTTAAACAAAATCGAACGTTCCGGATCAATCCCCGATGCAATCAATGCCGCTGCCATCTCGCGGGTATTGGCGGACAGTACGGCAGGATCGTTATACACGGTTATGGCGTGCAGATCGGCAAGAAAATACAGGCATTGGCCGCCTGCCTGCTGCGCACTTTCTGCCTGCTGCGCATTTTGCACTTCGTCCTGCATCTTTACCCAGTTTTTTATCGCGCCCAAATAATTGCCCAGATGCAGATCACCCGTAGGCTGAATTCCAGAAACGACGCGCATTGATTTACTCCGATAATAGGGCAGGCGGCGGGACCGAGCGATTGGGGCGAACAAGCTGTTTTAACTCGCTGATCCGGTAAGCACCAAACATGAATATGGCCATGAAATATACCACGCCGCCGCCGCCGCATAGTACCGATAACACCGCAACACGGCGCAGCAATCCATCGCCCATTAGTGGATCGGCAAATATGCCGCCAAACCATAATGCTGCGGCCATGATAACGGCGGACAGCAGTATGCGCGGCGCTTTGCGCTTAAGCCGCGCATCAGGATGGATATGCCCGCGCCGGCGCAATACCGTCCAGATCAGGATCAGGTTCACCCAAGCCGCCGCCGCTGTCGCCACGCCCACGCCGATATGCTGCAATGGCCAGATCAAAGCGAGGTTACCGATCAAGTTCACCAGCATCGACCATAAAGCTAGCCTAAGCGGTGTTTTGGTATCGCCGCGGGCATAGAAATTCGGAGTCAGCACTTTAATCAAGACGTACGCCGGAACACCGCACGAAAATGCCGCAAGCACCGCCGCTGTGCCGCTTGTGTCGGCTTTGCTAAATGCGCCATGTTCAAACACACCGTGGACAATCGGCGTGGCCGCAATCACCAGTGCAGCGGTGGCAGGAAGCGCAAAAAATAGCGCAAGTTCCAGCGCGCGGTTTTGCGTATCTGTTACAGCTTTTGTATCATTGCTGCCGATATGGCGGGACAGCGCGGGCAGGATCGCAGTGCCGATTGCGATGCCAATCAATCCCAAGGGCAGCTGGTTCAAACGGTCCGCATAATATATCCACGATACCGATCCTTCGGCTAAAAACCGCGCCGCAAGTGACGTTGAAACCAGCAGGTTTAGCTGGATCGCACCCTGACCAATTGCGGCGGGCGCAATCAGCAGCAGCATTGTCTTTACATCAGGGGTCAACTTTGGCCGGCTCAGTTTAAGGCTAACACCGCTCCGGTGGCATGCCTGCATCAACCACGCCAGCTGCAGCGCGCCTGATACAGTGACGGCAATTGCCTGTGTTCGCGCGGTTTCCAGTTCGGTACTGCCGCGAAATACCAGCAGCGCGATTATCATGGCAATGTTGAGCAATATCGGCGCCGCGGCATTGACCCAGAATTTACCGATAGAATTTAATATGCCGCCCAGCAATGATACCAAAGAGATCAGTGCCAAATACGGAAACGTGATGATCGTTAGGTTGCGGGCGAGCGCAAATTTTTCAGGGCCGCCATCGGGAAATCCGCCGGTCATCGCCCACACAATCGGCCCCGCTGCCAGCATCATGATGCCGGTAAAGACAATCAGAAACGGGAGCAATACCGACAGCACTTGGCCGGCAAAGACGCGCGCCGCTTCTAATCCTTCGCCCGGGCGCTCTTTTTCCACTTCGCCCATACGGCGGTTAAACATGGGCACGAATACAGCGGCAAAAGCACCTTCGGCAAACAGCGCACGGAACAAATTGGGCAGCCGCCACGCGATCAGGAACGCATCGGATGCCAGCCCCGCGCCAACATAGCGCGCCATCAACATATCGCGGACAAGGCCAAGCACGCGGCTGATTAATGTAAGCGCGCCTACCGTTACGCTGTTTTTCACCAAGCTCATGTTTTAACTGGGCTCATGTTTTAACGGGGCTCGTGTTGAAACGGGGCTCATGTTTTAGCCGGGCTGATGTTTTGACTAGAGGCATGATTATGTCTCAGCCAACCTGCTTACTTACGCTTCGCCTGCGGGTTCTTGCGTCGCCAGCGCCTCTGATTGCTGCAGTTGCTGTATATACAGCGCGTTAAAATCGATCGGCTCCAATACCAAAGGCGGGAACCCGGCATCACGGATTGCGTCTGCGACAACGCGTCGAGCAAACGGGAACATCAAGCGCGGCGCTTCGCCAAACAGGAACGGGTGTGCTTGGTCCACGCTCACATTACGCAGGCCAAATAATGTACCATAATATAGCTCAACGCTAAATTGCACGCCTTCTTCGACGGTGGCTTTGATGGCCAGTTTCATGGCAACCTCATTCACTTCATCGGTTACCGCGTTCACTTCGATGTTCACTTGAACATCAACCTGCGGCGCGCCGTCCCAGCCATAGCATTGCGGTGCGTTGGGATTTTCAACCGACAGATCTTTGACATACTGATTAAGCATGCCAACTTGCGGCGACGTATCTTCGCCATTGGCCAAAGGATTTGCGCCCCCTGTTTCTGCGCCTGTCGTCTCCGCGCTGTTATCTAATGTGATGTTATCTTGTTCGTCAGCCATAAAAATTTCCGTTTCCTATTTGCTACGCGGTGGTTTTTACGAATAATTAAAGCCACCTGAATTGAATACGAGGCGCGTAGCAGCGAGCGCCCAAAAGGGCAATCATTTGTGCATAAGTTTGCCATGCAAAATCATTCTAACCTAAATTTTGCAAAGGCATTTGAATATGCGCGCGGTTATGCTTATGTAGTTACTTGGCAGAGTTGCGTTATATAATATGATCTCGTTGCGTTCTGCCTATGATATTTCACCCGATACGGGCGGAGGCGCTGTGAGTTACGAAATTATATTGCTGGCCATGGTTGCGGCTTTTTTGGGCATTCGGCTCTATTCGGTGCTGGGTAAACGCAGCGGCCACGAACAAGAACCTCTGATCCGGCAACCTGTAGAAGAACAGAAGCCACCTGCTATCCGGCCGCCTGCGGCGATTACAGACCTGCAAAGCGGTGGCACTGCTGCAGCTGGTTTGGATATCGATCCTTCGGCCGAAGCTGGGCTGCGTGCGATAATGAACGCGGATCGCCAATTTGATGCTGGCTTATTTGTCGAGGGTGCCAAATCGGCATACCAAATGACCTTGGAAGCTTTTTGGCGCGGTGACCGCGATGCGCTAGGTTTCCTATGCGATGATGATGTGCTGGAAAGCTTTGCTGACGTGATCAATACGCGCGAAGAACGCGGTGAGACCGTTGAAAACCGTTTAATCCGTATCGAAAGAGCGCAGATTACAGACGCGCATTATGACCATCCCATGGCCCGGATTACTTTGCAATTTGATGCCGACATCGCTTCGATGATCAAAGACAAAGACGGCAACATGATCGGCGGATTGATGAATGATGCCGAAGAGGCGCATGACGTATGGACATTTATGCGCGACGTTAAGGGCCCGAACCGTAACTGGAAACTTGACGAAACCGACGAAGCCTGATTCAAGCGGCGGTATGATCAAGAAAATTCTGTGTGCTGTGCTTGGCGCGGCGGCATTATCAGCATGTTCCAGTGGAATTATTCCGGGTGGTGGGCGCGTGTCTGCTCCGCGGCCTGCGCCTGCCTCCAAATCATCTGCAAATGATGCCGCGGCAAAACCTGTTGCCACCAAACCTGCAGATACTGTTCCTGCGGGCATACCGTCAGGGGATACCATGACAGCGGCCGGTTTGGGCACAGCGCGCGGCCCTGAGATTGCATCCTTAAAAGTGGATGCCAAAAAAACGGCGGCGGCAATGGCGGCGTTTCGCACAAGTTGCCCGGGATTATTACGGCGCAGCGACCTGTCTGGCCTGACCCAAAACGGCGATTGGCAAGCGGCATGCGATGCAGTGAAAACATGGAGCGGCGATGCAATCTCGTTCTTTGCCGCGCACATGGATGCAGTGCAAGTGGGCGATGGAAAGGCATTTGCCACGGGATATTTTGTCCCGGAAATCGCGGGATCAAAAACGCGGCAGCGCGGATATGAAATACCGATATACAAACGCCCAGCCGAGCTGGTCGAAGTTGATCTAGGCGCGTTTTCCGATAGTTTGAAGGGAAAAAAAATTCGCGGACAAATAAAGGGCAATGATTTTGTGCCATTTGATGATCGCGTAGCTATCGAGGGCGGGTCGCTTGCTGGGCGCGGACTTGAAATTGCTTACGCCGCCGATGCCGTAGAATTTTTCTTTCTACAAGTGCAGGGTTCAGGTGTGCTGAAACTAACCGATGGCAGCACGATGACGATAGGATATGATAGCCAAAACGGCCGCGATTATACCGGCATAGGCAAGTTGATGAAGGACCGCGGATTGCTTGGGCCCGGCGAATCATCGATGCAGGGGATCGCCGCGTGGATTAACCGTAATCCAGCAGAAGGCAAAAAGATCATGCAGGAAAATAAGAGCTTTGTGTTCTTCCGCGAGCTGCAGGGCACAGGCGCATTGGGTGCAATGGGATATCCGGTTATCGCAGATACAAGCGTGGCGGCGGATCCCAAATTTGTGCCGCTGGGCGCACCGTTATTCTTATCGATGGACCGTGCAGAACCCAATGGCATTTGGGTGGCGCAGGATACCGGCGGCGCAATAAAGGGCGCAAACCGCTTTGATACTTTTTGGGGCATGGGCCCGCGCGCGCGGCAATTGGCAGGCGGCATGGCAGCGCACGGTTCGGCATTGCTGTTCCTACCAAAAGCGTCTGTAAAGCGGCTGGGGCTGTAGAGCGGTTAATGGCCCGGATACAAACTTTGGACGACAATGAAAAGGCGATGTGGGCCCGAGTGATTGCATCTGTAACGCCGATGCATGCCGCAAAACCAGTGGCGTCCAAGCCTGCAATATCGCCCGCGCTTCCTATAAAATCAGCGGCTACAGCAAAAGTGGCGACACTGGCAAAACCAGTTATCTTGGCAAGACCAGCAACGCCGAAAGCGGCGCGCGTCAATCCAGCGCCGCCCAAACCAGCTGCGCTAAATAATCTGGATGGCAGCTGGGACAGGCGCATTGGCAAGGGGGCGGTTATCCCGGATGTATCGGTTGATCTGCATGGCAGCGGACTGTCCAGTGCCTATGCGCGGCTTGACGGCGCGCTGGAGCAAGCGATAGCCCAAAATATGCGCGTCATTCTGCTGGTAACCGGAAAAGTGCGAGCGCATGATCGTGCTACCGGCCAAGGCAGAGGCGCAATTGCCAGCGTCGTTCGTGACTGGCTGTCCGCATCGCGCCATGCCTCAAGAATATCAGCGGTGCGCGGGGCACATCCGCGCCACGGCGGTACAGGCGCGCTGTATATTATCCTGAAACGATAGATTGAGGCAGGTAAAGTTAGAGCGCCCTGCCGAATATACGAACCGCTCATGCTGACCAAATAGAGTCCCCAAGCAGTGCAAGATTAGAGGTCCTTCGAGACGGGCCTTCGTCAGGCTTAGCCCCTCCTTCGGATGAGCGGAGTGTTTAGATTAAAAGCATCTCGCTCTAATTCGCCCGTGCGGCGGCCCGCGCAATTTTGGTCAGCTCTTGTTCCAATATCACACTGCCAAGATCAGCCTTCACATGCATCAGGCGCGCTTCTATATCCAGCAAATGGCCATTTAGTCCGGCCAAGCGCACCGACGGCCAACGCGATAGCTGGGTGGTAACATCGCCCTTTTCCATAAAGAATACCGACGGTGTGGCCCGCACCAATGCCCCGGGTACCGCGCCGTGATCAACCTTTCCGCGCAACGCCGCCAGCAACGTTACGCGCCGCTGAATGGCACGGATTATGCGGATGGCATCCATGCCCATTTGCCGGGCCTGCATAATCTCGTTACCAAGCGCGCGAATATTACCGCTCAACACATTGTTGACCAGCGCTTGTACGTTTTCTTCGCCTGTTTCTGCCGATAACGCCTCAAACGCGGTAACTTCCACGGTGGCTACACGGTCCGGCGCAGCATCATAATACAGTGCAAGCTTATCAATCTCCATTGCTGCAAGCTTGCGGTCTTGCCCTGTATAGCGCGCAATTCGTAGCGCTAGCGCGCGGTCCAGCCGCAATCCCGCCGCCGCCGCCATAGCCGTAACGCCGGCCGCAGCGTCGCCTTCGCTTGGCATATAACAGATATGCGCCATCGCCAGCTTTGATGTTTCGGCCAGTTTGCGCAGCTTGCTCGTTTTCTTAAGGTCACCTGCAGTGGCAATCACTGGGCAGCCGACAGAAGACGCATTCAGCAGGTTTTCAAATGCTGCCTGTCCTTCTTCGCGGCGCACTTGTGTGCGGATATAGCGCGCACCGCCAAACAGCGACAATGATGCCGCCTCATCGGCCAGCAATGCCGGATCATTGCGCAGGCGGTCGCTATCCAGATCAATGCGTTCCGCGCCCGCGCCAACCTGCGCCGCCATTCGTGCGGCAATATCGGCAGCAGCGGACTCGTCCTGTCCAAAAATCAGGAACAGGCGAATATCTGGCCGGGTTTTAATCGCCCCGATAAAATCAGCTTCACTGGGTTTTTTAGGCGCAGCGCGAAAGCTCATTTTTGCGCGCGGGCATAAAGCGATAGCCGCGTTGCTATTTGATCGGCAACCTTTTGCGATAGGTTTTCCAGCGCAGTGTTCTCGCCTGCGATCGTCGCATACTCGCTGCTGACCACATCGATACCGGCGTCTGATCCTGCGGTAGCGTCCAGCAACGTTTTGCCGCTGGCCAGCTCAACCAGTTGGTACCGCGCGCGCAGTGTCCGCCGTTCGCGGGTCACGGTATCATCGGACCGCACGCCAAGGCCAACGATATCGTCCTCTAGTTTTACGGCCAATCTATACCGCGGCGTTTGCGATCCCAATGCCTTGAGGCGGTCGTTAAGTGCATTGCGCACCAGCCATCCTGATTTGCCCTCAATCGGCTCAACGCTGATGTTTTCCAACAACGCCGCCACAGACCCTTGCGATCCGCCGCTGTATAATGGCTGTAAAGCGCAGGCGGAGAGTGATAGAGCGGAGAACAACAAAGCAAAAATACGCATCATATCATTCACGCACTCCGTCACCCTGAACTCGTTTCAGGGTCCATTTTTCCGTCACACATGCCATTTGCTGAACGATGGATGCTGAAACAAGTTCAGCATGACGACCTGGGATAAAACTGCTTTCAATAGTCATATCACAATATTAACAAGACGATCAGGAACAACAATCACTTTGCGAACTTGAGCGCCCGCTATCGCAGCCTGAACCTTCTCGCTGGCCAGCGCAAGCGCTTGCACGTCCTCTTGCGGTAGTCCTTTGGCTATGGTGATGGTGTCGCGTAGTTTGCCGCCGACTTGTATGGCGATCGTCACTTCGCTCTCGACCAGCATGGCGGGATCAACTTCGGGCCACGGTGCATCGGCGATCAGGCCTTCGCCGCCAGACCGCTCCCCAAAACTGGCCCATGCCTCCTCGGCCAGATGCGGGACCATGGGCGATGCCAGCAAGATGATCTTGCGGATCGCCTCATCGCGTGATGCCGACGGCGCGGCTTTTTCAATTGCGGATGCCAGCTCATATATTTTGGCCACTGCTTTGTTGAAGGATAACGCTTCGATATCTGCGCCAATTCCGGCGGTGGCCTGATGCACTTTGCGGGTAAGGGCAACGTCATCGCCCATGCTGCCCGCCACTTGCCCAGCCAGCCGCCACAGCCTTTGTGTGAACCGCCAGCATCCCTCAATGCCTGCCTCTGACCATTCGAGATCGCGTTCGGGCGGGCTGTCGGACAGCATGAACCAGCGCACGGCATCCGCGCCATATTGCTCCACAATATCATCGGGATCGACGACATTTTTCTTGGACTTCGACATTTTTTCGGTGCGGCCAGCAGTAGCGCGCGTGCCATCGGCGATAACTGTCCACGCATCACCATCGCGCTTGACTTCATCGGGGCTGAGCCATTTGCCGGCTGCGTCCTGATACGTTTGGTGCGTCACCATGCCTTGCGTGAACAGCGAGGCAAATGGTTCCTTCACATCAATCATGCCAATGTGGGAAAGCGCCCGCGTCCAAAACCGCGCGTAGAGCAGGTGCAAGATCGCATGTTCGACGCCGCCAATATACTGATCAACGGGCAGCCATTTTTCCGCCACTGCGCGGTCAAACGGCTTATCACTCGGCTGGCTGGCAAAGCGGATGAAATACCAGCTTGAATCGACAAATGTATCGAGCGTATCGGTTTCGCGGCGTGCAGGTTTGCCGCATTTCGGGCAATCGGCTTTGCTGAACTCTGGGTGCCTATCCAGCGGGTTGCCGGGGATATCAAAGCTGACATCTTCGGGCAGTTTTACAGGCAGTTGCCCGGCGGGCACAGGCACCACGCCGCAGCCACTGCTATCTTCTTGGTTACAATGAATGAACGGAATGGGCGTACCCCAATACCGCTGGCGTGAGACGCCCCAATCGCGCAGGCGGTATTGCGTTTTGCCCGTGCCCCATCCTTCGGCCTCGGCCCTCGCAATCACATCGGCCTTGGCATCATCGATGGTCATACCGTTTAAGAAATGGGAATTTACGATGGTGCCGGGACCAGTGTAGGCGGCGGTTCCATCAAAATCGCTATCGGTATTTTCGCCCTCGGCCACCACGCGCGTGACGCCTAGGTTATATTTGCGCGCGAAATCAAGGTCACGTTGGTCATGGGCCGGACATCCAAATACTGCGCCTGTGCCGTAATCCATTAGCACGAAATTGGCGACATAAACGGGCAAGTGCCAGCTTGGATCCAGCGGATGTTCCACCGATAATCCGGTGTTGAAACCCAGTTTCTCGGCGGTCTCAATATCCGCTGCCGTTGTTCCACCCTTGCGGCATTCGGCGATAAACTCTTGCAGGGCAGGGGCGTTCTTTGCCATTTTCTGCGCCACGGGATGATCGGCGGCAATCGCCACAAAGCTCGCCCCGAACATCGTGTCGGGCCGCGTGGTGTATACATCGATACCGTCCGTGCCGCCGACAAACCGAAACGTGCATTGCAGGCCTTTTGACCGGCCAATCCAGTTTTCCTGCATCAGCTTGACTTTATCAGGCCAGCTTTCAAGCGCGCCCAGACCGTCCAGCAATTCATCGGCAAACTGCGTTATTTTCAGGAACCACTGGCTAAGCTTGCGGCGTTCAACAGGTGCGCCGGATCGCCAGCCTTTGCCGTCGATTACTTGCTCGTTGGCCAGCACGGTCATGTCAACCGGATCCCAGTTAACGGCGCTTTCTTTGCGGTAAACTAGGCCTGCCTCGTACAGTTTCAAAAACAATGCCTGTTCATGGCCGTAATATTCCGGCTCACACGTCGCCAGCTCGCGGCTCCAATCCAGCGCAAAGCCGATTCGCTTAAGCTGCGTTTTCATGTTGGTGATATTGGCGCGAGTCCACGTGCCGGGGTGTACGCCGTTTTCCATCGCGGCGTTTTCGGCGGGCATGCCAAAGGCGTCCCAGCCCATCGGATGCAGCACTTCATGCCCGGTCATCCGCTTGTACCGCGCCAGCACATCGCCCATAGTGTAATTGCGGACATGGCCAATGTGTATCCGACCCGACGGATATGGAAACATTTCCAGCACATAAGAGCGCGGTTTTTCAGACGCATCATTGGCTGCAAACGTGGCGCGATCATCCCAAGTTTTTTGCCACCGCGCATCGGCGATACGGTGATTAAACCGCGTGTCATCAACAGGCGGATTAGGATGCCCGGCTTCGCTCATTTCTTGTTATCCGGTTATTGCACTGCGGCGAAGGTCGCGGGCCTTGGTCAGGATAACGCTCTCCATTTTCTGCACGGTGGCGGCGCGTAACGGCGCATCAACCCACTGCCCATTTTGGGCAACTTGGCGCGATCCTGCGACGCGCAAGGCATCGGCACGCAGGTCTTGATCAATAATCGATACGGTCAACTTCACGCGCTCACCAGGGCTTTTGGGGTTCACATACCAATCGGTAACGATCACGCCGCCTGAGGAATCGGTTTGTATCAGCGGCATGAATGAAAGCGCATCCAGCGATGCCCGCCACAAGTAACTGTTTACACCGATAGTGTTAATCTGACTCGCGGCGATATCCGTTTTCGGCTTCGCATTTTTGGCACAGCCGCTCACTAAAAAAGTGCCAGTAACCAAAGAGCCAGTAACCAAAATAAGAGCAAGCCGATTAATGTGCATGGTATATCCTTAAATGCTGTTGTTGCGATTATGTGTTGCCAACATGTGCTTCTGCCGTGCTTCTATATCGTCTTTGCTGGCGCGGGCAAGCTTTCTGGGTGCTGAACCAAGGGAAAGTTTTGCTTTCAACGAGATAATTATGTGGAGGTTGTGCAACAGTCTGTAATTTTCTTGTCTGTATGGGTGCATTTGCCTTTTTAATGAAGCATTATGAGCGTACGTTATAAATACAGGGAGTCGATGTAGATTTACTATGTTTGAAAAACGCGAAAATCGCCGCAAATCTGCCATTTGGACCGCTTCATTGCTGGTTGCGGGTTCGTTTGCCTTTTCGCCTGTTCTTTTTCCTGCTCTCGCTGCGCAAATTAGCGGCGATAAAAATGCCGAGAAAAGCTGGGTATCAAACTTTACGCCGGCCAGCATCGACAACAAACTGGCCGAGAAGTTTCAGCGTCAAGCAGACCTCAAAAATACCGTGTCTGCTGTAAAGACGCGCTTTCCTTTTACACCTACAGCAGGGGATCTTGGCGTACGGCGTACTGTAACGATTGCCGCGCGTACAGATTCGCTGTTATCATCGCAGGCGATATCGACGCGTAATCTTGTTCGGATCACAGAGCCTGGATTGTTGATGCCCGTTAATCTGAATAAATCAGATTTCCGTTTGACCGCAGCGCGCGGTTGGAAAGATTTCAAATTACCTGAAAGTAGCAAGCCAGCATTCAAAACGCCGGTTGCAAATATTTCGGTTGCGGCAGGTACATTCCGTTTGGACGGCAAAGATGCCGCCATTAAAAAGAGCCGGTTTAAGACAGATGTTAAACTGGATGCGTCACGCGATGCTTCGCCAATTCCGCGCGGAAATGCGGCAGCGGGTGAATATAAAGTAGGCGTGGAAAGCAGCTTCTCGATCTCACGGCGTGTCGATTTAACCGCTGGCGTCACCTACAATACTGAACGTGACCGTGTTGCACCGCGTGCAGACGACCGAAAAGATAGCGAAGCCGTTTACGTAGGCACCAAAATCCGCTTCTGATTTGGGTTAGGACGCTAACCTTCCCCCAATTACCGAAACGCATCTATCGCGGCCCAGCCGTATACGGCGCGCGCGTCCATCATCATAAACCTGCGATGTGTCATTCCGCCAAGCGCGATCACTTTTGTAGGCTTACATAACCTGGCGAGCTGCATAAACCGAAGCATACCAAGCGGCCGTGCGCCGGGATGCGATGCCGTTGAGCGGCACGGCGAAAGCAGCAGGATGTCGGCGCGGTAATGTACTGCTTGCGTAATTTCGCGCACATTATGTACAGGCGCGCTGCGAATTATTGCTTTAGAAGGCTGGCATAGCGCGCGGCCATGAATACCCTGTACGCTGCGCAGGTTGGCGGTCTGCGTATTGCCTGCGATCAGCAGCAGATGTCCTCGGCGGCGGCAGGTTTTAGCAACGGCGTGCAATAACTTACGCCGGGGGTGTTCGGCCAAATCATAATGCCGAAATATAACGCCTGACCCGGCCGGCAATTTCTGTATGGCAGGTATCAAGCCGTCACCAAAGCGCGGATCGGTCATCAACCATATTTTTGGGATATGCTTTTTGTGGCGGCGCGTCATCTCCTGTTCTATAGCGCGGTATGAGCACAGAAGCGACAACAGACAGCGCCGCACAAAGACTGGCGGAGATCCAAGCAGAGATAGCAGCGGCGGCAAAGCTTGCGGGGCGTAAAGCCGCCGATGTTACGCTGATCGCGGTTTCGAAAACACGCGATGCCGGGCAAATTCAGCCTGTTATTGCAGCGGGGCAGCGCGTATTTGGTGAAAACCGTGTGCAAGAGGCCGCCGACAAGTGGCCAGCGCTGCGTGCGCGTACGCCGGGCATTGCACTGCACCTGATTGGGCAATTACAATCGAACAAAGCAGACGAAGCAGTAGCGCTGTTTGACGTGATACATTCGCTTGACCGGATGTCGTTGCTAACCGCGCTGGGCAAGGCAATGGCCAAAGCAGGCAAACCGGTGCCTTGTTATTTGCAGGTAAACATTGGTGCAGAAGACCAAAAAGGCGGCTGTGCAATCTTGCAAGTGCCGCAAATGCTCGCCGCTGCAAAAGAACACGGCGTGCCTGTCATTGGCCTGATGTGTTTGCCGCCCGCCGCCACCGAACCTTCGCCCTATTTTGCCTTGCTTGCGCAAGTCGCGGCGCGGCATGGGCTGCATCAATTGAGTATGGGGATGTCAGGCGATTTTCCCGCTGCGATCATGCTGGGCGCAACCCATGTGCGTGTGGGAACCGCATTATTTGGCGAGCGCTAAGCTGAACAGGCCGAACAGCGGTTTAGAGCGAGATGCGATTAAGTGGGTACCGGTTAATCGTATAGAATCACGCGACCACAAAAAGGTCTAGAGCGAGATGCGATTAAGTGGGTACCGGTTCATCGTATAGAATCACGCGACCACAAAAAGGTCTAGAGCGGGATGCGATGCGCTGTAATCACGTCACGCTCTACCCAAAGCTTAAGTCCAAGGCGAACCGGGCCAGCCGCGCAGGCGTAACGATTAATGCCTCTGCTTTTTGCAGGCCCGCGCTTTCCAATCCGAGCGTAGGCTGCGCCAATGCCGCGGCCTCTGCAGCATCCATACCACCTGTTAACGCGCCGAATGCCGGGAAAATAAGCTTAGTGTTGCTCGCCACAAAACAGCGGCGGGGAATGGTTCGTCCGCGTGAC
>JAYWFI010000042.1:0-4139 GCA_043778865.1 Sphingomonadales bacterium
CGGCGCCACCTCCCCGTTCCGGAGAGGATTTTCGTGTTGCCCCTCCGGCCAACCCAATGTCCCAAACGGCCAAAGCGCCGACGAAAACCATGTGTCGAGGACGTCTGTTTCGCGATATAAATCAAATTGCCACGTTTTGTCATCAAGCTGACGCGAACGGCCGCCGTCAAATTGATAGCTGGAACTGTCTTGATCGATAATCCTGATGTCGATTTCTAGGCCCGTAATCTCGGCATACTTTTGCTTTGCGGCCTCAATCGCATTATCTTCCGTCTCATACACGAACTCAAACCACGCGGCATCGTTGGCCGATCCAGTAGCAAGTTGGGTTACTTTGAGTCCATTCTCAGTAGTTTCGCATTTAGGACCATACCAAACCGGAATCCGGTGCCCCCACCACAACTGCCTTGAAACACACCAAGGCTGGATATTCTCCATCCAATTGAAATACGTCTTCTCCCACGACTTGGGCACGACATCAAAGCCGCCATTCGCAGCCCCGTTGCGCACCGCCTCTATTGCTGGACCTGCCAGAGTCTTTGCATCGACATACCATTGGTCGGTCAACCACGGCTCGATCACCACACCGGAACGGTCTCCGTAAGGCGTCTGGATAACGCGGTCTTCAACCTTCTCAAGCAATCCTGCCGCTTCGATCAATTCAACCACTTTTTTGCGCGCCTCAAACCGATCAAGCCCAAACCGTTTACCATCAGAATCGGGCGGAGAGAAAAAGATATCCCTCGGAATCTCACCGGCAACCCATTGGTAAGGTTTTCCCTCTCGAGCATTCGTGATTTGGCGTATGCGCGCCAACTTGTCTGGCTCAACCACCCGCGCCTCACCATCCAGCATATTGAGCATTTCGCTTGCCTTAAATCCGGCCCGCTTGCCTACCTCAAAATCGTTGAAATCATGCCCCGGCGTAATCTTCACCGCGCCCGAACCCAGTTCGGGATCGGCATGATCGTCGGTGATTATCTTAATGCGTCGTCCCGTAATAGGTAGGATGACATAGCCACCATGAACATTGAAATACCTCACGTCGCTGGGATTCACCGCAACCGCCATATCGGCCAGCATCGTTTCTGGCCGCGTGGTGGCGACGACGATGTAATCCTTGCCATCTGATGTCGTAACGCCGTCTGCTAACGGATAGCGGAAATGCCAGAATTTGCCGTTGATCTCCCGCGTTTCAACCTCAAGATCGGATATCGCAGTTTTCAGGCCGGGATCCCAGTTTACCAGCCGTTTGTCGCGGTACAAAAGGCCCTCGTTATATAGGTCGACAAACACTTTGATAACGGCCTTGCTAAACCCCTCATCCATCGTGAAGCGTTCGTTTTGCCAATCCATCGAACAGCCCAGCCGGCGCAGTTGCCCCGTAATCTCACCGCCGCTTTCCGCTTTCCATTCCCATACTTTGGCCACGAACTCCTCGCGGGTCAAATCCGTGCGTTTTTGCCCCGCCGCATTCATTTGCCGTTCGACCACCATTTGCGTGGCGATGCCTGCATGATCGGTGCCCACAACCCACAGCGCGTCCTTACCCTGCAAACGCGCATGCCGGATCAGGATATCCTGCAGCGTATTATCCAGCGCATGGCCGATATGCAGCGATCCTGTTACATTAGGCGGCGGGTTGACGATGGTGTAAGGCTGCGCATCGGGGCGCTGCGGACGGAATGCATTTGTGGCTTCCCAGTGCGCATACCATTTGGATTCAATCGCGGCGGGGTCGAAATTTTTGTCGATAGTGTTGCCAGCGTTGTTATCAGTAGTCATGCAGATGCCTTAGCGAAAGTTTACATGAAATTCCAAGCTATCTGATACCTTGCCGCAACTATTTAGCGGATACGGCGCTTAAGATATAATTCAGCGCCATATTGTCCGAGACATGTAGGCCTTTGCTGGGCGAATAAGCGATACCGCGTATCGCCGTTACCTGCATCCCGGCATCTTTCAAGATCGTTTCTAGTTCGTCTGGCGTCAGGAACTGATCCCAGTTGTGCGTGCCGCGCGGCACCTGGCCCAATCGCTCTGCCGCCTCGACCAGCAGCAGCCTTGATTGCGCTGTGCGATTGGGGGTGGAAATCAGCATCAGCCCGCCGGGCGCAAGTTTGCGGACCAATTGCGCCATAAACTGAGCGGGATCGGCGACATGTTCGATAACCTCCATCGATGATACCACATCAAAAACACCTAGATCTTGCGCGCCAATTTCTCCGGCGTGATAATCAATATCGAGCCCGGATTGCAACGCATGCGCCCGCGCCGCCGCGATATTTTCTGGGGCGGCATCCACACCGGTTACCGCCGCGCCAAGCCGGGCAAGCGGTTCACATAGCAATCCTGCACCGCATCCCACATCAAGAACGGATCGCCCCGCCAATGGCCGCCGCGATGCCGGATCTGCGCCGAAATGCGCATCGACCGCACCGCGAATAAAACCTAGGCGCACGGGGTTCAACGTGTGCAGCATGGCAGAGGATCCTTTTGGATCCCACCAATCGGCGGCAAGAGCGCCAAAGTGCGCTGCTTCATTCGCGCGGATCGTGTTATTATCTGTCGCAGTCTCGCTTGCCTTTGTCATATGATGTCCTTATCACGCGGTACTTCTTTTCAATAGACCCAGAACAGGGAATATCAGTATTATATGGCCCGCATAGTAATGAAATTTGGCGGCACTTCAATGGCGGGAACCGAACGTATCCGCCGTGTCGCCCAAATTGTAAAGGCACAGGCCGAACAGGGCGACGATGTGGCCGTAGTTGTTTCCGCAATGGCCGGCGATACCGATCGGTTGGTAAATTTTTGCAGAGAGGCAAACGCGCTGTATGATCCTGCAGAATATGATGTGGTGGTGGCCAGCGGCGAACAGGTTACCGCGGGACTACTTGCGATTACATTGCAATCTTTGGGGTGTAAAGCGCGCAGCTGGCTTGGCTGGCAAATGCCCATCCATACCGATGGTGCCCATGCCAAGGCGCGGATCGGCACCATTGACGCAGGCGCGCTTACCGCATCGATGGCGCGCGGTGAGATTGCAGTTATTCCCGGGTTTCAGGGGCTAACGGATGATAACCGGATTACCACACTGGGCCGCGGCGGATCGGACACATCAGCTGTGGCGATTGCAGCAGCAGTAAAAGCAGACCGCTGCGATATCTATACCGATGTTGACGGCGTATTTACCACAGATCCGCGTATCGTGGCGCGCGCGCGCAAGTTAAAAGCACTGACGTATGAAGAGATGCTAGAGCTGGCGAGCGTGGGAGCAAAGGTGCTGCAAACCCGTTCTGTCAGCCTTGCAATGAAAGAACGCGTAAAGATACAGGTGCTTTCCTCCTTCACCGAAGACGGCGCACCTGACGCCAACAGCATTCCGGGCACGTTGATTGTAAGCGACGAAGAATTGGAGAAATTAAACGTGGAAAGCCAAGTAATAACTGGGATTGCGCATGACAAGAATGAGGCAAAAATAACGCTAACCCGCGTGCCGGATCGCCCCGGGTCCGTGGCCAATATCTTTTCGCCATTGGCAGAGGCGAATATCAACGTCGATATGATTATCCAGAATGTCGGCCGCGACAAAGGTGAAACCGACGTGACGTTCACTTGCCCCAGCACAGATCTTGCGCGGTGTACGGATATATTGGAAAACCAGCGTGAAGCCATAGGGTATAACCGTGTCATATCCGATACCAAAGTCGCCAAGATATCTGTTGTCGGCGTCGGCATGAAAAGCCATGCAGGCGTTGCCAGCGCGATGTTTACTGCGCTGGCCGACCGCAAGATTAATATTCAGGCGATCAGCACAAGTGAGATCAAAGTCAGCGTATTGATCGATGAAGATGAGACCGAACTTGCGGTGCGTGTGCTGCATACGGCCTATGGGCTGGATGCGGAGTAATGAACTAGCGATAACTGCGCAGAAAACCGCTAGGCATTAATAGATTGCCTCAAATTGCCGCATCGGTTACTCAATTGCATAGTATGAAATGCGTTCGTTTGGGTGGCTTGGCAGCTTAATCAGAAGTCACCTTCTGCAGTCTTGTAGATTTTGGGAGTAAGATAATGTCTGATAACAAACCCGCACCAGATGTGGATATCACCAAAGCTTGGCAAGCAACGCAGGG
>JAYWFI010000043.1:0-6505 GCA_043778865.1 Sphingomonadales bacterium
AACCTGCTTGGCATGCGCGAGCCGGAGATTTATGGTACTGATACGCTGGATGATATTGCGGGGCGGCTGGAGGACCGGGCGCAGGCGGCGGGCGTGCAGATTGATTTTCGGCAATCCAATCATGAAGGGCATTTGATCGATTGGCTGCAAGAAGCGCAAGCGGTGGGCGCAAAGGCGGTGCTGCTGAATGCTGCGGCATTTACGCATACTTCAATTGCGATCCATGATGCGATCAAGGCGATTACAGTGCCCGTCATCGAGGTGCATTTATCAGAGCCCAAAAACCGCGAAGCATTCCGCCATATCAGCTTCATCGGGATGGCAGCGCATAGCTGTATTTCGGGGCATGGCGCAAAATCATATGAACTGGCGCTGGACGTGGCGTTACAACTTTGACATTAGGCCTGTATAACGGAGCACCATCATGATCTGGGAGCACATACAATGGCCATAAAAAAAGACGGCATGCAAGTGGATACTGACCTTGTCCGTGAGCTGGCGGCGATGCTGAATGAAACCGGGCTAAGCGAGATTGAGGTTGAAGATGGGCAGCGCAAGATCCGTGTTTCGCGCGCGATGACTGCGGCGCAGGCGCCTATGATAGCAGCTGCGCCCGCGGCTATAGCTATTACTACCGAGGCAGCACCTGTTGCCGCGGTGTTGCATGCCAACGCCATGAAATCACCTATGGTCGGGACAGCGTATCTTAGCCCTGATCCTGATGCTGCGCCGTTTGTAACCGTTGGCCAAACCGTAAAAGCGGGCGATACAGTCCTGATTATCGAGGCGATGAAAGTCATGAACCCAATCGTTGCTGCCTGCGCAGGCACTGTGTCTGCCATATTTGTCGAAAGCGGGCAGCCTGTGGAATTTGACCAACCTTTGATGGTTATTGCATAAATATGGCCATTGAAAAAATCCTGATCGCCAATCGCGGTGAAATTGCGCTGCGTATCCACCGCGCCGCGCATGAGATGGGGATTAAAACAGTCGCGGTGCATTCCACCGCCGATGCCGATGCGATGCATGTGCGCCTTGCCGATGAAGCGATCTGTATTGGTCCGCCTGCCGCCGCCGATAGCTACCTTAATATCCCAGCGATTATCTCTGCCGCAGAAATCAGCCATGCCGATGCGATCCATCCCGGTTACGGCTTTCTTTCTGAAAACGCGCAGTTTGCCGAAATTGTTGAAAGCCACGGCATCACTTGGATTGGACCAAAGCCCGAACATATTCGCACCATGGGCGACAAAGTAGAGGCCAAACGCAGCGCAGGCGCGCTTGGATTGCCGCTGGTCCCGGGCAGTGATGGCGCGATTAACGATGTTGCGGCTGCCAAAGCCATCGCCAAAGAGGTTGGCTATCCCGTGATTATTAAAGCAGCATCGGGCGGCGGCGGACGCGGCATGAAAGTAGTAAACAGCGAAGAGGAGCTGGAAACCCAAATGTTGCAAGCCGGAACCGAAGCCAAGGCCGCGTTCGGCGATGCGACGGTGTATCTTGAAAAATATCTTGGTAATCCGCGCCATATTGAATTCCAGATATTTGGCGATGGTAACGGCAAAGCCATCCATTTGGGCGAACGTGATTGTTCGCTGCAGCGCCGCCACCAAAAAGTATTGGAAGAAGCACCCTCGCCTGTATTGTCCACCGACGAACGTAACCGCATGGGCGAGATATGCGCAAATGCGATGGCCGACATGGGATACCGCGGCGCAGGCACGATCGAATTTCTTTGGGAAAACGGCGAATTTTATTTCATCGAAATGAATACGCGGCTGCAGGTTGAACATCCGGTCACTGAAATGATAACCGGTATCGATCTGGTCCGCGAACAAATTCGTGTGGCCGAAGGAAAACCGTTGTCTGTAACGCAAGACGAAGTTGTGTTTGATGGCCATGCGGTGGAATGCCGGATCAATGCCGAAGACCCCAAAACGTTTATGCCGTCACCGGGCACCGTGAGCTGGTATCACCCGCCGGGCGGATTATACGTGCGCGTCGATAGCGGGCTGTATCATGGATACAAAGTCCCGCCTTATTATGACAGCATGATCGCCAAGCTGATCGTGTATGGCAAAACCCGTGAAGGGTGCCTGATGCGTCTGCGCCGGGCGCTAGGCGAGTTTGTAATCGAAGGCATGAAGACCACCATCCCGCTGCACCAGAAACTGCTGGAGGATCCAGAGTTTCAAAACGGCGATTACACCATAAAATGGCTGGAAGAGTGGCTGGCCAAGGAAGAATGAGCATGCCTGCAGGTTGCGTAACGCGGCGAACGGTGATGCTGGGCCTTGCTGCGTTGCCTGTCACAGGATGTTATGCAGCACCTAAACTCGCCGATAAACCAAAGCCCCGCAAGCTGGAAAATCAGAATGCCGCTGATCCCGGCGCGCTAGTTGAGCTGAAAAAACTCAGCCCCGATATTCATCTTGATATTCGTTACGCCACGGCGAATAATTTTTCGGGCCAAGTGCTCTATAATCAGGCACGCGCATTTTTGGTAGGGCCTGCCGCGCAGGCACTGGCCCGTGCGCAATTGGCGGCACGGGCGGATGGATATGGCCTGCTGATCCATGATGCCTACCGGCCGTGGCGGGTAACCAAGAAGATGTGGGATATAACCCCGCCTGCCAAGCGCGGCTTTGTGGCAAATCCCAAGGAAGGATCGCGGCACAACCGAGGCTGCGCAGTGGACCTAACCCTGTATGACCGCACCACTGGGAACGCAGTAGCCATGCCCAGCGCCTATGATGAATTTACAGGGCGTGCCTACCGCAATTATGCAGGCGGCAGCGCGGATGAAACCGAAAACCGCGCGCGGCTTGAACGGTATATGGAGGCGCAGGGTTTCATAGGGATATCGAATGAATGGTGGCATTTTGACTATAAGGACTGGGCCGAATACCCTATTTTAGATATACCGTTTTCCCGGATTTAAGACGAAACTGCCGCGCTTTCAAAACAATAGAGTTGCGGCTTTTTCGCTTGTAACAACAAGCAAAGCCGTTCAAGTTTGAAGACTATAACGCAGGATATACAGGGGAACGATATGAAACGCGCCGCCATGTTTGCCATAATCACACTGACAATCACTTCGCCTGTAAACGCGCAAGTGCCCGCCAAAGTGCAGCCGCAAACCCAGGTACAAACTATACTGGCAGGCAACCTTATCCCCGATGCGCAAACAGGTCCGATTGGTCCTGCAACAATTACTGTTGTAAATGGGCGGATTACTGCGGTGACCAAAGGCATCGATGCTGCAGCAGCAGCCAATATTACCAGCGCGGTAATTGATCTGCGCACTAAAACCGTGCTGCCCGGTCTTATTGATTTGCATGTCCACCTAACGGGTGATCCAAGTGGTGATTTTTGGAAAGAGGCGACAGAGCCCGCCGAATGGGGCGTTGTGGTTGGTGTAAAAAATGCGCTTGCCACGGTAAAGGCTGGATTTACAACCGTACGGGACGCAGGCTCATCGCAGTATTCTGCGTTTTCGTTACGCAGGGGTACCGACGAGGGCCTGATAGCGGGACCGCGGATTATTGCCGCTGGTCCTCCGCTTACTATTATTGGCGGCCACGGCGATACCACCGGTTTTACTGAAGAGATTAATGACGCATTATCTAGCGGCTATGCCTGCACAGGAGCGGTGCAATGCGCCGAAAAAGTACGCAAAGCCAGCCGCGCAGGATCAAATGTAATCAAGATTACCGCAACAGGCGGCGTATTGTCACAGCAAGGCCGCGGATTAGAAGCGCATTTCAGCGATGAAGAAATGATATCAATCGCCAAAACCGCGCACTCACTTGGCCTAAAGGTAATGGCGCATGCGCACGGTGCGCGCGGGATTGAGGCCGCGGCACGCAGCGGCATTGACACCATCGAACATGGTACATTTGCCGATGAGCCTGCGTTAAAAATAATGAAAGCAAGCGGCACCATCCTTATCCCCACATTGATGGCATTCAAGGGCGTAAGCGAAGGATTGGACAAAGGGGTATATACACCTGTTGTCGAAGAAAAAATCCGGATGACGCTAGGCAAAGTGGGCAAAGCGGTAACGATGGCACGGCAGATGGGTGTGCCTGTTGCGTTTGGCACAGACGCAGGCGTGTTTGCCCACGGCCGCAACGGCGAAGAATTTCAGCTGCTGATGGATAACGGCTTGACCGCAAAAGAAGCCTTAGCCAGCGCCACAACCGTTGCCGCCAAAGTGATCGATATGGAAAACCAACTGGGCCGTATTGCGCAAGGGTACTCAGCCGACATAATTGCCGTAGATGAAAACCCGCTAACCAACATTCGGACGCTCGAAAAAGTTCGATGGGTTATGGCACGGGGCCGTATCATCCCATGATTGATGACGAGAAAATAACAAAGTTTGATGCCAATAACGATCCGGCAAAGCTGGCCCGCATAGGAACATATGTAACAAAACGGCTTAGTTCCAACAGGCTGGTGCAACAGGTCGAACATGATGATGCGCAGGTCTATATTTATCAGGGTTTTTTGGGGCCGTCCGATTGCAAGATGCTGATCCGCAAAATCGATGCGGAGGCGGTGCCCTCATCGCTTTACAAAGGTACCGAGCAGCCCGGGTTTCGCACCAGTTACAGTTGCCATCTTAGCCGCTGGGATTACGATGTTGGCCGCGTTGAAGCGCGCATGAGCGATACGCTTGGCATAGAAAATGACTATGCTGAGACGATGCAGGGCCAGAGGTATCAAGCGGGCCAAGAGTTCAAATCACATCATGATTTTTTCCATCCCAGCCAGAACTATTGGCTTGATGAAGGCCCCGCAGGTGGGCAGCGCAGCTGGACCGCGATGATATTCCTGAATGAACCCGAAGGAGGCGGCAACACAGAATTTCCGCATTTGGGCATAGGTGTAAAACCGCAAGCAGGCATGATGCTGATCTGGAACAATATGAGCCCGGACGGCACCATGAATTATAAAACACTACACGCTGGTACGCCGATAACAAAGGGCGTAAAGCATATCATCACAAAGTGGTACCGCCAGAATAACTGGCTGGAACTCACCACACCGAAAAGTTAGAATTATAACAGAGAGAGGTTGCCCCATGAAAACCCGTTTGATTTTGTTAACCGCCGCCGCCGTAGTTTCAGTGTGCACCATGCCCGTAGCGTTTGCGTCTGCTGCATCTGCGCAAACCAAAAAGCCCACGCCAGCGGCGATGGTTGCACAGAGTGAAGGTACAAAATTAAAAGCACTGTTTGCCGCCGATGACGAAGCCAACCTGAAACGTAATCCGGTCAATGCTTTATACCGCGGTGACATGCGTTATGCCGATCAATTGGGCGACGGGGTTAGTGACGCCTATTATGACGGCGAACGTAAAGCCGCCGACGCCAATGTTGCCGCCCTTGCAAAAATCGATCGCAGCAAGCTGAATGAGACCGATCAAATCGCGTATGATGTGTTTAGTTTAAACCAAAAGGATAGCCAGAAAAGCCTGTCAAAAGAGTATCTTGACCTTACCAAAGTGCGGCCGCTTAATCACTTTTATGGCATCCATACATCGTATCCAACATTTGCCAGCGGAACAGGAGCGGCGCCGTTTAAGACGCTTGCCGATTATGACAACAACCTGAAACGCCACAAACAATTCATCATTAATCTGGATGCAATGCGCGCCCGGTTTGCGCAAGGTAAAGCAAGCGGCGTGGTGGAAACAAAATTGACGATTACCAACGTCATCGATCAATTGAATACACAGTTGGCGCAAAAAACCGAGGAGTCCCCATATTTTGCGCCGGTGCTGAAATTTCCAAAGGGGATAAAGCCCGCTGATCAGAAGCGATTAAAGCGCGCATATGCCGCAATCATCGAGCAAGGAATAAAGCCGTCATATATCCGTATGCGCGATTTTTTGCGCGATGAATATCTGCCTGCTACACGTGATCAAGTGGGCCTGTCGTCGATGAAAGGCGGCGCAAAATTATATGAGTATCTGATTGAACAAACCACGACACTGCCCCTGAAAGCAGATGAGATCCATAACCTTGGCTTATCCGAAGTAGAGCGCATCAAAAATGGAATGGAAGCGATCCGCAAGGAAACCGGGTTTAAGGGCACGCTGCCTGAATTCTTTGAATATCTGCGCAGTGATGCAAAGTTTAAGCCCGCCAGCCGCGCCGGATTGACGCAAGGATATTATGATATCGGCAAATCGGTTGACGGCCAGATACAATCGCAGTTCAAATACCTGCCCAAATCGCAACTAGAAATCCGTCCTTATGAAGAGTTTCGTGAGAAATATGAAGCGGGCGGCAGTTATGAAAATGGCACGCCTGATGGCAAACGTCCCGGCATATTCTATTTTAACGCCTATGATCTGCCCAGCCGGACTATACCAGGCATGACAACATTATACCTACATGAAGGCGCACCGGGGCATCATTTTCAGATCAGCATTGCACAGGAAAATTTGGCGTTGCCCGCGTTCATGCGCTTTGGCGGCAATACCGCCTATGTT
>JAYWFI010000044.1:0-7140 GCA_043778865.1 Sphingomonadales bacterium
CCGCGGTCTAACCGATGCGCACCCTGATGTTATTTCGCAAAAAAATCAGATCGCAAACCTGCGTGCACAAGTTGTGGCAACACCGAGCGGGAGCACCGGCGGCGGCGCATATAAATCACCCAACCCTGCATATTCATCATTGCAAAGCATGCGAGCAGAACGGGAAGCTTCGGCATCGGCGTTGCAAGCGCGCAAGAATGCGTTGCAGGCCGACATGGCGCAGCTTGCGGCAAAACAAACATCTGAGCCCGGCGTTGCGGCAGAGATGACCAAAATCAACCGTGATTACGAAGTGCGCAAAGTGGCGTATGACAAACTTGTTGCTGACCGTGAGAATGTGCGGATGCGCGGCCAAGTGGAGACACAAACAGATGCCGTGCAATTTCGCGTCATCAATAAACCAACGCTTTCCAGCGTACCTGCTGCGCCAAATCGTCCTTTACTGCTCGCGATAGTGCTGTTTGCAGGGCTTGGTGTTGGCGGCGGCGTGGCATTTGCATTGGGCCATTTGCAAACAAGTTTTCCGACAGCCGCAAAGCTGGAACGCGCCAGCGGATTGCCTGTGATTGGATCTATCTCGCAGATGTTAAGCGGTGCGCAGCGAGATGAGCGCAAGAAAAAACTAAAGCTGTTTTACAGCGGTACTGGCGCGCTTGCCGGGGTGTTCATGCTGCTGCTTGTTGCCGAATTTATCCAGCGCAGCGTGACCGTGTGAGAGGGCCAGATCAATGAACAAACATACGTCAATTAAACCTGCTGGTTCGTTACTTGAACGCGCATCAGAGTTGTATGGTTTTAGCTCTGCGCTGCGAACGGGCGGATTGCCGATTGCACTGCCACCTGTTGCTGAGCCAAGCTTTGTTACGCAAACAATCCCTGTTGCGGAGGCAATCCTCAACTCCCAGTCTTTTCCTGTTGCGGCCGATGAGCCAGCAATAGTAGCCGAGCCTGTTATCCAACCAACGATATCCCAGCCATCCCATGCTGTGTCACGCCCAATGGCGCCAGCGCAGCATAGTGGGCGATTTGCCAAAATTGATCGCGACATGCTGCGTGCAGGAAGCTTTATCGATCCTGAAGGACCCGTTAGCGGGCTGTCCGAAGAATTCCGCATCGTCAAACGTCAGCTGCTACTGTCTGCGCGCGGCGGCAAAGGGCATGACGTAATTGAACATGGCGAGCGGATATTGGTGTGTTCTGCGCATCCCAATGAAGGCAAAACTTATTGTTCGATCAATCTCGCGCTGTCGATGGCAAGTGAAAAAGATAACCGCGTATTGCTGATCGATGCCGATTTTGCCAAGCCAAGCATACTTTCAACTTTGGGGATTCCGCACAGTCCCGGTTTGATGGATGCGTTGGCGGACCGTGACTGCGATGCAGAAAGCTATATTATTCAGACGGACATTGATGGCCTGTCGGTGCTGCCTGCAGGCGCACAAACAAATCAGGACACCGAATATCTGGCGGCATCACGAACAGCCGAAATCATCGATCAGCTAACCCGGAATGATCCCAGCCGGATAATCATATTTGATTCGCCGCCTGCACTTGCTGCATCGCCTGCGTCTGTATTGGCGCTGCATGTTGGGCAGTGCCTGATGGTGGTGAATGCCGATGTAACAACGGACAGCGCGCTGCGTGACGCGCTTAGTCTGCTTAGCGGCTGCGACCATGTGCAGCTGCTGCTTAACCGCGCGAAATTTTCTCCCACTGGCCGGAAATTCGGCAACTACTATGGATATGGAGCATAATCATGTCTAACCTAAATGCAAAAAAATCATTGTTCTTGGTACTGTTAAGCGGCGCTGCATTTTGCGTACCGCAAGCATCTTTTGCACAGCAAATTGCGCCTGAATGGTCGCCAATGGACGACACGTCCGGGCCATCTGCGCAGCAGCAAGGTTACGGCGATGATACCAATGCGGAGCCAGCCGCCAAGCGGCGCGGCGCGCGCAGTAAACCACGTGTCGAAATCACGCCCTATATAGAAGTACAGCAGGTTGCCGTTGTGGATTTCAAAAATGGCGGCGATGTTTTGACGTACTCAACTGTTGCCGCTGGCATCGATGCATCGATCCAAACAAAGCGCGCCGAAGGTCAGATCAATGCTCGCTATGAACGCTTGATTGCTTACGACAAAGGCGTGAATGCGCAGGATAATATCAGCGGCCTTGCGCGGGGCGCGTTGCATATAACACGTAACTTCAGCCTTGAGGCAGGCGGCATCGCATCGCGTTCCAAAGTGGATGGCCGCGGCGCATCTGCGACAAACCTTGTTGGTAACCCCGATAATATCACACAGGTATATTCGGTTTACGCCGGCCCAACGTTTACCGCGCAGGTAGGAGACGTAAGCCTTAATGCTGCGTACCGTGCCGGTTACACCAAAGTAAAAAGTAAAGACGTTGGATCGTTGCCAGCCGGACAGTTACCATTTGATCAATTTGACGATAGCGTTAGCCATAGCGCAACTGCTTCTGTGGGTATGCAGCCAGGCGCCCTTCCTGTTGGATGGTCGGTGGGTGTGGGCTATGACCGTGAAGATGCAGGCCAGCTGGATGGCCGGTATGAAGGCAAATTTGTACGCGGTGATGTGACGGTTCCTATTTCAGGCGGATTGGCGGTTGTCGGCGGCATCGGATATGAAGCCATAAAAGTGAGCGAACGTGACGCCGTTCGCGATGCTGCGGGCGTACCTGTGCTAGACACAGACGGGCGGCTGGTTACCAATAAAGCTGCACCGCGTTTGACGGCATATCAAGAAGATGGCTTGATCTGGGATGTGGGCGTAATGTGGCGGCCAAGCAACCGTACATCGGTGAGCGGTTATTATGGCCGGCGCTACGGCAGCGATACTTTTGGTGCAAACCTAAGCTATCAACCAAACAATCAATGGGCAGTCAACGCGTCCGTTTATGATCAGGTTACGTCATTTGGCAATTTGTTGAATGACAATCTTTCGGCATTGCCAACCAGTTTCCGCAATGCACGCAATCCGCTTTCGGGTGATTTGGGAACCTGTTCTTTTGGTCAATCTGGCGGCTTTTGTTTCAACGACGCTCTGCAATCGGCGAACTCGGCTTCGTTCCGCGTACGCGGCGTTAATGCTGCACTTAGCTCAACGGTTGGCGGCTGGGACACAGGTATTGCGGCTGGCTATAACCGCCGCAAATACCTAACCTTTTTGGCAGGCGCGCGTGCCGATCTGGCTGGATTGGTTGATCAGAATTATTTCGCAACCGCTTACATTGGCAAAGCGATCGATCAACAGTCACGTTTTGATACCAGCGTATATGCCAATTACTTTGATCCTGGTTCTGTGGGCGCCAACGATGTGTTGGGCGTCGGTGCAAACGCAGCGTATTACCGCACGATTATTCGCGGCCTTTCCGCCACTGCTGCTGTCGGGCTTGATAGTTATCGTCAAAAAGATTTCGACACGCAGCTAACAGGGTCTGCGTTGCTGGGCCTTCGCTATAGCTTTTAGTTTTAAGGCATCGCAAGAAATACGTATCGGAGAACAAGAAGATGTACGATCAATTTTACGGACTAACAGGGCGGCCATTTCAGCTGACACCGGATCCGCAATATTACTTTGAAAGCGGCACACACCGTAAAGCACTATCCTATTTGGGATATGGACTTGCGCAGGGTGAAGGTTTCATTGTGATTACCGGCGAAGTGGGCGCAGGTAAGTCGACTTTGGTTGGACATCTTATGCAGACGATAGACAAGGCACGCTTAACCGCTGCTACTATTGTTACCAGCCAGCTGAACGGCAATGATATGGTGCAAATGGCGGCCGAAAGTTTTGGCATCCGGACACAAGGGCAAGACAAAGCCGCAACATTAAAGGCGATTGAAAACTTCCTACATTCCGAGGCACGCAGCGGACGGCGATGTTTATTGATTGTTGATGAAGCACAAAATCTTGCCATTGATGCCGTCGAAGAATTGCGGATGCTTTCCAACTTTCAACTCGGGTCGCAAGCCTTGTTGCAAATATTCCTGCTGGGCCAGCCGGAATTCAGGGATCTGGTACAAGGATCAGCAGAACTGGAGCAGCTGCGCCAACGTATTATCGCGACGCATCATTTGGAACCAATGGATGCAAACGAAGTTGAGCCCTATATCGTGCACCGGCTAAGCCGTTCAAATTGGAATGGTCGTCCGCAAATTACGGCGGATGCATACACAGTGCTTTTCGCGCAAACAGATGGTATTCCGCGTAAGTTGAATACGTTAATGAGCCGCGTTTTACTCATGGGCGCAGTAGAACAGCTAAATGTAATTGATGCAGATTTGGTCAATGCAGTGATCGCCGATATGGCAGGAAAACCATTTGAATATGAAGCGCCAATGTCTGCGCGCGGCGAGGTTGCCCTGCCTTTTATAGAGCCACCGCATGTAGAATTGCCGATCGCAGGATCGCCGCCTGCACCTATCCCAATTGCGGAAATCCCAATGGAAGCCATAGCTGTTGCATCAGAACCTGTTACCGAATTGCAGACCATTGCAGCGCCGTTTAAGGCAGTTCACGAAGAGATCGTTGTAGCTGCCAATATAGCAGATACGCAGCTAAGCGATATGGAGCCTGATACCCATGCTCCGGTATCTGATGTTAGTCATTATTATCTAGATACTCTCTCGCAAAAGCTAAACGGATTGGAAGCGCGGGTTACTGAGCAGGATGATGCGTTGCGCCGCGTTTTGGCAATGATGGTCGATTGGATGAATAAAGAAACATCGCTTGAAGAACGCTTTCGGCAAAATAGCCGCGCTGCTTAAGCTTGCAAGGAAAAGGAAACCTGGTCTGTGCGAAATGCGCTTTCGGTTGATGTAGAAGACTGGTTTCAGGTTGGAGCGTTTGAGACTGTGATTTCACGCGATGATTGGTCTTCGCTTGAATGCCGCGTCGAACGCAATAGCGACGCCGTGCTTAAGTTGTTTGATGATGCCGGCGTCAAGGGTACGTTTTTTACATTGGGCTGGGTAGCACAGCGTTATCCAGCGTTGATGCGGCGGATTGTAGATGCAGGTCACGAAATCGCTAGCCATGGTTATGCGCATCACCGGGTTTTTACATTCACACCTGCCCAGTTTGCCGAAGATATCAAGCGTGCGCGTGGGCTTATTGAGGATACCTCAGGTACATTAGTAACCGGATACCGCGCACCTAGTTTTTCGATTGATGCACGAACGCCCTGGGCGCACGAGATTTTGGCAGAGCATGGCTACATATATTCCTCAAGCGTTGCGCCTGTGAAGCACGACCATTATGGCTGGGCAGAGGCACCGCGTTTTGCGTTTCGTCCAGTCGCTGGATCAGATTTTTTGGAAATACCTGTGACGACGGCAACGCTGGGCTCACGCAGATTGGCGGCGGGCGGCGGCGGCTTCTTTCGGTTGCTGCCTTATCAATTTTCCCGCTGGGCCATTCGTCAGGTTAATCTGCGCGATGACCGCCCGGCGGTTATTTATTTTCACCCGTGGGAAATTGATCCGGATCAGCCGCGCGTTGCCAATGCGCCGATCAAATCAAAGCTGCGCCATTACACAAAATTGGATGTCATGGCGGCAAAGCTTAGCAGGCTCGCCAATGAGTTTCAGTGGGAGCGGCTGGATACCGTTGTTGCCCGCGAACAGGCCCGGTTTGTATGAACGCGCCAATCATACATTCCAAGATTACGCCTCCGGTAACTGTGCGTCAGGCCGACTTGCACAGCCCGCTGGAAACCGCGCAGATTGATGCTTGGGTGATGGCGCATGCGCATGGCTCACCGTTCCATCGCCCCAAGTGGCTTACCGCAGTTCAAGCAGGTACAGGGCAAGAAGCATTCTGCCTTATCGCAGAAAATACGGCGGGGGACATTGCCGGAATATTGCCGCTGCACATAATGCATTCGCCGTTATTTGGCCGTGCGTTGGTATCATCCGGGTTTGCCGTGGGCGGCGGGATTTTATGTGATGATACAGCGGCGGCTAAGGCATTGGCAGAGGCTGCCTGGAATATGGCACAGTGTTTCAGCTGCCCTACGGCAGAACTACGCGGCGGCGCATTGCCGGGCGGCGAATGGATCGAAGCGCGTGATGCGCATGCAAATTTTAAGCGCGCATTGATGGGCGATGAAGAGGCCGAGCTGCTCGCTATCCCGCGCAAACAGCGTGCCGAAGTACGCAAGGGCAGGGAAGGCGGCATGACCGTAGTAACCGGAACGACGCAGCATGACCGGGATATGCATTACGCCATTTATGCGACAAGCGTACGCAATTTGGGTACGCCTGTATTTCCGCGCGGTTTGATGGCCGCTGTACTGGATGCGTTTGGCGAAGAAGCCGATATCCTGACGGTGCTGGACGGCGCGCGCCCTGTTGCTAGTGTGCTTAGTCTGTATCATAACGGTACCGTCATGCCATATTGGGGCGGCGGTGTGCATGCCGCGCGCACGTTACGCGCCAATGACCTGATGTACTTCGCGCTTATGAACCACGCGCGGGAACGCGGATGTACCCATTTTGATTTTGGCCGCTCCAAAACAAATTCGGGCGCATATCATTTTAAGAAAAACTGGGGCTTTGAACCCGAACCTATGGCCTACGCCGTGCGCACCGCAGATGGCGCTGCGCCGCGCGATGTAAACCCCAACAGCCCCAAGTATAAGGCGCAAATTGCGCTGTGGCAGAAATTGCCGTTATCCATTGCCAACCGTGTGGGGCCATGGATTGCCAAGGGTTTGGGCTAATGAAAGTTCTGGGTTGATGGGAGAGATACTATTCCTTGCGCACCGCATTCCTTGGCCCGCCGACCGCGGCGATAAAATCCGCTCACACCATATATTGCGCCACTTGGCAGATATCGCGCCTGTGCATGTGGGCGCATTTGCCGATGATGCCCGCGATATGGGTTTTGTATCTGAAATGCATCCAAAATTTGCATCGCTGCACATCGAACTGCGCAATAAACCGCAATGGCGGTCGGGTATCGGCGCGCTGAAATCGGGGCAGCCTGTTTCGACCGAAAGCTTTCGCAGCGAAACCATGCGCGCGTGGGTTAATGATTTATTGGGCACGGCGCGCATCAGCCATATCTTTTGTTTCTCGGGCCAAATGGCGCAGTATGTTCCAGCGGACTTTGCC
>JAYWFI010000045.1:0-10591 GCA_043778865.1 Sphingomonadales bacterium
GTGCATAGATAATTAGTCATCACTTTAAGTTGTGAAGCGGTTCCCAATTCGCCTGTGTGCAATATACGCCGGCCCATTGTTGTAAGAACAGGCAAGACACATTCGAAAGCCGCGCGCGGGCCGCCTGCAAAAATCGCGATGTTGCCCGTATCGGCGCGGTGGCACCCGCCGGATACGGGGCATTCCATGAACATTGCGCCGCGCGCTTCGACAAGTGCGCCAAGCCGGATAATCTCGCTATGATCTGTTGTGCTCATCTCAAGCCAAACCTGGCCCGGACGCATTATATGCAAGAAACCGTCATAGCCTTCGGCCACAGCCGAACTGGCGGCAGGAGAGGGGAGGCAGGTGATAATTAGATCGACGGCGTCGCCTAATGTCTTTGGCGACGCAGCAGATTTGGCGCCGCGGTCTACATATTCGCAAACGATTGCTGCATTCAGATCATGCACAGTTACATCATGGCCATTGCGGATCAGGCTGCCCGCCAGTTTACCTCCAACGTTACCAAGGCCAATAAATCCAATTTTCATTATAATACCTATATATATCAATATGATAATATTGACTGATAAAAGCACTGATCATTTAATCAATACTAAAATTACTTCTAAACTTTGCCGATTAAAGCGTTGCAAGAACATCACTACAATTGAAAAATTTGGCTGAGTTGGTGAATTATTTTGAGGGTATGTAGGCTTCGATCCGCACAAGCAATGCGTCCACCTGCACCTGCGCGCCAACCTCGGCATTCAATTCAGCCACCATGCCATCAAACGGCGCGGTCAGGCTATGCTCCATCTTCATCGCTTCGAGGGTGAGGAGCTTCTGCCCCTTGGTGACAGTTTGGCCTTGGGCAACATCAACTGCAATGATCCGGCCGGGCATGGGGGAAAGAATGTTGCCGCTGCTTGCTGCACCCGCACCCGTCGCGCGAGGCCGATAAAGTTCGACTTGATACGCATAGCCGCCATCGAATTTTATGACCGCGCCATTATCAAGGTAGGCGCGGTTGTGATAATTTGCATGGGGAGAATGGTCCATTGGTATATCCGCCTGAACAGGTTTGCCATCGACCGAAATCAACACAGACCGTACGCGCGGCCCATTAAGGCGTAGGCCCACCATGCTGTGCGGCGCGGCAAATTGCGCGGTATCGGCAAGCAAGTGTACCACCGATGCCAAGCCGTCCTCGGTCAATGGCGGCTTAGTGACCAGGTCATCTATATGCGCTGCGATGAAATTAGTATCCACTGTGCCAGCCGCAAATTCCGGTCGCTGGAGCAGTTTGGCAAGAAAGCCGGCATTAGTCTTTACGGGCCATACGTCAGTTGTACGGCAAGATGCGTTGAGATCAGCTATAGCTTCATCACGCGTTTGCGCATGGGCAATCAGCTTGGCAATCATTGGGTCGTAATAAGGCGAAATGTCATCGCCTTGCTCCACGCCTGTTTCGATGCGCGCGCCGCTTAGGTTGAAGTGATGCAGTGGCCCGGTGCTGGGTAAAAAGCCAGTAGTGGGATCCTCCGCATACAGCCGCGCTTCGATGGCGTAGCCGTGGATAGCTAGCTCGTCCTGACGCAGCGGCAGCGCCTCGCCCGAAGCCACACGCAGCTGCCACTCCACCAGATCGACGCCAGTGATCTCCTCGGTCACCGGATGTTCAACCTGCAGCCGCGTGTTCATTTCCATGAACCAGATACGGTCCGCGCGCAGGCCTTCCGACGCATCGGCGATGAACTCGATCGTGCCTGCGCCGACATAGTTCACGGCTTTCGCCGCCTTAACCGCGACGGCGCATAATTGCGCGCGGGTGGCCGCGTCCATGCCGGGGGCAGGGGCTTCCTCGATTACCTTCTGGTGCCGGCGTTGGAGCGAGCAGTCGCGTTCGAACAGATGGACAATGTTGCCGTGCATATCGCCAAATACCTGCACCTCAATATGGCGCGGGCGCTGGATATATTTCTCGATCAGGACGTGCGCGTTGCCGAACGAGGCGGTGGCCTCCCGCTGGCAAGAGGCGAGCGCGTCGGCGAAACTTGCGGCGTCCTCGACCTTGCGCATCCCCTTACCGCCGCCGCCCGCGACCGCCTTGATCAGGACGGGATAGCCAATCTCATCGGCTTGGCTTGCAAGGAAGGACGGGTCTTGGTTCTCGCCCATATAGCCCGGCGTCACCGGCACACCCGCCGCCGCCATCAACGTCTTGGCCGCATCCTTCAGACCCATTGCGGTGATGCTGGCAGGCGCAGGCCCAACCCAGATCAGGCCAGCGTCGATAACCGCTTGCGCGAACGCGGCATTCTCCGACAGGAAGCCATACGCCGGATGGATCGCCTCCGCTCCGGTGCTTATCGCGGCGGCGATGATCTTCTCACCTACCAGATAGCTTTCACGCGCCGGGCTGGGGCCGATATGCACCGCCTCGTCCGCCTGCCGCACATGCAACGCCTTGGCATCGGCATCCGAATACACCGCGACGGTGCGAATGCCCATGGCGCCTGCCGTGCGGATGATCCGGCACGCGATTTCGCCCCGGTTGGCGATCAGGAGGGATTGGATCATAATGACTTCCTAATATCCTCCCCGAGCTTGTCTCGGGGAGGGGGACCGTCCAGCGAAGCTGGATGGTGGAGGGGCAGACGGGACCGGGCCATGATGAGAATGCCGTCGGCTATTGCCGTGGCATCTTTGAGAACATCGGCTGCCGGAATGCGGACGGTGTCCAATCCCTCTGACTTCAGCCACGCGTCGCGCCGAACATCGCGCTGCGGACGGTCGCCCATATCATGAGAGATACCGTCAATTTCGATCACCAGATTGGCGTCGGAGCAATAAAAATCAATTCCAAGTTCACCGCTCGGATGCTGGCGGCGGAACTTCACGCCATGTGGTTGCCCGCGCAGCAATCGCCACAGCAGCACTTCAGGCAGCGTCATTTCCTTGCGGAGTTTGCGCGCGCGAAGGACAGAATTTGCAGTCGGCCTTGGTGATTGATCCTTAAACATGAGCATCCTCTTTCAATCTTCTCCGAGCTTGCCTCGGGGAGGCAGCGCAAGCGCAGCGTGTGACGGAGGGGCATAAGCAAAGCGAATGTTTGCCGCGCCAAAGTTCCGCCGCAAGCGGCAGTCCCTCCACCACTGGACTATGCCCAGCGGTCCCCCTCCCCGAGGCAAGCTCGGGGAGGATTTGGCTAGGCCCAACGCTCATCTCTGAAAATCCTCCCACAGCTCGCTGGGGGAGGTGGATCGCCGCAGGCGAGACGGAGGGGCTGCCGCCAAAGGCGGCAGTGGGTTCACGCGAAAACGCGAAGGCGCGAAGGGTGCTTGGATACGCCGTGCGGATGATCCGGCAGGCGATTTCGCCACGTCTGGGGGTGGGGAGGGTGTGATCATATTTCGTTGCCTAACGTACCGTTCACCTTGCTATATTTTTGATTCTGTGGCTTTATTAACTCCGATATGACAAAAGAAGCCCAACAACTTGAGCATTGGTTCAACGAAGGCGCACCTGAGGGTGTGGTTGCTTCGGCTTTGCCAGAGTTAGGCACGAGCCTTCCTCATTCCTACGTCAATTTTGTTCGTCAAAAAAATGGCGGTGAAGGCTTCATAGGCGAAAATTATCTGTCTCTGTGGAAAATCGAAGAACTTGCACAGTTCAACAGCGACTATGAAGTTGAAGAGTATGCGCCGGGTTTTTTGTTCTTTGCCTCGAACGGCGGCGGTGAAGGTTATGCCTTTGACACGGCCGCCGAAGCATTTCCTATCCACATCATACCATTCATCGGGATGTCGCGTGGAGATGCCATACCAGTAAGCCAGTCGTTTGAAGGATTCTTTGATGCTCTTCGGCGCGAGGAGTTTTGGCCAATGCATAGCTAGGGTAGTTCTAATCACATCCGGAACACCCCAAATCGGGGCGCCTCCTCTATCCCGGCTTCAATCGCCGCCGCCAGCGCCAACCCCAGCACATCCCTTGTCTGTGCCGGGTCAATAATCCCGTCATCCCACAGCCGCGCGGTGGCGTAATAGGGGTTGCCTTCGTCTTCATATTTCTGGCGGATCGGGGCCTTGAAGGCTTCGGCTTGCTCGGGCGTCCAGTTCTCCGCATCGCGGTGCACCGTTGCCAGCACGGATGCCGCCTGTTCGCCGCCCATCACGCTGATCCGCGCATTGGGCCAAGTGAAGAGGAAGCGCGGGGAATAGGCCCGCCCGCACATGCCGTAATTGCCCGCGCCAAAACTGCCGCCGATCAGCACGGTGATCTTGGGCACGGTTGCCGTCGCCACTGCCGTCACCAGTTTTGCGCCGTGTTTCGCAATCCCTTCTGCTTCATATTTGCCGCCGACCATAAATCCGCTGATATTCTGAAGGAATAATAGGGGTATGCCGCGTTGCTGCGCCAGTTGGATGAAATGCGCGCCCTTCAATGCGCTTTCGCTGAACAGCACGCCGTTATTGGCAAGGATCGCGACGGGCATGCCCCAAATATGCGCAAAGCCGCAGACGAGCGTGGTGCCATACAGGGCTTTGAACTCGTGAAATTCGGATGCGTCGACGATCCGCGCGATAACTTCGTGGACGTCATACGGCGCGCGGACGTCTTGCGGAATAATGCCATAGAGTTCGTCGGCGGGGTATTTGGGCGGGCGTGCCCCGGCGGAGGCCGGCGTCAAGTTCAGGCCATCATTCTGGACCCCGGCCTTCGCCGGGGCACATGTTGAAATAATATCACGCACAATGGTCAGCGCATGTTCGTCATTTTCGGCAACATGGTCAACCACGCCGGATTTGCGTCCATGCAGGTCGCCGCCGCCCAGATCTTCTGCGGTAATCTCTTCACCGGTCGCGGCCTTAACCAAGGGCGGGCCAGCAAGAAATATTGTGCCTTGGCCGCGCACAATCACGCTTTCGTCGCACATCGCGGGCACATAGGCCCCGCCCGCCGTGCAACTGCCCATGACGCAGGCGATTTGCGGGATGCCCTTGGCGCTCATGTTGGCTTGATTGAAGAATATCCGCCCAAAATGATCGCGGTCGGGAAATACCTCATCCTGATGCGGCAAGTTCGCGCCGCCGCTGTCGACCAGATAAATACACGGCAGACGGTTGGCCTCGGCAATCTCTTGCGCGCGCAAATGCTTTTTGACGGTCATCGGATAATACGTGCCGCCCTTCACCGTCGCGTCGTTGCACACGATCATGCACTGCCGTCCCGAAACGCGGCCAATGCCAGCGATAACGCCTGCGCCCGGCACTTCATCGCCGTATAAGCCGTTCGCCGCAAGCTGGCCGATCTCAAGAAACGGCGAACCGGGATCAAGCAGGCGTTCGACCCGCTCCCTCGGCAACAACTTACCCCGCGCCGCGTGCCGCTCCCGCGATTTATCATTCCCGCCAAGTGCGGCCTGCGCAACCTTGGCCCATAGTTCGTCCCGTAATGTGCGATTATGCGCGGCGTTGACGCGAAACGCTTCGTCGCTGGGATTAATTGCGGTGGAAAGGGTGGGTGCGGTCAAATTACTCTCCGGTCATGCCGTAATAATGCTCGGTCCATTATCCATAGCTATAATTTTTTACATGGTCAGTATCTTAATCGATACTTCCTTCAATTAAAGGCACGCTGGTGTCGTCTATTTGCTGAAGGAAACTTTTTGAAGTAATATCCTCATACGCTATGACGGTTGAATAAACAGGCAACGCGCTCTCTTCGAGCGCAGCTTGCAGTTGTGATAATATCCTATTATCTTTCAGGCCCACTATCACTAAGTCGATATCTGAACCCGTTTTTGCGCACCCCTTAACACGAGAGCCGAAAAGACGCACTTGCGCGAATTGCGAAATATACGGCGTAAAAACGCTGAGCAAAATCGCATTGTGATACGCGGAAAGATCAACTTCCTTTTGCACGTTGTTCTTCAAGCATTTTGCATAATGCGGTAAATAAAGGTAGGAATTCTGTAGCAATCTTTTGTAAAGACGCTGCAGCGCGCGCCGCATCATATTCATGTGACAACATATTGCGTGTTTGCATTGCACAAACCCAGCCATCGCCATCGCTAATTAAACCCACCTGCATAGCAGACCGAATTACATTAATAGGTGTGGGTACCTCAGTATGTGCACCCGCATCCGCAAGATAATCCCTAATGCTTTTCCAAGCGAGTTCCCAGCAAAATTCAAATCGCTGGATTGCGCCTGCTTGTTCTAAATCAGACAGGCCAGTATTCGCCATTTGCTCCATTGCGGCCTCAAGCAACGAAAGTGCCCGCAAATAATTATCAAACCTTTGATGCCAACGTTTTTGCAACATTATGCTTCGTACCGCGCCGTCGTCTTTGCCGCAACCTCGTCTGCGGTCACGCCCGGCGCAACCTCGATCAGCTTGAACGACGATGAGTGATCCGCGCGTACGAAAACCGCCAGGTCAGTTATAATCATATCGACCACATTCTTGCCCGTTAATGGCAGCGTGCACGCAGGGATGAATTTGGGGCTGCCGTCTTTGGCGCAATGCTCCATCACTACGATGATTTTCTTGACGCCCGCGACCAGATCCATCGCGCCGCCCATGCCCTTTATCATTTTTCCGGGGATCATCCAGTTGGCGATGTCGCCGTTTTGCGCAACTTCCATCGCGCCCAATACGGTGAGATCAATATGCCCGCCGCGGATCATCGCAAAGCTAGCGGCGCTATCAAAATATGCGGTTTGCGGGAGCTCGCTGATTGTCTGCTTGCCCGCATTAATCAGGTCAGCGTCTTCCTCACCTGCATAGGGAAACGGCCCAATGCCCAGCATGCCGTTTTCGCTTTGCAACGTTACCTCGACACCAGCTGGGATATGGTTTGCCACCAGCGTGGGGATGCCAATACCCAGATTGACATAATACCCATCGCGCAGCTCCTGCGCCGCGCGCGCCGCCATTTGGTCACGGGTCCAGCCTTTTGAAAGAATGTGCGTTGTCATCGTGTTATCCTACCAGTATGTAGTTACACCAATTTCTGTGAAGAACCTATCCACTGTTGCCAGTGTCAAATCATCCTCCATAGCTTGCGCGGCGAGAATGCGATCCCAAGGATCTTTGTGCAACGAAACGATGTTACCTGCGCGCTCCGCATGGGCACAGTTTATCGGTAACGTTGAGAATCCTTGCGCTGAGATTTCTCTAATGAAGTTAGTTGCAAGCGATGATTGATATTCGAGCTTACCATTCCGCTGCTTGGTAGAAATTTCCATTGCCGATACCGCACTAACAAGTATTTCGTTATCACCGCTAGTAATAGCCTCAATTAAGATGCTACTTAGGTTTTCAGGTTCATGTGCAAGCCACAACAAAACATGAGTATCGAGCAACAACCGCATTATTTTGGATCGGTCATCGGGTCAGGCCCAAGCCCTAGCTCCTCATGAGAAAGTGGATCCCAAAAACCGTTATCTAAGATGCCCTTGCTTTCTAGCGGCTTTTGATGTGCCAACCACCCAGGAATACGGTGCTGAGGGGGCACACGTTTTAGCGGTACGATCTGAGCAATCTCATTCTTACCCCGCGCGATGACGATTTCCTCGCCAGCCAGCACCCGGTTAATCAATCGAGACAGATGCGTTTTCGCTTCGTGGACGGATACAGTTACCATACATATTTCCTTAGTCAACTAACTTGACTAAGTCAAGCCGGCGCCCCCTCCCGCACCGTCCGAAACTCGATCTTTTTGTCATAGGGCGCGCCCAATATCATGCGTTGTACGTATACGCCGGGTAGGTGGATGCTGTCTGGATGAAGCGCGCCAATGGGAACGATCTCCTCCACCTCTACAACGCAGACCTTGCCGCAAGTAGCGGCGGGGACGTTGAAATTACGCGCGGTTTTGCGGAATACCAAATTGCCGCTTTCGTCGGCTTTCCATGCTTTAATAATCGCAAGGTCGGCAAATATGCCGTGTTCAAGGATATAGTCTTCGCCGCCAAAACTCTTCACTTCTTTACCGTCTGCGACCTGAGTACCGACGCCTGTTTTGGTATAAAATCCCGGAATGCCTGCTCCGCCGCTGCGCATCCGTTCGGCTAGCGTGCCTTGCGGGCAAAATTCAACCTCTAATTCTCCAGCCAGATATTGGCGTTCGAACTCTTTATTCTCGCCGACATAGCTGGACATCATTTTGCGTATCTGGCGCGTGCGTAGTAATTTTCCCAGGCCTTCGCCGTCGATGCCTGCATTGTTTGATGCAACCGTGAGCCCGGTAACGCCGCTGTCCACAATGGCACCGATCAATCGTTCAGGAACACCGCACAGGCCAAATCCGCCCGCCGCAATCAGCATATCGTTACGCAGCAAACCTTCGAGTGCAGCGGCGGCGTTGGGATAAAGTTTCTTCATTGGTCAACCTGCTCCCGTTATCCCGCGCCAATCAGCTCACGGCCGATAAGCATGCGCCGTATTTCATTTGTACCCGCCCCTATATCCAGCAGCTTTGCATCCCGCAAGAAACGCTCGACCGGCCAATCCTTGGTATAGCCCGCTCCGCCCAGCGCTTGCACTGCCTCAAGCGTGACTTTGACGGCATTTTCCGATGCCAGCAATATCGCGCCTGCCGCATCGAACCGCGTTGTCTGCCCCCGGTCACACGCCTGCGCCACGGCATATACATACGCGCGGGCAGAGTTTAGCGCGACATACATATCGGCAACCTTTGCTTGTATCAGTTGAAACGTGCCAATAGCTTTTCCGAATTGCTTGCGTTCGCGCACATAGGGGATGACGACATCAAGGCAGGCTTGCATAATGCCCAACTGTATTGCGGCCAGAACGGCGCGTTCGTAATCAAGGCCGCTCATCAATACCCCTACGCCGCCGTTGACCGGACCCATAACCTGCGCATCGCTGACCTCGCAATCGTTAAACACCAGCTCTGCAGTTGGGCTGCCGCGCATGCCCATTTTGTCGATTTTCTGGCCGATGCTAAATCCGGCCATATCCTTTTCAATAAGGAATGCTGTGATACCTCCTGATCCTTCGCCTGTTTTGGCATAGACCACCAACGTATCGGCATATGCCGCATTGGTGATCCAAAACTTTGTACCGTTCAGCACATATCCGCCCTGCACCACTTGCGCGCGCAACTTCATCGATACAACATCGGAACCCGCCCCTGCCTCGGACATCGCAAGCGATCCGACATGCGCGCCGGAAATAAGCTTTGGCAGATATTTTGCCTTTTGGTCCGCGTTGGCCCAGCGCGCGATTTGGTTGACGCATAGGTTGCTGTGCGCGCCGTATGACAGGCCCACAGATGCCGACGCGCGGCTTACTTCTTCCAATGCAACGACATGTTCCAAATAGCCAAGGCCAAGGCCGCCATCTGCTTCGGCAACAGTAATGCCGTGCAATCCAAGCGCGCCCATTTCGGGCCAAAGCGATTGCGGAAACCAATCTTCGGCATCGATCTTTACCGCCAACGGCATAATGCGTTCATTCGCGAAGCGCGCGGCCGCATCACGGATCATATTGGCATTTTCACCCAAGGCGAAATCGAAACTTGCGGCTGATGCGGTCATACATACTCCTGATAACTATTATGCTGTGCTTCTTCCAAAAATTGGTCAAGAGCAAGCAGCGTAATAGCCTTATGGTTAAAACTATATGTCAATATGAAGTAATTATATTACGGTACAACCAATTGCAACCAATGACTGAACAGATATGAGATTGCGCGGTGGCATGCACACTGATAATCGCGCGGCAAAGCTTATTTGCGTATCGGAACAATAAAATGAAAGATAACATCAAAAAAGTAGTGCTGGCTTATTCGGGCGGCCTCGACACCAGTGTTATTCTGAAATGGCTGCAGGTTGAATATGGCTGTGAAGTTGTAACCTTTACCGCTGATTTGGGGCAGGGCGAAGAGCTTGGTCCAGCACGCGAAAAAGCGGTGCTGATGGGCGTGCCCGCGCATAATATTTACATTGATGACCTGCGCGAAGAGTTTGTCCGTGATTTTGTATTTCCGATGATGCGAGCCAACGCGCGGTATGAAGGAGACTATCTGCTTGGCACATCGATTGCCCGGCCGTTGATCTCAAAGCGCCTTATTGAAATCGCGGCGGAAACCGGCGCAGACGCTATTGCGCACGGCGCAACGGGCAAGGGCAATGATCAGGTGCGTTTTGAACTGTCGGCCTACGCCCTTAACCCCGACATAAAAGTTATTGCCCCGTGGCGCGAATGGGATTTAACCAGCCGAACGCGCTTGATCGAATGGGCCGAAGAGCATCAGATTCCCGTACCCACCGACAAACGCGGGGAAAGCCCGTTTTCAACAGATGCAAATTTACTGCATACGTCATCCGAAGGCAAAGTGCTCGAGAACCCATGGGATGAAACCCCCGATCATGTATACTCAAGGACAGTGAGTCCCGAGGATGCGCCCGATACGCCCGAATATATCACTATCGATTTTGAACGCGGCGACGGAGTGGCCGTGAACGGCGTACCGATGTCGCCTGCGACATTGTTGGCCGCGCTAAATGATCTGGGCCGAAAGCATGGCATTGGCCGGCTTGATCTGGTCGAGAACCGCTTTGTCGGCATGAAG
>JAYWFI010000046.1:0-7753 GCA_043778865.1 Sphingomonadales bacterium
CACAAGGGACAACAATATACCGCAAGATATTGACAGCGCTTTTGTTTGCATGCGCGTTTGGCTATGGGGTGCAGATGGAAAATAGTTCAATCTCGGGCAATTCAAAAAAACGGATTGCCATTTATGATATGGACAAAACGGTAACCCGGCGTGCGACATACACAGGATTTTTGGTACATATGGCGATGCACCGTGCACCGTGGAGATTGATGCTGGCTCCTACGATACTCCTTGGCGCATTACTTTATGTATTAAAAATTTGGAGCCGCGGCCGCTTAAAAGAGTTTTCACAAGCGCTTTTAATCGGACGGCGCGTGCCGCGAAATGAGTGGGCGTTGTATGCAAATAGCTACGCCGATAAAGTAACCGCAAATAATATCTATCCGCAGGCGCGCGCCCGGATCGCAGACGAAAAAGCGGCTGGGTATACCCATGTTATCGCGACCGCATCGTACCGGTTATATGTGGATGCCATCGCAGAAAAGCTCGGCTTTGATTATGTGATTGCAACCGATCTAGCCAGCGATGCGCGCGGCAATATTTTGGCCAGTATCGACGGCGATAATTGCTATGACAATGCCAAGCTAGATAAAGTGAAGCAATGGATAAAGCAGCAGGGCTTATCGCGCGCAGATTGCCACATCCGCGCATATTCCGACCATGTTTCGGATGCGCCTTTGTTGGATTATGCAGACGAGGCATATGCCACCAATCCGCACCCGCCGCTCACCCAAATGGCGCAAGCGAAGGGATGGCAGATTTTGGATTGGCGCGGGACTCCCTGACCAAAAACACGGCGCAAATGGTAAGCGGCAGCATCCAAGCGATCCATGCATCAAATGCGTAGAAAATTCTGAAATATCGCGTCTGTCCAAACTGTGCCCATAACGCGAGGTAGATGCGGAAAAATAACGCGCCCGATGTTGTCGCCATCATCATCAGCATACAGGCCCGGTGCGCGGCCATCCGGCGGCGGCGGATGCTGGCAATACCCAGTGCCAAAAACAAAAGCCACATTGATGCCTGCGCGCTGAAACCTGCGGCGGACCAAACGGTAACAGGTGCGATTATGGCAACGGGAAATGCGGTAATGCCGCTGATTAAAACAACGCTTGATGTGATCCTGCCCGCGATTTTGTGCCAGCGTTTGTTTCGGCGCAGCATAAATGTCAGTGGCAACAATAGTAACGCCAACGCGCCTGTTATCATATGTATGGGAAACACCAGCGGCATCAATTCAACTTTTACTGCCAAACTTTCCGGAAAATCGTCATTATAAAATGTGGATGACAGCGCCTTTATCGCGGTATAGGATACGAACATAATAAAAGCAGCAATCGCCACTACATAAGCCGATTGTTTCAGCATTTTGCCGTTGTTTATTTTATTCATGTTTATCTTATTCAAAGGAATTCATTATTTCAAAGTTATCCCATTTTTGGTCTCGCTTGTCGATAGCCGCTTTGCTTGGCATCGGCGTGTTTTCTGTCTCGGCTATTGTCTCAAACACTGCAGCAGCACAGGCACAGGCACCCACAGCACAAAAGAGCATATATTACGGCCGCTGGACTGTGATCGAAGATAAACCGACTTTTTCGGCACGCGGCATAATGTACAGGACGATCGATATTGCACCATGCGGTAAAGATTTCTGCGGTGTGAGCGTTAACAAAAATGGCACCTGTGGTCCTGCGTTATTCCGGTTTCTTGGCCGCCGCGCCGATGGAACCAGATCGCTTCAGGGGCACGCAAAGTGGGGCAAAGAGAAAAAGAATATTTTGATAAACACTTATGAAAATACGCCTGAAGACGGCGGAAATGTTCTCCAAATATATATTGGTGAAGGATATGATTTTGGGGAGCGTTCATCAAGCATGCCCAAATTTGAAGCGCCGTATAAATCAACAGGCGCTCCAACCTGCCGCGCACAATAGCGCGTTGCTCGTTTATTAGCGCGCGCTTATTGGCTTAGGCCGATCAGGGATATCTGTGTGCCATAATCCCTTTCGCCTGCGTGACAGGTTCGGCGGTAGCTGAAAAAACGATCTGGTTGGCTGTAGGTATCTTGGCCGAGGCATTCGGTGCGCGTAATGCCGGATGCCGCCAACTGGGATGCAACATAACCTTCGATGTCAAACTGGTGATGGCGCAGATCTCCTTTGGCTTTACTGTTGACATTGCTTTCGCTGAAAAAGCGTTCATTGGCGGGATCATCTTTGGCAAAGCGGGCAAAGAAGGCGTCGTCAACCTCATAGCTTTTTTGCGCAATACACGGCCCGATGGCGCATAGTATGCGGCTACGGTCTGCGCCAAGCGCCTCCATGGCGGCAAGCGTAGCCTCATTCACTCCCGTAATCGCGCCCTTCCATCCCGAATGCGCCGCACCCACCACGCCCGCTTGCATGTCTGCAAACAGCACAGGCACACAATCAGCCGTAGAGATGCCCAGCAATACGCCGCGAGTATTTGTAACCATTGCGTCGGCTTTAGGCGGATTGTTTTGATCAAATGGGTTGCTGCCCGCATCATAACTGCCGCCTGCAATCGCTGTCACTACATCTGCCGAATGGATTTGATACACGCGCGCCAACACTGCGCCTGGCATGACCGCGGCTACTGCGCGCCGCCGGTTTTCGAGCACATGTTCGCGCGCATCTTTTGATCCCAGCGCGATGTTCAGGCCTGCATATATCCCTTGCGACACGCCGCCGCTACGCCCCAAAAAACCATGCGGGACGCCGGGTAATGATGCGGCGCGGATAACCTCGATATCTTCATTGATTGATTGCATCACTAGTTCATATAACCATATACGTCATTGTTCTAGCTTAAAGGACACGCGCGTTCGCATATGGAAAACCACCTGTTTATTTTCGGCATGGGCTATACCTCCGGCCGCTTGGCGCATCATTTGCGCGGGCAAGGATGGCGCGTTACCGGAACGCGGCGTGCGGCGGATGGCAGGTGCTTGGCGTTTGATGACCGCGATGCTGTAATAACTGCGATACGTGCCGCCACGCATATTCTGTCGTCTGTTCCGCCGGGGCGCGATGGCAGTGATCCTGTGCTAATGCATTACGCGGGCGCAATTGCAAACGCGCCTGCGATCTGGACAGGTTACTTATCGTCCACGGGTGTATACGGCGATGCAGGCGGCGCGTGGGTAGATGAAAGCACGCCCGTTTCAGGGCGGCGCGGCGCGCGCAATGCCTCTGATATCGCGTGGCAGAATTTGCGGGATGACACCTATGTTTTTCGCTTACCGGGGATTTATGGCCCGGGGCGCAGCGCATTGGAGCGGGCCGCGCAAGGCAAAGCGCACCGGATTGATTTGCCTGATCAGGTATTTAGCCGAGTGCATGTGGATGATATTGTATCGGGCATTACCGCGTCGTTTGCGCCCGCCAACAGCGCGCCCGGTGTGTATAATTTGGCTGATGATATGCCGTGCGGCCAGAACCAAGTGATAGAGGCGGCGTGTGATATGCTAGGTTTGCCCTATCCGCAGATGCAGTCGCTGGAACAAGCGCAGTTATCACCCATGGCGCTGGCATTTTATGCCGAGAATAGGCGAGTATCAAACCTTAAGGCAAAGCGGTTGCTGGGTTGGCAGCCGATCTATGCCACTTACCGCGCGGGTCTTGCCGCCTGCATGGAAACTAGCAAACCGGTGACCGCAAGCACCGCGCCAGCCGCCGCCAATCCTGTCCACTGATATCCTTCGAATAACGTTGATAGCAACATGGCAACTATGGGAATAAACACGCTGGTATACGCAGCTTTACCGGGGCCGATTACGCGCACAAGATTAAAGTATAACGGAAACGTAACAACCGATCCGATAATACCCAAATAGACGATCCCGCCCAGATATGCGGGGCGCGGATCAAAACTTGGCGCGCCTACAGTAATCAGTGACCATATCGCATTGCCGATCATGCCGTACAGCATCGACCAAGCCAGCACCGTGGTAATCGGATAGGATTTCATCCGCTCGGTGGCTTGCAAGACGTTGCCAAAAGAGGCTGAGATGACAGCGGCCACGGTTAATCCTGTTCCGATCAAGACGTCCACTGCGCTCTTTGGCGACAACCGGTATTCACGCAGCACAAGCAATCCGATACCAATGCAAGCGATAAAAGCGCCAATCCAAAAGCTTTTGGCAACCGGTTTACCGAGCCAAAATTTGCCAAGCAACGCATTGGGAATAATCAACAGCGCAAACAAAACCGCCACTAATCCAGATGTGACATGATGTTCTGCGGCATAAACGAAATTGAAATTAACGGCAAACTGCACTGCGCCAATTATCAATGCCAAAACATGCCCTTTGCGGTCAAGCCGCAAGGTATTTTTCATCACTGCAGTCAATAAAAACATTCCTGCTGCGGCAACAATGAACCGGTACGTTACCGACCAGCTGGCAGGCACAACATTGATCTGGTCACGAATGACGAGCCACGTCGATCCCCAGATTAGCGATACCAGAAGAAACGGCAACAATATGCTGGGATGGAACAGGCCATGTTCGGCCGGGGCTTTCGAGGATTTTGGTATCGGAGCAGGATGGTTCATAATGGTAACGCGGCAATCGCATCGGCCAGCGGCTGCACATCGGCGGCGGTATGCTGCCAACTGGTCACGAACCGCGCGGTGCCAGCACCCCAATCGTAAAAATTAAAACCACGGCCGCGCAATGAAGCGGCTTCGGTAGGCGATAGTTTCAAGAATATCTCATTGGCTTGCACGGGATATAGCAGCCGAGCGCTCGCCGCATCTGCGATAATTTGCGCTGCGGCATTTGCGGACCGTGCATTGTCCAGCCACAATTCGGCGTCCAGCATCGCAAGCAATTGCGCCGCCAAAAACCGTCCTTTACTGAACAGATGGCCCGATTGTTTGCGCCGGTACAGTGTTGCATCTGCGAGCTGCGGATTGAAATACACCAGCGCCTCGGCATTCATCCCTCCGTTTTTCACAAAGCCAAAACTTAACGCGTCCACACCTGCACGCCATGTGACGTCGGCAGGCGTACACTTGGCCGATGCCACCGCGTTGGCAAACCGTGCGCCGTCCATGTGGAAACCCAGTTTGCGCGCCTTGCAAATATCACCTAATGCAGCAACCTCATCGGGAGTATAGATCATGCCATATTCGGTTGCATTGGTTACCGACAGCGCGGCGGCCTGCACCTGATGCACATCACCGCGAATACCCGACAGCTTGTGCAGCACAGCGTCCGGCGTTAATTTTGCGCCTGCGCCGGGTACATGCATCAGCTTTGCGCCGCCTGTATAAAATCCTGGCGCGCCGCATTCATCGGCCTCTATATGCGCTTCTTCGTGGCAAATGATGCCTTGATGCGCCTGCGTCATGGCGGCCAGCGCCAGGCAGTTTGCGGCGGTTCCTGTGGACACCCAAAGCACGCGAACCTCAGTTTCAAAAACATCGCCAAATGCCCCATCAAGCCGGGCGCTCCACGCATCGCCGTCATACGCGGTGTCGGCGATATTGGCGTCAGCGATCGCTGCCATCACTTTGGAGTGGACAGGCGCAGCATTATCAGAGAAAAATCGCATGATCGGCGCATGCTGCGAAGCGGCCGCGGCGTCAAGCGATAATGATAGAGCTTTAGATTACTGATAATCTGGTGCTGCTGGGGAGGATTGAACTCCCGACCTCGTCATTACCAATGACGCGCTCTACCACTGAGCTACAGCAGCCTTGCCAAAGGCTATTTCAAGCGCTGCGATATGCGAAGAGTTGCCGCCTGTGTCAAGTAACTTGCGCGGCACATACTCTTTTGGCAAAGTACGCAGGATGAAAAAAGATAAACCTTCCGATAAAGCCGCTCGTTTAGCAGACGCGTTACGGGCCAATTTGCGGCGGCGTAAAGAGCGTGACGCGGTATCACAGGCTGCTGTATCTAATCTTGGCTCTGATCCCGGTTCTGGTTCTGGATCCGGCTCTAACTGTTCGAAATCAGAGGATTAACCTTGCCTGATAATATGCCGCGGCCTTTCATTGTGGCGGCGGTTAATACTGAATGCCCGCTGCGAAGCTGGCTAGGCGTGAGGCCTGTAAAATATTTAATTTCGCGGATCATGTGGGACTGATCATAAAACGCCAGTGCGATGCCGCTATCGTCCAAGCTATCACCGCTAGCAAATAATTGTGCCGCCCTTAAAGCGCGATATTTTCGGGCCAGTTTTTTGGGGGGCATACCATAATAATGCAGCGCCAATCGTTCTAGTTTTCGGATCGAAAGCCCGGTAACCTCGATCAGATGCTCAATTTTGGGATCGTATGAGCCGATCAACCACGCATCGACCCGCTGCGTAAATTCAAAATTTATGTCCGCAGCAATAGGGTGCAATTTTGCAGCGGCGACTTTAGCAATGCTAAGCTTTTCTGCTGGCGAGATTGCTGTGATAAGTTTTTGCCGGATATCCAAAATTGTTTCGCCAAAAACATCGCAAGCATCAAAAGCGCGGTCGGCCCATTTTTTGCCATTTGGCCCCATCATTGCGCCCCATGCATCCGGCGTAAGACCCCATCCTATAAGTTCAATAGGGCCGCATCCGCGTGCGATAACAGGACCTGTGGTCGGGCCGACTATTGTGGCTTGGTATATCGGGTCGCAATTGCCCGCTTGGAATTTATAATCGCCTTTGCCGGTTAGATAAATACGCACCTGAGGGCGATCCGCACGCTCAATTTCGGCAAATTCCCCGCCATCAAAAAAGAAATGGTAAAATGTCGTGATGAACGGCGCTAAATCTGGTTCCGCTGGCTCGTATTGTAGTAAAATCATGGCCACAACCCCTGTCACTTACGTAGCAGTTTACATGTAAAATATCGATAAAAAAAGACCCACCCAAAGGCAGGTCTTTAAGTTCAAGAACTCAATGTCTTACAACGGTGAGCCCCTCGGGTCGCAACTAAGACATTAGCCCGTATTGTAAAATAGTCTTGTACGGAATCGACACAATAGTTTGATGAATTTGACTATTACGGCCAAAGCACAGGATTACACTGTAAATATGTGCCATTATGCAATTGCACCGTCAGCAGGATTGATGCGATGAGGATACATGATCTATCAACTTCTTCGGCCTTTATTGTTCACAGCGGACGCCGAATCTGCCCATAATTTATCACTTGCTGCACTGCGGGTTTTGCCTTTGCCTAAACCTAGCGCGCCCAATCCGGCGCTAATTCAGACAGTTGCCGGGCTTCGTTTTCCAAATCCAGTTGGTCTTGCGCCGGGATATGATAAAAATGCAGAGGTTGCCGGGCCTGTATTGCGGTTAGGTTTTGGTTTTACAGAGGTCGGTACGCTGACGCCGCTGCCGCAACCAGGCAATGATGCGCCGCGATTGTTCCGGCTTGCCGAAGATGCGGCGGTCATCAATCGCATGGGTTTTAACAATGAAGGGCAAACAGCGGCGGCAATTCGGCTGGAACGATTGCGGCGCACACATCAGCCGGGGCCCATTGGCATCAACATCGGCGCAAATAAAGACAGCACGGACCGCATTGCCGATTATGTCACCGGAGTGCGTGACATGGCGCGTTATGCCGATTATCTTACGGTGAATATAAGCTCGCCCAATACGCCGGGGCTGCGCGCGCTACAGGATAAGGGCGCGCTTGATGATTTGCTGCTCGCAGTTATGGCGGCGCGGCCCGATAACACGCCAATATTCCTTAAGGTCGCCCCTGATCTTGAGCCTGCCGATATTGACGATAT
>JAYWFI010000047.1:0-6596 GCA_043778865.1 Sphingomonadales bacterium
TGGATATTGTGTGGCAGGTACAACATTGTCGGCAGCGCTGGCGATCCTGAGCGCAAAGGACGAAGCGGCAAAAATTAAAAGCGCGACATTTTTTACCGCGCAAGTGGATTTTTCCGAAGCAGGAGAACTGCTGCATTTTGTTGATGACCAACAGTTAAAGGTGATTGATACTATATCATCCAAAGGATTTCTAGACGGCCGATATATGTCGATGACATTCAACCTGTTGCGACCCAAAGATTTGATTTGGTCCACGGTAGTGAAAAATTACCTGCTTGGTGAAGATTATCCGGCATTTGATCTGCTGCACTGGAACGGCGATGTAACCAACTTACCAGCCAAATGGCATCGCAGTTATTTGTGTGATATGTACCGAGATAATCTGCTAATCCAGCCCGGTCGATTATGCGCACTGGGTGTGCCGATTGATCTTCGTTTGGTTAAAACGCCTTGCTATATTCAAGCAGGAAAAGAGGATCATATCGCTCCTGCCGTAAGCGTATGGAAAATGCAGCAGTATTTCACAGGTCCGATGAAATTTGTGTTGGCAGGCAGTGGCCACATCGCGGGCGTTGTCAACCCGCCTGCTCAAAACAAATATCAATATTGGACCAACGATAAGGGTGCCAAGACATTTGACGATTTTGTAGCTGGTGCCACTGAAACTAAGGGCAGTTGGTGGCCCAATTGGTTCCAATGGCTAAGCGATTTTGGCGCAGAACAAGTAAAAGCAGGCGGTGCGCGCATTCCCGGCGGCGGCGCATATCCAGCAATAGAAGCTGCACCAGGCCGTTATGTAACAATGCGGTGAGATTGGCACTATGCGCGCGCCTACAGCGTAAATCCTGCTCTTTACGTAAACGTCAACCTGTTGTAGAGAATGCACATAAAATAGGAGATTCGATATGGATATGCAATTTAGCCCCGAAGATATGGCGTTTCAGCAAGAAGTGCGCACTTTTATCGCAGATAACTATCCGTCCGAATTGCGCGCGTTACAAGCGGATAGCGAAGAATTGTCCAAAGAAGACTTTCTTATCTGGCATAAAATACTGGCAAAAAAAGGCTGGGCTGCACCGGCGTGGCCTGTTGAACATGGCGGTACGGGCTGGACTCCTACTCAGCGTTTTATCTGGTCAGAAGAAACAGCCGCAGCCGATTGCATACGTTTGATGCCATTTGGTCTGCAGATGGTTGGTCCCGTAATATACACATTTGGTACCGCGGAGCAAAAAGCGCATTTTCTGCCGCGCATATTATCGGGCGAGGATTGGTGGTGTCAGGGGTATTCAGAGCCCGGTGCAGGAAGTGATCTTGCCAGCCTGCGTACGACTGCGGTTCAGGAAGGCGATAACTACATCGTCAACGGCCAAAAAACATGGACCACCATGGCGCAACATGCCGATTGGGGTTTCTTTTTGGTACGCACTGATAAAGATTGCAAACCTCAGGAAGGCATATCGTTCTTGTTAATCGATATGAAGTCACCGGGAATAACGGTACGCCCCATCATCACACTTGGCGGTGAGCACGAAGTGAATGAGGTTTGGCTTGAAAATGTAGAAGTACCCATTTCGAACCGCGTGTACGAAGAAAATAAAGGCTGGACGTGCGCCAAATTCTTGCTGGCCCACGAGCGTACTGGCATCGCTGCGGTAGCATCATCCAAGCGCGGTGTTGAAAAGATCAAAGCGATTGCGAAAACTGAATTAGACGGCGAACGCACGCTGCTGCAAAATCCATTCTTTCGCCGCAAAGTCGCAGAGTTAGAAGTTGATCTAACTGCATTAGAATTTACCGAATTACGGAGCTTGGCAGGCGAAGCGGCTGGAAAAGGACCGGGTCCAGAATCCAGCCTACTTAAAATCAAAGGTAGCGAGATACAGCAGCGTATTACCGAGTTAGCACTCGAAGCTGTGGGCCATTATGGAGCGCCATATTTCCGCGGATTTGGAGAAAATGGGGATAACGCCCACCCAATCGGCCCAGATTACGCTCACCGTGCTGCGCCGAGTTATTTCAATATGCGCAAAACAACTATTTATGGTGGGTCAAACGAGATACAGCGTAATATTATCGCAAAGATGGTGTTGGGGCTTTAACGGCAACGCACCGCCTGCTTTCGCACATATAAATAACGATACGGAATAAATTTGATGGATTTCACCTACACCGAAACCCAAGACATGGTGCGTGATACATTGGCGCGTTTTCTGGCTGACACTTACAGTTTTGATGCGCGGCAAAAAATGATCGGTAGCGATATGGGCCGTGATCCTGCGATATGGCAGGCATTGGCACAGGAGCTTGGCATGCTCGGCGCTCCGTTTGCAGAGGCACATGGCGGTCTTGGCGGAGGCGCGCTAGAAAATGCGATTGTCATGGAAGAGATGGGCAAAGTAATGGCCATCGAACCCTATTTGCAAACAGTGGTTATCGGCGGCGGTGCATTAAAAGTTGTCGGCGGCGCACAGGCAGATGCCATCATACCGCAAATCATAAGCGGCGAAGTCATTATCGCATTCGCGTATGCCGAACCACAGGGCCGTTATAATCTGGCAAATATTCGGACCACTGCAAAAAAAGACGGCGCAAGCTATATCCTGAATGGCCACAAAAGCGTTGTGTATGCTGCGCCATGGGCCACACACCTGCTCGTCACAGCACGAACTGGCGGTTCGGGCCACGAAGCAGGCGGCATATCCTTATTCCTGATTGACGCAAAAACACCCGGCATCGTACGCCGCGATTATCCTACTGTGGACGGTTTTCGTGCATCAGAAATATATTTTGAAAATGCTGCGGTTCCTGGCGACTCATTGCTAGGCGATGAAGGTGCGGCATTGCCACTGATCGAACAAATTGTTGATGAAGCTACAGTGGCTGTTTGTGCCGAAGCATGCGGAGTAACCGAGAAATTGCATCATGGTACATTAGAATATTCCAAGCAGCGCAAACAATTTGGGCAAGAAATTGGCCGTTTCCAGGTATTGCAGCACCGCATGGTCGATATGTTCATGGAAGTAGAACAAGCGCGTTCAATGACGATTATGGGCACATTAAAATTGGACCTACCGGCTGCGCAGCGAATGGCAGCGGTGTCATCTTGTAAAGCAAAGGTAAGCCGTGCCGCGAACTTTGTCGGTCAGAATGCCGTACAAACGCATGGCGGTATCGGCATCACGCAAGAGCTTGCCATAGGTCATTATTTTAAGCGTGCAACCATGATCGAAAGCCAGTTTGGTAATGTTAATTATCATTACGACCGGTATGAGCGGCTTACGCTTTCTTAGTAAACAGCTATAAAATATATAATAAAAAAATTATTGTGCAGCGCACAAAAAATGCTTGACGTTGCATTGCAGCGTATATATATTGCATTGCAACAACAACTATGGTGCAAACATTATGACAAGCAAGGAAACACCAAAGTCGAAACCGGTCCGCAAAGCCGCATCACAAACAGTTTCGATTGAAGTCCCCGCTAAAAATAAAGAAATCAAGGCCCCAACGGCAATTGCCGAAAAGCTTGTTTCAAAAATTGTTACCGTCGCGCAATCACCCATCAAAACTGGAGTAAAGAATATGACAACTACAGTAGAAAACACAGCAGAAACCGTAACGACAAAAACAAAAGACTTTTTTGCTGATATGCAAGTAAAAGCAACCAACGCTGCCGATAAGGGCAAAAAGCTCGCGGCAAATGCCTTTGCTTTCCAGAAAGCCAATTTTTCCGCAATGGTTGAAGCTAGCAAGATTGTTGCCAAGGGCGCGCAAGACATTGGTAAAACCAATGTTGAATTTGCCAAAAGCAACTTTGCAGAAATGCAAGCTGCGGTAAAAGAAATCGCTGCTGTTCGTACACCAACCGATTTTGTAAAAGTGCAGACCGCATGGACGAAAAAGGGTTTTGACACCGCCGTTGCTCAAGGCTCAAAAAACACTGAAGCTATGGTTAAGTTAGTAAGCGAAATGTTTCAGCCAATTTCAAATCGCATCGCGGTTACTACCGATCTTTTCAAGAAAGCGGCATAAGCCCTTTTTTGTATAGTGCTAACCGGGCTGTTTGCTAGCCCGCGTCGCTTTCTCTCTCCTCTCTCTCGAGGCGATGCATCGCAGTGACACCCCGGTTAAGCCACAAATGAAGCCGCTCTTTCCATTTCATTGGAAAGGCGGCTTCTTTTTTATGGATAATAGAGCTATCAAGGCTTGCAGGCCTTCAAAGCATGCCCTATTTTGGCAATATGCAAATACAAATGAACAACGAAAAAGATGACGACCGCAAAGGCGGTGGTCCCGGCGTAGGACTAGCCACGCGAACTAGGGAGAAAACAAAAAAGCCCAGTCTGTATAAAGTGCTGCTACTAAATGACGATTACACACCCATGGAATTTGTCGTCCATGTGCTGAAGGCTTTTTTTCAGATGGACACCGATGCAGCCACAAGAGTTATGTTGCATGTTCATCAAAAAGGCGTCGGAATTTGCGGTGTATTTAGTTACGAGGTGGCCGAAACTAAAGTAACACAAGTTATGGATTTTGCCAAAAAAGCGCAGCATCCTCTACAATGTACGATTGAAAAAGAATAGAGCGTGCTGATAATACTGCATACTATTTGGGCAACTTCCATGTAACTCGGCTTTCATACGTAGCAGCAACAGGGTTACCATTGGCATCCAACGCTGGGGCAAATTTTGCTCGGCGTAAAACGTTATTGCATGTGGCTGTATCAAGATCCTTATGACCACTGGATTTGGTTATGATGCAATTTTCTACGCGGCCATCCTTCCCTACGCTTATGCGAAAAGAGGCCGTGCCCTCACTGCGTTCTCTTTGTGCGGAGTCCGGGTAGTCTTCGATTGTAATCCAGCTTGCTGCACTATTTTTTGGAATAGGCGCTTTGGCGGCAAGCGAGGCAAATCCAGCACTTGCCGAAACTGTGCCACTACGCAATTCGTCTAGACACATTTGCACGATACTCATCGCCGATGCTGAACCACTAAGGGATACCTGATCAAGCGTACGGCCATCAAATATAAGAGTTAGCGCACCGCTACTGCGAAATTCGCGTTCAAAATCGCTACCAAATGCCGCAATCAATGTGCGTCCAGTATTGCTGACCATGAACGATGTGGAAGCAGGCCCGGTATATAGACGGCCATCAAGCTTGTATTGAATGCGCCCTTCTGTACCTGCTGCAATATTCCAGCCCGGACTTTTAAGCTGCATAACAATACTGCCGTCCAATCTTTTCAGGAAAACGATATCCATTATCGAACTAGCGCGTTGCTGCGCATACATGCCGCAACTTTGCCTGCCAGATGATATCTGCCAACCCGACTCGTTGCCCCAATCGCGCGCCAAAACAGGCCCCGATAATAGTGTGGAAGCCGCACCGCAAATGGCAATAATGTGACGTACAATCATAAGAATGTATAACCTGTGATATCTTATGATACAACTACGAACGGAAATCTGAGATATGGCGGTTCTAGCTTTTCCCATGGCCCCCTTGCACACTAGTCGATTCTCGCTAAAAGCCATTAATGGATAAAATAATAGTACGCGGCGGAAATACGCTGAAGGGTAAAATCCCAATTTCTGGCGCAAAAAACAGTGCGTTGACACTACTACCTTGCGCATTGCTAACCGACGAGCCGCTTACGCTGCGTAATTTGCCGCGGCTTGCGGATATTGACGGGTTTCAGCATTTGATGAACCAGTTTGGCGTGTCGACTAGTATCGCCGGTGCACGCCCCGAGGATTTTGGACGCGTCATGACGTTGCAAGCCACACGAATGACCAGCAACATCGCGCCGTATGACTTGGTTCGCAAAATGCGCGCATCAATATTGGTGTTAGGCCCGTTATTGGCGCGGATGGGCGAAGCCACCGTATCTCTACCCGGCGGATGCGCGATTGGTAACCGGCCGATTGATTTGCATTTGAAGGCATTGGAAGCATTTGGCGCAGAAATTGAAATTGCAGCCGGCTATGTCAAGGCAACCGCGAAAAAGGGTCTAGCTGGCGGCACATACAGCTTCCCCGTGGTGTCGGTTGGCGCAACCGAGAATGCCGTCATGGCGGCGTCGCTAGCGAAGGGAACGTGCGTATTGCATAACGCCGCCCGAGAACCAGAAATCGTCGATCTGTGCAATATGCTTGTTGCCATGGGCGCGCAGATTGAGGGGATCGGCAGCGGCGATTTGATCATACATGGCAAAGACCGCCTGCACGGAGCAACGTACCGCGTGATGAGTGACCGGATTGAGGCCGGCAGTTATGCATGCGCCGCCGCGATGACGGGCGGTGATGTTGAGCTGATCGGAGCAAAAGCAAGCGAGATGGATGCGACGATTGCAGCGCTGCGGGCATCAGGCGTCCTTGTTGAAGAAACCAAGGACGGCGTGCGCGTGGCGTCAAACGGCCCCATGAAAGCAATCACTCTGACCACCGCGCCTTTCCCTGGATTTGCGACCGATATGCAGGCGCAGTTCATGGCGATGCTCTGCATGGCAAATGGGGCCAGCGTGCTTACCGAAACGATATTCGAAAACCGTTTCATGCATGTCCCCGAGCTTAACCGCATGGGCGCG
>JAYWFI010000048.1:0-4064 GCA_043778865.1 Sphingomonadales bacterium
GTGGGCGTTAGCGAAGGATGGCGCGTGGCAGATAAGATTGCGGCGGCGGGCGTTCCGGTTATTGCGTCGGCGCTGAATGATCTACCCGCGAGCTTCGAACAATTGAGCGCAACGCAGTCAAACATTGGCCGCATGAAACGTGCCGGCGTCAAAGCCGCGATTGGTATGATTGATGACCGTGATGCGCATCAGTTGAGATATTCGGCTCAATATGCAGGCAATTTGGTTAGCCTTGGCAATGTGCCGCGCGCCAGCGGACTTACTTGGAACGAAGCGTTCGCGGCGATCAGTTCTGTGCCTGCAGATATTATGGGAATGAGCGATAAGCTGGGCAGTTTGAAGGTGGGCCGCGCCGCAGATGTGGTGATTTGGGACGGCGATCCGCTTGAATTGTCCAGCGCAGCCGAAGCGGTATATATTGATGGCGCGGCGCAACCACTGCAAAACCGCCAAAACCGGCTGCGTGATCGCTACCGAACGCCAAATGAGGGAGCTTTACCGAAAGCTTATGACAGGTAGGGTGATTTACGGCTACATACGTATGTGTGCGGAGTGTCCGGCGGGGCGGTGAGGAGAGAGATATGAGCAGTTATGCGATGCTCATTTTTGCCAGCATTGCCTTTGTTGGAAGCCATTTTGCGATGTCGCATACACTGCGTCCCGCGATGGTCCGAATGTTTGGCCGTGCAGGGTTTGTGGCGGTATATTCTCTGATATCTCTGGCTCTGCTAATCTGGATGGTTATGGCATACCGCGCAGCGCCCACGGGTGATATGTGGTGGAATGTTGGCGATGTTTTGTGGGGTATATCGTCTGGCGTAACTTTGTTTGCCGCCGTGCTTTATGCCGGATCATTCTCTGGCAACCCGGCGCTGCCATCCCCTGGTGCAGCAGAGCTAGCGGCCCGAACACCCACAGGTGTATTCAGGGTCACGCGGCATCCGATGATGTGGTCGTTTGCATTATGGGGCATCGCGCATATCCTGATTGCGCCGCGCGCCGAGGTTTTCATATTCATCGGTAGTATCATATTCCTCGCGCTTGCCGGATCGGCAGCGCAGGAGGTAAAAAAATCGAATGTTATGGGCGTGGAATGGGAAGCATGGTTGCGCAAAACGAGTTATATGCCTCGAATTACGCAGTTCTTTAATGTGGGCGCAGCCAACTGGGTCATAGGCGTAGTTATCTGGTTATTGGCGACATGGGCACATAACTTCTTTGGGCCCTATGCCGCCGGGGTGTTCCGCTGGTTATAAAAACGCCAGCTACTTTACCAGTTATAGCCGAACCATGCGCATTCCCACTTCGCTATAGCGCGGACCAGCCGTTTCCCCAACGGGCGCTGCTGCCTCAAGCGTCGCGATATCTTCAGGCGATAAATTAATATCCGCCGCGCCAACGCTATCCTCCATTGTCACGCGGCGTTTGGTTCCGGGGATGGGAACAATATCCTCGCCCTTTGCCAGCAACCAAGCCAGCGCGATTTGCGCTAGCGATACATTATGGCGATCCGCCACGGCGCGCACTACGTCAACAAGCTTCAGGTTTTTCGCAAAATTATCGCCGCCAAACCGGGGGTCATTATGCCGCCAATCATTATCAGGTAGATCGGCCAAGCGCTTAATCTGCCCAGTTAAAAATCCGCGTCCCAGCGGCGAATACGGCACAAAACCGATGCCATGCGCGCGGCAGACAGGCAGGATATCGGCTTCTATGTCGCGCTCCCATAACGAATACTCGCTTTGCAGCGCCGTAATAGGCGCAGTTGCGGCGGCGCGCGCGAGCGTTGCGGGGCCCGCTTCTGACAGGCCGATATGCTTGATCTTGCCTTCTTTAACTAGGTCCGCCATTGCGCCAACGGTCTCTTCGATAGGAATGCTGGGGTCAACGCGGTGCTGATAATATAAATCGATATAGTCTGTGCCTAGACGTTTCAGGCATCCTTCAACAGAAGCGCGCGCATTTTCGGGCGATCCGTCAATACCTGTGATCTTGTTGCCCTCAAATTTGAAGCCGAATTTTGTTGCGATTACCAGTTTATCGCGCTTGCCCCGGATGGCATCTGCGACCAGTTCCTCATTAGAAAACGGCCCGTAAATTTGCGCAGTATCAAGAAACGTGACACCCAAATCGATGGCTTTGTGAATGGTACGGACGGACTCGTCCAGATCGGCGGGCTCACCGTATAAGATGTTGCCTTCTTTAATCATGGGCATGCAGCCAATGCCGATTGCAGATACCTTAAGACCGTGGCCTAGTTCGCGGTACTTCATGTGATATCTCCTTCTGCTTTGGCGATTGTGGCGGTCACGGCCATATCCATGGTTACGTTACCCAATGTGCGCATGATATCAGGGAATGTTTCAATAGCCAGCAACAATGCCAATGGTTCGATCGGTAGCCCCATTGCCAAGTTAATAGGCGCTATTGAGCTTATGAATGATATCGATCCCGGCAGGCTTACTGCGCCCATCGTTGTGATTGCCGCCGCCGCCACACCAAGTGCCAGTTGTCCGGCGGTAAGCTGCACTCCAAGCAGGTGCGCGACATAAATGGCAACGGCCAAGTTCATGCAGGGCCCCGTTGCCCGAAATAGCGCCACGGCCACCGGAAACACGACGTCGGTTGAGCGCGTTCCCACTCCGATCGCCTTGGCGCCGGATACCATCGCAGGCAGCGAGGCAAGCGAGCTTTGTGTGGAAATGGCAACCACTTGCGCTGGGACCGCCGCGATAAAGAAAGTCACCGGATTTTTGCCAGCTCCCACAAATGCGAGTGCGAATGAGGCCAGCCATATTACGGCGCCGCTGGCGATAACAATCGTCACATAATGCAAAAAGAAAGCGAAGGATTCTACGCCTGCTTTTTGGCCAACCACAAGTGCCAGCGCAAATACGCCAAGCGGCGCAACGTATAGCACCCATCCGATCAAGATGATCATCGCGCTGCTGATGGCTTCGAAAAAACTGCTTAGCGTATCGCGCTGTTTATCGGGAAGGCGGCTGATCGCAAACGCAAATGCCAGCGTGAAGATAATCAGTGGTAGGATCTGATCCTTTGCGGCCGCGTCGATCACGTTGCTGGGAATTAATGCCCGCAATGTATCTGTAAATGGCGGAACTGCACTGGGTGCAGCTTTTCCTGCTAAAACCGATCGTAATCCTTCGGCTGTTTCAGCAGGTAACGGAAATAGATCAAGCAAAGCAGGCGTAAGCAAAGCGGACATTGCCGCCGATAACCACAAGATCACCACCATAGTCACAATGGCGCGCAGTGTCATACGGCCCGCGCGCGCCATCAACGTGGCTTGTAATATGCCGGTAATCAGTATCGATACAACAAGCGGAACGACGGTCATGCGCATGGCATTAAGCCACATTGTTCCGATTACGTCGGCGGTGCTTATGACAACAGGTGCCTGCTCGCCAATCAAAATTCCGGCAACTAACCCGCCGATTAAGGAAGATAGAATGATCAGGGCTTTTAACATTGCGATGCTCTCGTTTGTTTTAGTGGGGCTTTGATAGCCCATGAAAACGGCATGGCAAGGTTATGTTGCAGGGTTTGATATTTTGACACTTTGCGCGCCATGCTGTTTTGCGATAAGGCGCATCAAATCCAAGGCTAGGGAATAGACTTTAATGCGCAAATTTTTCGGTACAGACGGTATTCGTGGCCGCACCAATCAAGGGTTTATGACGCCCGAAATGGCCATGAAAGTCGGCCAGGCGGCAGGCACCCATTTCCTGCGCGGATCGCATAAGCACCGCGTTGTGATCGGCAAGGATACGCGCCTGTCAGGGTATATGATGGAAAACGCACTTGTCGCAGGGTTCACCAGCGTTGGCATGAACGTCGTGCAGTTTGGCCCGATACCAACCCCTGCAGTTGCGCTGCTTACCCGTTCGATGCGCGCTGATTTAGGCGTGATGATCTCCGCCAGTCATAACCCGTATGAAGACAATGGGATCAAGCTGTTTGGGCCCGATGGCTTTAAGCTATCTGATAAAGATGAGCTAGCGATAGAGGCGCTTATCGAAGCGCCGGTGCAGCTTGCCGATGCG
>JAYWFI010000049.1:0-6511 GCA_043778865.1 Sphingomonadales bacterium
CACAAACGGCGCCAGCGCCGCCAATATGCCGGTGATGCTGATATCCTCAAACGCCAGGCCCAGATCGCCGCGCTCAGAAAAGATCACCCCTGCGCCGCGTTTGTAATCCGTCACCCGCATATTACCCTGCGCGCCCACGCTGCCTGCGCCCAATAGCCGCAGAAAGCTATCCAGCACATTGCCGATAATCAGGTCCTTGGTCCCTGCCGCCGCGCCGTCCTCAAGCTTATACTTAATCCACGGTACAAACCTGTCAAAGTAGATCAGCGGCAAGTCCGCCGCCGCGCGGCCAAGGTTATAGAGCCCTGCCGCCGCCGCAATCCCCGGATTACGGTGACAGGATTACGGGATTACGGTGACAGTGCATTTAAATATTGTCATTAAATCCAAGTTAACGTATTTACAGCACATGTCTAGACTTGCTCGCTTTATCATCCCCGGTACGCCGCATCATATTACGCAGCGGGGTAATGGGCGGGCGCAGACGTTTTTCTGTAAAGAGGACTATGCGCTTTATCGTGAGCTCCTCTCACTGCATGCTGCAGCAAGCGGCGTTTCGGTTTGGAGCTGGGTTTTGATGCCCAATCATGTCCACATGATCCTTGTGCCCGAACATGAAGACAGCCTGCGCGCATGTTTATCGCAAGTTCACCGCACGTATGCGGGGCATATTAATGCGCGTGAGAAGCGGACGGGGCATTTTTGGCAAGGCCGATACGGCTGCGTTGCAATGGATGAAGCGCATTTGATGGCTGCTATCCCTTATGTTGCGATGAATCCAGTGCGGGCGCAGCTGGTAAAACGTGCGCCGCAATGGAAATGGTCGAGTGTGCATGCGCATCTTGATCCCGGTAAAGGTGACGGATTAACCGATACTGCGCCCGTTTTAGACCGCGTTGGTGATTTTAAGGCGCTGCTGCGTTTGGGTGAGGATGAGGAGATGTCGATGGCGCTGCGCCGGGCCGAAACAATTGGCAGGCCGCTTGGAGGCGACGCTTTTATGGATTGGATAGAAGCAAAGCTAGGCCGCGATGCACGGCGGGGCCGGCCGGGCCCTGCGAAGAAATAATTCAATGCATAGCGCTGCTTTATGATGGCGCGGGTATCGCGGATGCATCAAGCAGCACCGATTATTTCAGCGTCAGAATACGAAGCAAAGCACGGCCGGCTTTGCCACGACGACAGGCTTGCGGGTTGAATTGAGCCTAAATCGCAACTTATTTTCAGAAATATCTATATTCATAGCGTTAAGCATAGCAACGTGTGTCACCGCAAATGCTGGTTTTGCGTGCCTAGTTCTCATAATGAAACAGAACGGCTGGCAAAATGATAACTAGAATTAACCTCGCCTAATATCCAGTGAAGCCCGCCTTTACTCGCCGTTATATAGTGCGGTGTAGATGGGCTGTTATGGAAATGAACTTCCCTCATGTGAATACAAGAAGTGGCGCGCCGTTTGCCCGCTATGATCATTGCGCGCATCAGCGCGGCTTTTTGGCAGAAGCGATATCGCGTCAAAGCGGTAGCGTGACGGTGCGCGCAATGCTTTGCGCGGCGAAAACAGGCCCCGAGGAAAGTATTTTTGAAGATGCAAACGTCAACGATACCATTGATGCGCGTATTCGATATTTTGCGGCAGTATTGTTTCGCGTTGCCGCAGGACCTGCACCTTATGGCGCATTCCTGCCGTTTGGTAACATTGAATTCAGCAATTCGGCCATTTATGACCAGAGCGTTTACCAAGACAGTTTAGTGAATAGAAAACTTGATGGGGTTATTAACACTGTATCTGAAGTGCAGATAACAAAGCCGGGGCAAGAAAATTGAGGACGTTATGATAGAGAACCAAAAAATCCGCCCTGCAATAGTAATCGGGCCGCTGGGCGAATCGCTGACATTGGATAGCCTGCCTCCTCCCGGCACAACGCGCTGGGTTGTGCGGCGCAAAGCAGAGGTTGTATCGGCTGTCAGTGGCGGATTGCTGACGATGAATGATGCGTGCGAGCGTTATGACTTAACGCTTGAAGAGTTTGCATCATGGCAACGCGCGGTTGACCGATCGGGCATGCCGGGTTTGCGAGTAACGCGCATTCAACATTACCGCGATTTGTATGAGCGGCAGCAAAAATATTGATCTTAGCCTAGATCGTAAACCCAAAATAATAGCCTCGTAATGTTGCTTTACGGGGCTTTTGTGTGTCTAGTATTACAATAGCTACGCTAGTGTTTAAAAATATTTGTGATTTACGCTATTGTCTACATATTTTCTGGGCTAGCTTTATTTCTCTTTAATGGGAGGAAGAAATATGTTTGATTTTATACTTGCCTTGATAATGGGCGGCATCATGGGTTGGCTCGCCAGCAAAGTGATGAAGAACGACGCTGGTATGGGTATTATGTTGAATGTGATTGTTGGCTGTGTTGGTTCGATTATTGGTCGTTTTCTGTTCGGATGGTTACTGGGCGGAGGGCAACTTCGGGATGGTGCCTTTAACCCAATGACACTACTTACATCATTTCTTGGTGCCGTAGTTCTTTTGGGAATTATCAATCTAATAAGACGCGGTTCTGTTCGTTGAACTGACGCAAATGAACCAAAAGGGACTACGCGATTTATTGCTAGTCCCTCTCTTATGCACTTCTGGAAATAACATTCAAACATAGCATTGTTCGGCGGCGGAATGTGCGCTATGTAAGTAGCATAATGCGACTTACATTGTTTGTACATGCATGCCTTGCGCAAGGTGCTTTATTTATATAATACACTAAATCTATTCGCAGGCCGTTTCGTTTGAATATAACTGGCTTAATATCAATATGGATAAGATATGAATTATGAAACCAGCATAACAAGTCAGAACCAACTTGAATTTCAAGAATTTGGTAACGATAGCGCTCCGCGAAACCGCAAGGTTTGGATCATATTAGCGCTTGTGATTGTAATGCTGGCGGCCGGTGCAGCCTATTTCATATTGGCAAAGCAAAAAAGTGCGGCGCAAGTAACGGCAGCGGCTGGTAAGGACGCCAAAGCGGCTGGGCAGAGCATCACCGTTGTATCACCGGGCAGCGACACTGTTGCGCGCATGATAAACGCAACAGGTACGCTTGCCGCACGGCGCGAAGTTCCCGTTGGAGTTGTGGGAGAAGGCGGGCAAGTTTCTGCGGTTTATGTAAATGCAGGTGATTGGGTAAAACAGGGTCAAATCCTGCTCAGCATTGATCGTAGCGTACAGACACAGCAAGCCGCTGCACTTTCTGCCCAGATTGGTGTGGCACGTGCCGATTTGCAGTTGGCTGAAAATGAATTGCAGCGCGCTTTGCAACTTGTCAGCCGCGGGTTTATTTCCAAGGCCGATGTTGACCGCAAAATCGCAACGCGTGATGCAGCAAGGGCGCGTGTGAACGTAGCAAACGCACAATTGAATGAAACGCAGGCGCGTAACGCAAGATTGGATGTACGCGCCCCTGTTGGCGGTTATGTATTGGAACGAAAGGTAGAGCCCGGCCAAACCGTGAGCGCTGGCGCAGGCGTGTTGTTTCGCATTGCAAAGGGCGGCGAGATGGAATTGCAGGCATTGCTTGGTGAAGCCGATTTGGCATTGGTTTCAAACGGTGTCACTGCGCAAGTTACGCCCGTTGGCGATGCGAGGGTATTTAACGGCCAAATATGGCAGATTTCCCCAATGATTGACGCCGTATCGCGTCAAGGCATAGCGCGCATTGCGCTACCTTTTGACCGTGCGCTACGTCCCGGCGGTTTTGCCAATGTACAGATACAAGCAGGCGCAACCACTGCGCCCATTCTTCCTGAATCCGCGATCCAGAACGACAAAGATGGCAGCTACGTTTATTTGGTGGGTGCAGATAATAAAACAGCAAAGCGCCGCGTAAAAACGGGCAGCGTTACTGCATCTGGGATCCCGGTATTAGAAGGGCTGGCAGGTACAGAACGGGTTGTGTTGCGCGCAGGCAGCTTCTTAAGTGAAGGCGAAGTTGTCAAACCCGTGCTTGAGAAGAAATAGTATTAAAAAGTGTTGGCGCAGTAACTAGGCGTAAGATTGGATGCATTGGTATGAATTTTAGTAATATTTCCGCGTGGTCCATTCGTAACCCTGTTGTACCCATTGTGTTGTTCATTGCTCTAACTCTGGCGGGCATAGTCAGCTTTATGGGTATGGAAGTGCAGGATGACCCCGATATCGAATTCCCAGTTGTTATCGTTAGCATTGCCCAGCCCGGCGCAGCCCCCAGCGAAATCGTAACGCAGATCTCGCAAAAAGTGGAATCCGCCGTCCGCAACATCAACGGTGTGCAGCAGATAAACACAACGGCCGATGAAGGCAATTCGACCGTTATTGTACAGTTCCAAATCGGTGACGATATCAATGAAGCGGTTAATGAAGTTAAAAATGCAGTGGATCAAATCCGTTCTGACTTACCCGATGGTATATTAGAACCTCAAGTTTTTAAGGCGCAAACTTCGGGCCGGCCAATCGCCTATTTCGCGGTACAAGCGACCGATATGACGTTAGAACAGCTAAGCTGGTTTGTAGATGATACCGTTGGCAAACGCCTGCTTTCGGTTACGGGTATGGCCAAAGTAAGCCGCAGCGGCGGAGTTGACCGTGAAATCCGCGTGCTGCTGGACCCTGCTAAAATGCAGTCACTCGGAGTTACGGCCAATCAGATAAACGGCGCGCTGCGTCAGGTGAATTTTAATACGTCTGGCGGCAAATCTGAAATCGCAGGATCGCGTCAGTCTATCCGCGTATTAGGCAATGCTGGTACCGCATATCAATTATCACAAAGCCAGATATCACTTGGCGGCGGCCGAACCGTCAAACTTTCTGATGTGGCCGAGGTTACCGACGGTTTTGGCGAACAAAAATCAATTACGCGGCAAAATGGCAAACAAGTTGTAACCTTTGGCATTACCCGGGCAAAAGGCGCGTCAGACGTTAGTGTATTCGACGCCGCTGCGGCCGAAATGAAGAAGATCGAAAAAGAAAACCCCGGTGTAAAATTTGTACAGCTAACCAACAGCGTGGTTTACACCCGTGCGCAATACAAAAGCTCAATGGCCGCAATGATCGAAGGCGCGCTACTTGCCATTGTGGTTGTGTTCCTATTCCTACGTGATTGGCGCGCCACTATCATATCGTCAATCGCAATACCACTGTCGGCGATACCATCATTTTGGTTTATCAGCATGCTGGGATTTACATTAAACCAAATGTCGCTGCTTGCGCTTGGATTGGTAGCGGGCGTTTTGGTCGATGACGCGATTGTGGAGATTGAGAACATTGTGCGTCATATGCGGATGGGCAAATCTGCGTATCAGGCATCAATCGAAGCCGCCGATGAAATCGGGCTTGCGGTTGTGGCGACAACATTTTCAATCGTTGCCGTGTTCCTTCCCGTTGGGCTGATGCCCGGCGTTGCAGGGCAGTTTTTCAAAAACTTTGGTTTAACCGTTGTCGCCTCTGTACTAATGAGCCTTGCGGTTGCGCGCATGATTACCCCCATGATTGCTGCGTATTTTATGAAGTCTGGCGAACTAAAAGAGCATGACGATGCGCCCTGGCTTGCGACATATATGCGGGTATTGCGCTGGTCTTTATCGCACCGATATTGGATGATGTTCATGGGTTTTGTGGCTTTACTTGCAAGTATCGGCCTTGGTTATATCTTGCCCAAACAGTTTTTCCCCGATGCCAACCGCGATTCAACCGACATCTCGATACAAGCGACGCCGGGAACTACGCTGGCGCGTACATCACAGGTGTCCTCTGAAATTGCTGCATTGATGCGTAAGCAGCGCGAAGCCGATATTATACTAGAACGAATTGAGGAAGGTTCCTCTAGTATCACTGTGACATTCAAAGAAAAACGAACGCGTACATCACAGCAATTTGAAAAAGATCTGACGCCATTATTGCAAAAATATCCTGACCTACGCATTAACTTTGAACAGCAAGGTCCCGGCGGCAATGATGGCGGTACCGGGCGCGGCATAACTGTAATGTTATCGGGTACTGATCCCGAATTGCTTAACAAAACGGCGGCTGTATTGGTGGAACAGATGAAGGGTCTGCCCAATTTGCAGTCCCCGCGTATTTCTGCCAATTTGGAACGTCCCGAATTGATCATAAAACCGCGTCAAGAATTGGCCGCACAACTGGGCATCACGACCGCCGCGATGAGCCAAGCGATCCGTATTGCAACGCAGGGTGATATTAATCAAAACGCTGCGAAATTCTCGCTATCCTCGCGTCAAATCCCCATCCGCGTAATCATGCCTGCTGCTTCACGCCAAAGCTTTGCCACGATAGCCAATTTGCCTGTGCCCACTGCAAACGGCGGATCGGTGCCGCTGGGCCGCGTTGCCGACATCAGCTTTGGTTCAGGACCAACATCCATTCAGCGCACCGACCAAAAAGCACGCGTGTTTGTGGGCGCGGATATGAGCCCGGGTATTGCCAAGGGAGATGCGCAGGTAGAAATCAACAAA
>JAYWFI010000050.1:0-2218 GCA_043778865.1 Sphingomonadales bacterium
TCCTGCACGCTCTCGATAGTGAGGGCACCCGCGCGCACATTCACGCTTTCACCGGTTAGCGTGCTGCCGTTCAGGGTTAGCGCGCTGATAAAACCCGCAGGAAACAGGGTAAGTTCACAGTTCAAACGCATCGTGTGCCATTGTTAGCGCCGAGCCGTTGGCCCGGCAAGATGCGAAGGGAATAAGGCGCTAAGATTAAGATAGTTGAATGAACTGTTGTCGGAATTCCTAAAATCAGTCTTCAAACCAGCACATTTCGTACACGTTGCCGTCTTCATCAGTTGTACGATATTTTTCATAGTCATAGGTTTCGTCACCGTTTTCATGATAAGAAAGGCTCATCACACCAATGTCTGGACGAATTCTATACATAAAATTAGTATAAAGTTCGTGAAATTTTTCAGGTAGTTCGGGATATAGTCCTTCCATGATGTATCTAGTATTGTAAGGAAATTCATTATACGGAAATGGTATTTGTATTGAACCATCAAGCGTCTTATCAATTAAAGGCATAACCCGAGATTTATATTCATATTGCAATACCTCGCCTAAAGGCGCGGCCTCGATATAGGCCTTAAGCTCTAGTGTTTCACGTCGTATCGCTTTCCAATCAAGTTCAGTTGGCCAGCCATCCTTGTCGAGTTTAACGCGTTTAATCATAATGGCCTCATCTACCTGGAATACTGCTTATTCTCGTCGGCGTTGTAAACACTGATCTGTTTGGCACAATTGTTTGAACTGCACCACCTGTTTGACGTAAAGTTCCTTGTATCGTTGGCGCGACCCTACTGGTAAATACTGTCGTATTGCTACGCGCCGTCACCTGATATACATCGTAAGTTGCCGCATGTGATCCAAGCGGCAAGCTAAGCCGGTTCGACAAGGCTGCTGGATTTGCTTTCAGCGCATTATACTCACTGACTGTCAAAAAATATCCTGAGTAAGGGGATACTGCTTCGCCTGCAGGTACCAGCTTAATAAGCGGCGTTCCCGCAGTTACTCTGGTAGCAGCTGGGATAGCAGCACCTGACTGAAAATATCCTTCTGCAAAATCGATAGCTTGACGACGACTTAATCCCGGCGATCCTGCCTGGATAGCTGCAATCATCTTTTCGCCAATCCTTGTTCCAACAATAGGCACATTTGTCGCTCCCAATGTCTCAAATCGTGCTGCCAGATTGGCAGCATCCAAAGGAAGGCCGTTCCGAACTACCATTTGTGCATTTGCCGGATTAAGCGCCTCAATCGCCGCTCTGTTTGCCAGCGCGGCTTCATCGGCTGCGTTTGCGGCATTGACAGCGCTCGTGGCTCTTACGCTACTTATGGTGCGCACCAATGGCACAGCCACGCCAATCGCCGCTGCGCCGCAGCCCACTACGCTGGGATCGCGGGCGCAATCAACCACAGCTGCGGTTGTCAGCGCGCCTGCGCATACAGAAGAGGCTATACCGCATCCTAATGCAACTTCGGTAGTCACGATGGTTTGTATAGTGTTAAGCTGACCTTGAAATCCTTGCGCCGCGATCACACGCTGACCATCGGTTGCTCTTCCTAAGAATGTCATGCCGGCCGTTGCTTGATCCCGGTTATAAAGATTGGGAAGGATCGTATAAAGCTGTGCCTGCGCTGAGTTCGGGTCAAGCGTGTCAAGTCCGTAGCGGCTATCTACAATACCATTTCTGCGCATAAACGGCGTTTGTGCCACAACTGCGATTTGCCCTGCCGCAATGGCGTCGAGCGCCGAATGCATGGATGACCTTTGAATATCAACCCGCAATGCGTTATCAAGCGGGATTGAATTACTACCCGCCCAACTGCTACCTACATTGCCCAAAATGCGGTTGACGCCTGATCCCCTAAATACTCTGCCATTTAGATAATCCGCTTGCTCAGATTGCAATGCCGCACATCCCTGCAAACCGGCGCCCTGGCACGCTATTGCTACTTGCAAATCCTGCGACGCAGATAGATTGGCATATTTATCATTGACCCCTGTAATGCATACTTGATTGGTGCCGCACTTTGCCAACTCTGTCTGACGGCTTTGTAGTTGCGGACGCGTTAGATAGTTATTCTCGCTTTCGATCTGTGCTGCAAAGGCGGCTGTTCCCGCATTACCGCCCATCGCAGTGGATAATGCACCTGCCAGATTGGCGATCAGCGCTGTTCGCGCTTGCTGGCTTTCAAGCGAAGCGGATGGATCATTCCGCAATGCACT
>JAYWFI010000051.1:0-3268 GCA_043778865.1 Sphingomonadales bacterium
CCTGTATTACAAACCGCAGGGCATACGCCAAAGAGTGTGAATGACCGAAGCAAAACACTTACCGCCGCTACGCGATGTGATAGCAAAGCACAATCTGTCCGCCCGTAAAGCACTTGGCCAAAACTTTTTACTAGATGCGCATTTGCTAGACCGGATTGCGCGAATACCGGGCCCGTTATCTGGTGCAAACGTATACGAAGTGGGGCCGGGTCCAGGAGGCCTTACGCGGGCGCTATTACGCGCCGGTGCAAATGTAACTGCGATGGAACGTGATCATCGCTGCTTGCCTGCGCTTGCCGAATTATCCGATGCCTTTCCCGGACAGTTACGCATAATAGAAGACGACGCCATGAAGGTAGATCCAGCAGCTTTAATTGACGGCGCATATCATATTGTATCGAATCTGCCCTATAATGTCGGTACCGCGCTTGCCGTTGGCTGGTTGACGCAGGAGCTGTGGCCGCCGCGCTGGCAATCCATGACGTTGATGTTCCAGCGAGAAGTTGCAAACCGCATTATTGCAGACACAAACAGCGATGCCTATGGCAGGCTGTCGATATTGGCACAGTGGCGCAGCATAGCGCGTATTGCGATGCCCGTGCACAAATCCGCGTTTACGCCGCCACCCAAAGTGATGTCAGCAGTTGTCCACATTACGCCTACTGCGCAACCAGACGGTGTGCAGATGAAAGTACTGGAACGCCTAACTGCTGCTGCATTTGGCCAGCGCCGAAAAATGCTGCGGCAAAGCTTAAAGAGCATTGAGGGAGCAATCGAGGCACTTGCGGCAACAGGCATCGCCGCAGATCGCCGCGCCGAAACTGTAACAATTGCAGAATGGATAGAATTGGCCCGTGAACTTGCACGCGCATAGTTATAACTAAGCAAAATTGGCGCAAGGCCTAGCGCTGTAAGCAACAGCGCGCTAGATGTAGGCAATGCAAATGTTATCTCATCACGAAAGATCTGCCTTAGATCAGATTGATCAAGCTCCTATGTTGGCGCAGGTGCAATCTTGGGCCGCGATTAACAGCGGATCATCAAACCTTGCTGGCTTGGGTATAACCGCGCAAATGCTGGCAGATGCCTTTGCTGCTCTGCCCGGTAATATTGAGTTAGCTGCGCCAAATTCAACTCAGCGCGTACGCAGCAACGGTATGGTAGAGAGCATATCGCATGGCAAGCACCTGATATTAAATGTAAGACCCGATGCACCTGTGCAAATGCTATTCACTGGCCATATGGATACCGTGTTTGCCGCCAATCATCCCTTTCAAACACTACAATGGCTTGAAGAAGGCATATTAAATGGCCCCGGCGTGGCCGACATGAAAGGCGGTATCGCCGTTATGCTGGCTGCATTGATCGCCGTTGAAACCGCTGCACCCCAAAATTTTGGATATCAAGTTCTGATCAACAGCGATGAGGAAATCGGGTCGCCATCCTCTGCACCGTTGATTGCGCAAATGGCCAAAGGGAAAATCGCTGCGCTTACTTATGAGCCTGCTTTGCCAGATGGCACTTTGGCAGGCGCACGCGCAGGCAGCGGCAATTTTTCCATCAACGTATCCGGCAAAAGTGCGCACGCTGGCCGCAACCCAGAAGAAGGCCGCAATGCATTAATTGCCGCCGCAGATTTGGCCTTGCGCCTGAAAGCGTTAACGCAAGAGGGGCTGTCGGTGAACCCTGCCCGTATCGAGGGCGGCAGCCCGAATAACGTTGTGCCTGACCAAGCGATACTGCGCGTTAATTTGCGGCCGCATTCACCCGAATTAGAGATTTATGCAGATAGACAAATCCGTAGCCTTATTGAAAAAATTGAGCAGGAGCATGATGTGTCCATCCATCTACATGGCGGTTTTGGCCGCCCCCCAAAACCCATTAGCGACGGTGCCGCAAAATTATTCGGCCTTGTCAAAAAATGCGGTGAAGACTTGGGCATGACAATTGGGTGGCGCAGCACAGGCGGTGTTTGTGATGGCAACAATATCGCGGCGTGCGGCGTGCCTGTGGTTGACACAATGGGCGTGCGCGGCGGAAGCATCCATAGCGCCGACGAATATCTTATCACCGAAAGTTTGTCTGAACGCGCTAGGCTATCGGCGCTCACAATCTTGCGCATTGCCGAAAAAGGAAGTTTATGAGTTTTATTATCCGCCCTGCCCGTCCCGAAGATGTGCAAAAGATATATGAAATGGCAAAGCGTACAGGCGGCGGCTTTACCAATTTGCCGCCAGACAAAGACGCGCTTTCGGCAAAGCTTGCAAAATCGCAAGAGGCTTTTGCGCGAGACGATGATGTTATTGGCGATGATATATTTGTGTTCGTTCTTGAAAATACACAAACAGGTGATGTCCGCGGTACCTGCCAAATCTTTGCGCTTGTCGGTCAAAAATGGCCATTTTACAGTTACAGGATAGGTGCACTAACCCAGCATAGCGAGGAGTTAGAGCGTACATTTCGTGCTGATATCCTAAACCTATCCACAGACCTAGAGAGCACAACCGAGGTTGGCGGGCTGTTCTTGCATCCAGGAGAGCGCTCCGGCGGGCTTGGTATGCTGATTGCGCGCAGCCGCTATATGTTTATCCGGTCACACCGTGCGCGCTTTGCCGATCGTACTTTGGCGGAACTGCGCGGCGTGATTGATGAAGCGGGTGGTTCGCCTTTTTGGGACGGCGTTGCTGGGCGATTTTTTGGAATGAGTTTTCAAGACGCTGACGAATTTAACGGTAAACATGGCAATCAATTCATAGCCGATCTGATGCCCAAACATCCTGTATATATTGCAATGTTAAGTGATCATGCTCGCACCGTTATTGGCGTGCCGCATGTATCGGGCCGCGCCGCGATGCGCATGCTTGAAAATGAAGGTTTTGCTTGGGAAAATTACGTTGATATTTTTGATGGTGGTCCAACGATGACAGTACGTACCGACCAGATTAAAAGTATCTGCAATGCCCGCGATGGCATTATCACTGCAATCGATGATAATGCAGAAAATAGCATAAAGTGCCTTGTGTCTGCTGGACGCTTGAACACTTGGCGCTGTGCATACGGTTACATTGGGCAAAATGGAGAAGATGTAAGCTTGAGTGCCAATGCGGCAAATACGTTAGATGTCAAAGCTGGCGACACCGTCAGCTTTGTAGCGCGTACGTGATATGAGCGCGATAACCGAGATAACCGAGATTAACTTTGATGGCATTATCGGGCCCAGCCACAATTATGCGGGCCTTAGCCTTGGCAACCTTGCCTCTGCCAAAAA
>JAYWFI010000052.1:0-2589 GCA_043778865.1 Sphingomonadales bacterium
TTCCACTGCCCCCATTTGGCTCCGACTTCGACGCCGACAATCTGTCCTTGTTTAATCGTCTCTGGTAGCCATCCAATCAGCACATCATCGCCGGCCTCACCAAACACCTCACCTGCGCTGCGGTGGATCAACCAGTTATTCTTCTCGCTACCAATCAACATCGACAGGTCGTCGCCGATTAGGATATCGTTGTTATCCCCCACCCACGCGGCGCTCTCCTCCGCCGTCCATTCAATCGCGCTGCCCGTTACATACTCAAGGCCAAGCTCTGCGCCTTTACCCAGCGCCTTTTGTGCTTGACTCAGATACCCGCCTATCATGCCTTCAAACGCATCCAGCGCATCGTCAATCTGTTTGACGATCTTATACGTCACGCCCGTCTTATCAAGCACATCACTCTCTGCAAGGTTGCTTACGACCTGACGTATCGCAAAATAACCACCCACAGCGCCTAACGCAAACCAGCCAACAGGTCCTGCCATCGCCGCTGCGCCAACCATCAACGCCGCCGTCGGCAAGCTTTCAATCGCTTCTTTTGCCGCAACCTTCAAATAGGATGCAATCCGCACCGGATCATAATCGCGCCGCGCAAATTCTACCCACAGGTTCGCAATCGACAGCACGCCTGTCGCAATACCTGCGCCTGCACGAACGCGGTCGATACTGCCATTGGGTTTGCGGATATAATCTCGGAACTTTTGCGCCGACTTGTTAAACGCATCGCGGATATGCGCAGGCATACGGTCCGCAGATGCGTCCAATGCGTCAAGCGTCAGCGTGGCCCGGTTAATGGAGTAGTCCGCCCATTGAATAAGCTTGGTTTTATCAGCACGGAACGCGCGAACGAACTCACGCTCGATCTGTTTGAGCGTCTTGCCTTCAACGTCAATGCCTTTGGACGCAAGGTCGGCGATCATCTGGCCGACGCCTGCTACAACTTGCTTAAACTTTGCGTTAAGTTGCCCTTCTCGATATCGATCAGGGTTAAGCGTTCCATCTGCATCTCTCCACATGTGGCGATGCGCCTCCTCGGTCGGCGCATACATGCGGTCCTGTTTGATTGCGTCTGCAACCGTATCGTTGGCGCCGACTGTTTTATCATTTAGCGTTTCGCCTGCCATTTCAGGAAGTTCAACTGCGCCAAAGCCGCGCGCCGGGTCGGCATCATCACCAAAGAACCCGCGAAAATATCCAGCGCCGTTTTCCTTGCCATTCAGGATATAGCTTTTGGAACCATAGTTAAACATCATGTCTTTGACGGCGTCGCCGTTTAGAGGGAAGCCTCCCCTTTGCAGGTTTCCGCCTAAATTCTGCTGCGCATATGATCTGATCTCCATTGCAAATTCATTGGCAATTGCCTTTGCATTGGGACTTTCTTCAATAAACTTGCCCCAGTCAGTATCGCCTATCCTACCCGCTTTGCCGCCATTACCGTTAATTTCTATTACAAAATCGCGTGATCTTTCACCTCCGCCAGATCCTGAATAAGTGACATAAATTGATCCATCCGGCAAACGTGCGGTATGCCGCTGAATCTCAACCGCAAATCGGCTTTGCAGTCCTTGGCTCCTTAAATGATCGGCTAAAGCTTGACGCTCGCCTGTGCTTAAGCCAGTTCCGTCAGCTTTAACATAACCCTTTAACGTAATATCGACGGCGGTATCAAACAAACTTGTCATGACCGCACCTCCCGCAGCGAAAAGAGGCATTGGCCGTCGCCTGCTTCTTCAAAAGTGCGACCACTGAAAGGTGTAAGTTCTTCGGCGACGGTAGATTTGATCAAAAAGCGGATGCGGCGGATTTGTGCACCGCGCAAAGTCCCCATACTTTGATGAACGGCCAATTCGTCCCAAATCGCCATTTCAACACAATGTTTGATGCAGTGATAGAGAAATGGATAGGGATGTTCGGAAACAATAGGAGCAGTGGCTTTTGAAAGGAGGAGAGCAGTCATACGTAAACTTTTTTCATGCAAACGTACTAGCAACTCTTCCGGATCATCGCCCCGCTCCAGATAAAAACGGGCATCGAATCCAAGTTCGCCAATTTTTCGGTGCTTCTCCGATCGAACGAGCCTCAATGGATTTTCAGGAGGATTCCTTAAAAAGCCGCTCGCGATTTCATCTTTAGTCCATTGCCGGATGAGTCCATCGGAGCAAAATTCTGGATCATAACTAAAACGCAGCTCGCGAACAACTTCATCAGGCTCCTGTCGGGGTGCAATGACGTGCATTTCAATGTTCAGGACGGGATCGATCAGGCATTCTTTCATCGGCCCGTCATGCAAAACAGGCACAACCCAATTATTCTCAAATTCCATCACGCCACTCCTTGCAAAATCATTACTTTACTATTACATACAACACCTTGCACTTCACTCAAGCACAATGTCTTATGCACCATATGCCCTGCTCGTTGTCATTGGCCGCCATGCGGCGCACGGCGCTGCCCAACCCCGTCGTCTCAATCCCGTCGCCGTCCAGATCGATTACCAGCGGGTCGCCGTCTGCCAGCCAGCCATTGTCTTTGGCAAAGCCCTTAAACTGCTGCGCCAGATAGATCGCGGCATAGCCCATTGCCTGCGCGCTT
>JAYWFI010000053.1:0-13230 GCA_043778865.1 Sphingomonadales bacterium
TGCGGTCCACTCACTCGTTTGCAATGTTACCTGCAAGAAATTCAATGCACTAACCCCATCACCCAACTCCATCTCGTCTCTTTCAATAAGGGCTGCAAGTAAAATTACAACAATCGATTGCACAAAAGCCCGCAACGCCGCAAATTGCATGCCAAAATTATAGTATCTGACTTACGCCTGTGCTTGCCTGCTCCACCATTATATCAGCAGGCTGGCCGCCGGGCGTGCGATATTGGCGGGTTACCGCTGCAATAACATGATCAATGCGGTCCTTGGCAACCAATGCAACCACTGCGCCGCCAAAACCGCCGCCCGTCATCCGTGCTCCGCCTTGTCCTGCAATCGCGGTGGTCAATATATCCACCAGATGATCGATAGCAGGAAGCGTGATTTCGAAGTCATCCCGCATCGATGCGTGGGATTGTGCCATAAGCACATTAAGCGCCGCCAAATCAGAGCGCGCGAGCGCATTGGCCGCCGCAAGTGTGCGCGCATTTTCGGTTATCACGTGCCGCGCCCGCATATACGCAATCGTATCAAGCGACCCTTGCGGTGGTAATTCGGATAAGTCCCTTAGCGCCGCTACGTCATAATATGCTGCGGCTGCCTCACATTGCGCGCGCCGTGCGTTATATGCGCCGTCTACAAGGCCGCGGCTTATCCCTGAATGTACGATCAAGATCGATAGGTTATCGGGAACAGCAATGGCCCGCGCGACTAAACTGCGGCAATCAATCAAAAGCGCATGCCCAGCCTGCGCACGTGCGCTTACCAACTGATCCATTATACCGCAATTGCAACCGGCAAATTCATGCTCTGTGCGCTGCCCAAGCAAGGCAAGTTTGGTGCGGTCAATGTCAGAGCGTCCGGCAAGCGCCGCAAAGGCAAGTCCAGCTGCATTTTCCAACGCCGCCGAAGAAGACAGGCCAGCCCCTTGCGGTATATCACCCAATATCGCGACATCCATGCCGGGCAAGTCATATCCCTCCTGCATTAAGAACGCCGCCATGCCGCGTACATAATTAGACCATGGCGCGACGCTGCATGGTGATATCGAGGCATCCAATAAAAAGCTGCTGCGCGCCGAATTCTGGTTGCCTGCCACTATATTTACTTGAGTATCGTTGCGCGCACGAACCGCAACCATAGTATGTTTGCCAATGGCGCAAGGCAGCACAAAACCGTCGTTGTAATCGGTATGCTCGCCGATCAAGTTAACGCGGCCCGGCGCCCGCGTTATAAGCGCGGGGGGATATGCGAAGCTTTCGGTAAACAAATTGTGTATTTTATCAATCATGAAGCGCAGCTGTAATGAATATCTGAAACAGCGCGTAAGCGTTCGGCGGCTTGCTCTGGCGTTAAATCACGCTGCGCCTCTGCCAGCATTTCATACCCAACCATGAATTTGCGCACCGAAGCAGAACGCAGCAACGGCGGATAGAAATGTGCGTGCAATTGCCAATGATCGCCTGCGCTCGATTCTTTGCTAGAACCCGTGCCCGCATCATTGCTGATATCAAAAGGCGCGCCATGCCACCCCATTGAATACGGGAACGAACAGCCAAACAAATTATCATATCGCACCGTTAGCTGCTTAAGAATAACCGCAAGATCATCGCGCTGTGCGTCATCCAGATCGGGCAGGCACTGCACGGCAAATCGCGGTAGCAGCAACGTTTCAAATGGCCAGCTTGCCCAAAAAGGAACAATTGCAATCCAGCGCTCGGTTTGCACGGCCACGCGCGGCCCGTCTGCTTCGCGTGTTGCCAGTTCCAACAACATCGGCTGGCTGCCTGTCCAATCACGCTGCGCCTGATCTTCTTTGGCAACCTCGCTGGGCACATAAGACGTCGCCCAAATCTGACCATGGGGATGCGGGTTGGAACATCCCATCATCGCACCCTTGTTTTCAAATACCTGCACGTTGGCATATAACGCGCCCAATTCTTTTGTTTGCGCGGCCCATATGTCGATAATCGCACGGATGGCGAATGTATCAAGTAATGGGAGTGTTTTGGCATGATCGGGCGAATAACATATCACGCGGCTAACCCCTTGCGCCGCTGTGATTTGGAACAGCGGATCACCGTATGTTGGGCGCGGTGCATCTGGTGTCAGCGCAGCAAAGTCGTTGTCAAAAACATACGCATTCTTGTAATCGGGGTTCGTGTGACCCGTGATGCGCCGATTGCCGGGACAAAGATAGCATGCCGGGTCATAGCCAGACGTATGGGAAGCTTCGGGCGCATCTTCTTGCCCTTGCCACGGCCGCTTGGCCCGGTGCGGAGAGACAAGGATCCATTCACCGCGCAGTGGATTATAACGGCGGTGCGGATGATCGGCGGCGTTAAAGCATCCGTTGTCAAACTCGGCGCTATCAAAGGGCGTATCATTTGGCATCGGCATATCCTCGGACATCAAAGCGCGGTAATCTGTATCATCTGGCATGTTTCCGCTTTGTCAGGTTGAATGGGTAATCCGGCCGATTGCAGCCATGCTCCGTGATAATGGGCTCCGTGATATTGGGCTCCATCATGTACGCCGCCATCTATGCGGTATTGCTTATCAGGATTTAGCATCGGCAATCGCAGGGCGGGCATATATCGCTGTCCCATGGGCTGCATCCGGTACAGAAATAGGATCAGATTATCGCTATTCCCGTGCGCCTGCCAAATGATGCTATCGCCTGCCTCGCCTGTCCACATTTTGCCGCTGTGCAGTATATCACGGTGCGCTTTATATTTGCCAATCCAATGCTTCAGCGCCGCGTGCTCTTCATCCACAATCTTGCGCACATCAAGCTCTACACCAAAATGCCCGGGCAGTGCGATGGCCGCCCGAAAATCCATGGACTGCGTGCGCCCCGTGCTATGGGCAGGCGCGGTGCCGACATGCGATCCCATTACTTCAGGCGGCATAAACATCAGGAACGCGCGCTGCATCGCTGCTCTTGATACCGCGTCTATGCAATCGCTGGTCCAAAACCGGTGCGTATACTGAATGATCCCTGCATCAATGCGCCCACCGCCGCCGGCACATGCTTCGATTTCGACGTGCGGGAAATCGCCGCGAATACGCGCCATCAAATCATATGCAGCGCGCACTTGACGCCGGTATCGCGGCTGCGCCCCTGCACATGTTAGATCCCGGTTATGGTCCCATTTAAGGTAACTGATCGGCAGCGTGCTAAGCAAGCCCGCAATGTTATCATAAAGATAATCGGATACTTCCGCTTGCGTTAAATCCAGCACGAGCTGGTTACGCGCCGTAATCTGTGGCCGCCCATTTATCTGCAATGCCCAGCCTGGATGATTGCGATACAGATCGCTGCCGGGATTGACCATTTCGGGTTCAACCCACAGCCCAAATTGCATGCCCAATCCTGTAACATGATCGGCCAGGGGTTTCAGGCCATCGGGATATTTGCCCGCATCGGGCCACCAGTCACCGAGCGACGACGTATCATCGTGACGGCCGTGGAACCAGCCATCGTCCAGCACATATCGTTCGATACCTAGCTCTGCTGCGCTATCTGCAAGCGCCTTTAACGCTTCCAAATCATGCGAAAAGTAAAACCCTTCCCATGTGTTAATGTGCACGGGCCGCGGTTTCATTATGCCGCCGGGCCACTGCATCCGTTTGCGAATGGCGGCGTGAAAATTCTGCGCCATGGCATTGGTATCTATGGCGCAGGTTGCCAGCATTTCAGGCGTTTGCAATGTTTCTCCTGCTGCAAGCCTTACTTCTCCCGGCGCAAGCCATTCGCCCATTTGCCAATGATAACGGCCATCTTCGGTCCATTCGATACACTGCACATGATTGCCCGACCATGCAAATTGCGCGCCGTAAACCACGCCGCCACTGCACATCACAATGCTGCCTGGAAAACAATCATGCGATGTCAGCCCTCGGCGGTTTTCCCGGCGCCAAATGGAACGGCTAAGGATATCATCGACCGGTATAAATTCGTTATTATGCCGCCCGGAATATGACCGGATCCGCACTGCATCGGATGGTAACGGAATGCCGCCCGCGGCGAGCCACTGCACATCAAGCACGCCATCACCTGAGTTGGTTAACGCGGTTGATAGGGCCAGCACGTCGCTTTCGGGATCAAGCGCAAGGGTAACAGTCACGGTAATTCTTGCGATATCATCAATGAGCGTGATGAGGGCCGAATGGACATCCGGCTGAGTAACGTCGCAGCGGCTGGCTTCAAATGTCCAATCGCGCCCCGCACGGTGGGCAAGCAATGCAGTTTGCCCAAGCCAGCCCACACCAAGTCCCGGAAATACAGACAGCGGCTGATCATAATCAAAGCTAAACGTTGGCACTGGCCGCGTATCACGCAGCGGTATTTTAGGCGCGGCATGACCATAAAGGTCACCGGGAAGCCGCATTCCCCAATACCGCCAAAGCGGCGCGCGGCCTTCATCGCGCTCAAGGATCAGCGTGGTATTCTGGCCGTGTAATACAATCATATTATTGGCCATAATTGCAAATAACTACCCTGGCTAGTCAGGATACGGCTGGTTCCATTTGAGGCTCCGTCTTGACCCGCAATATCGCAATCGCTGCGCATACCATAAGCACGCCGCCAAAGGTGAGTATATTGCGCGGATCGCCGCCAAACACGGAATTAAACATCAGCTTCATGGTGAAAGCAAACAGGATCATTGGCGCGCAAATCATGACGTTGAACAATCCCATATATACGCCCGTGCGTTCGGCAGGGATGCTGTTAGCCAATACGATATACGGATTACCCATAATGCTGGCCCAGCCAAAACCAAGGCCGATGGCCGGAAGAAAAATCAATACTGGACTGCTGATCTGCGGCATAGAAATAAATGCCGCTGCCATCATCAACAGGCACACCGCATGCATCCGGCCTGCGCCGAATTTCCGCGCGAGCGATGGTAACAAAAATGCAGCGGCCAAAAAGGCAATAAAGTTATATGTTGCGCCGACTTGGCCATACAGCAGATGCGCATTTTCAAACTCTAGTGATTTGGTGTCAGCGGTATCGAACACGGAACGGCCAACCGAGTTTGTCGCATAAGTCCAAAGACAGCTCATGGCGTACCACTGAAACAGGCTCATCCATCCCATCGCCCGCATCGCTTGCGGCATGTCTTTCACAGCGCCGAAAATCTCTGCAAAGGTTGCACTAGCCGATTTAGGCAGCGCGCTAATTCTGGCTTGTTCAGCCTGGCTTAGCGGCAGCTCAGGCACACTTTTGATTGACCAGATTATCGTTGTAATCGACAGGAACGCTCCGATCCAAAACGATATTACCACAAAAGCTGGTATCCCGCCGCCTGCGCCGCCTGTCTTGCTAATCCCCAACCAGACCAGCAAGGACGGACTAAGGTATGCGAGCGTTTGCGCAAGACCCGTAAAGGCGCTTTGGCTTAAAAAACCAAAGCCGCGTTGATCCGGGTTAAGTCGGTCATTCACATAAGCGCGATATGGCTCCATCGTAACGTTGTTGCCAACATCAAGCAGGAACAATAACGAAAACGCCATTATAACTGCGCTACTAAGCGGCATCAGGAACAGTCCCAGCGAACACATCATCGCACCGATCAGGAAATAGGGGGTGCGCCGGCCCCATTTGCCGCCTGTACGATCGCTCATCACGCCAATGATAGGCTGCACAATAAGGCCCGTTAACGGCCCGGCAATTCCAAGCCACGAATAATTCGATTCGTCTGCACGCAGATATCCCCAAATCGGTCCCATGTTGGCTTGTTGCAAACCAAAGCTAAATTGCAGGCCCAAAAAGCCCAAATTCATCTGAAGAATTTTGCCCCATGACAAATGCGGCTTAAAAAGTGTTTGCATATACCTCTCCCGTATTTCGCAAAGCGTAAGCGCCGAGGCAAACGATTGCAACAAAGGAAATGAATAGGTCCTAATCCTAAATGCCTGACGCTAAATCCCTGACCTTAGATCAGCGTGCGCTGCAACCAATCGCCGCTGCATCAATGGAACTTGGCGCACCGCGTAGCGAATATGCATCCACAATCGCGCGGCCATCGCGACCGATGCTTTCGACACTAAGCGATGCAGAGGACCGGATCGCAGCGATGATCGACAGGTCGGTTCGGCGGTCTGCGGCCCATCCGCCTACCGCGTTTGATTTCAACCGAAACCGCCGCCCGCCTGCGCTTACGGTAATCGTGCTGTTGGCCGATTGATCCCGCGACAGGCTGATATAAATTTGATGGGACACCCGCTTTTTGGGCCAGAAACCAACCGAGAAATACCCGGGCCGCGTTGCGCCTGCTGCTCGCTGTTCCGGCTGGGATATCGCATAACAACGCGGCGTTTCGCTATCCTTAAATGCGGCCCAGCTTTGATATATTCCCAGTGTATCTTTTGCTGCCGCGGGTACAGCGCTCAATAACACACCCGCTGCAAACAGGCATGTCACAGGCCTAAAACTATCCATCTTCATGCGCGTTCTCCGCTGCCATCGCCGCCTATAATCACTTCCTCCCCGCCGTCGCAAATTGCAACCATGCTGCCTTGGGATAAAGTATGTGCAACAGGCGCATTATAGCCATCAAGCGCTGGCAACCCAAGCAGCAATCCGCGCAGCACTCGCGCGGTCATACCGTGCGTGACGATCAGCATATCGCTAATAAAGGCTTGTTCTTCTATCCATAATTGTAAGCGCTGCGCCACCGCTGCATAATCCTCACCGCCGGGCGCGGTAATACGAAACAGCATATTTTTGCGATCAATCAACACATTGATATCGGGAAATAGGTCCGCATAATATTGTCCTTCCCATGACCCGATATCAATCTCACGCAAGCGCGTATCCACGGTGTGACTATGCCAATTCGCGCCAACTTCGGCGGCAATCAGCGCAAGTGTTTGCAGCGTTCGTCCGCTTGGCGATGCGACCAGCTGCAGTGCGCTTGGATAGGCAAGAGTGCCGCAAAGCGCTTCCCCCATGCGAACCGCCTGGTCGCATCCGGCCCGCGTTAACGGTGTGTGCGCATCCATGCCTTGCATCCGCGCTACTTGATTGAACACCGTTTCGCCGTGGCGTGCGATAAAAATGCGATTTCCGTTCGTTGAAATACTCATATTTGCGCTTATTCCACAGGATATTGCCCGTTGCAAAAGCAATCGGCTTGCCCTTGTGCCTATTATAGGTAAGGAAGTAGGCGATATAGTTGCGCATTAAAGGCGCAGCAACACGGCCCACAGGGGAAGAGTAAGAATATGAGAGCAACGATTGAGCGCGCAACCCTGCTTAAAAGCCTTAGCCATGTTCAGTCGGTGGTCGAGCGGCGCAACACGATACCTATTCTTTCAAACGTCTTGATTGAGGCCAATGAAAATGGATCGATAAAGCTAACGGCGACGGATCTTGATTTGCAAGTGGTTGAGACATTCACCGCGCAAGTTGAAACATCCGGGGCCATCACAGTGTCTGCGCACACTTTGTTTGAAATTGCGCGCAAATTACCCGACGGATCGCAAGTTCAATTGCATGCCGCAGATGGCCGAATGGCAGTGAATGCAGGCCGCGCACGGTTCTCGCTGGCAACGCTGCCGCGCGATGATTTTCCGATGATCGCAGAGGGCGAGCTACCCACATCGTTCGAGATACCCGCCGCGTCGCTAATCCAGATTATCGATAAAACAAAGTTTGCTATCTCTACCGAAGAAACGCGCTACTATCTCAATGGCATATTCCTGCATGTGGCCGATGATAACGGCCCTGTATTAAAAGCAGCCGCCACAGATGGGCACCGATTGGCCCGCGTCACATTGCCTCGCCCTGCAGGTGCCGATGATATGCCTGATATTATTGTGCCGCGCAAATGCATTGCCGAGGTCCGCAAGCTGCTTGATGAAAGCGGCGATACCAACATACAAATCAATTTGTCCGCCAGCAAAATACGCTTCACGTTCAAGGATGCAATCCTGACATCAAAGCTGATTGATGGGACCTTCCCAGATTACAGCCGCGTGATTCCGACAGGCAATGACAAATTGCTGAAGATTAATCCCAAGGCATTTTCACAAGGCGTTGACCGCGTGGCCACAATCGCCACCGAAAAAACGCGTGCCGTTAAAATGGCGCTCGAAAAAGACAAGATTACTTTGTCTGTCTCGAGCCCTGAAAACGGTACAGCCGCCGAGGAAGTATCCGGCGAATACAGCAGCGATGGTTTCGAAATCGGATTTAACGCACGCTATTTGATGGATATCCTGAGCGAAATAGAGGGCGATGTTGTTGAATTGCATCTCGCCGACGGTAGCGCGCCTACGCTAATCCGTGAGAATGATAAATCCGCGGCGCTATATGTTTTGATGCCGATGCGCGTATAGGCCAAAGTAATTTGATGTTGCGATTGCAATGCGCTGCATAGATAAAAAAAGGCCAGAGGTAATTCTCTGGCCTTTTTTTACGTAACGAATCTATTTGCGCTTATACGCCAGCAACATCTGCCAAATTAATCTTTAGGCCGGGGCCCATCGATGAACTGATTGCGACTTTGCGCACATATTTGCCTTTGCTGCCTGATGGTTTCGATTTGATAATGGCATCAACGATTGCATCAAAATTCTTGCGAAGGTCCGCGTTGGAAAAACTCTTCTTACCGATCCCGCTGTGGATAATACCCATTTTTTCGACGCGGTATTCAACTTGGCCGGCCTTTGCTGCTTTAACGGCGTCGGCAACATTAGGGGTCACAGTTCCCAACTTAGGATTTGGCATCAGGCCCTTTGGCCCGAGCAACTTGCCCAAACGTCCAACAATACCCATCATGTCCGGTGTAGCAATAACCCGGTCATAATTCATATTGCCCGCCATCATGTCATCCATCAGGTCTTCTGCGCCGACTTTGTCAGCACCTGCTGCAGTCGCTTTTTCGGCATTGTCGCCGCGCGCAAAAACAGCGACCTTCATGTCTTTACCGGTACCTGCAGGCAATGATACCATGCCGCGCACCATTTGGTCTGCGTGACGCGGATCAACACCTAAATTCAAAGCTACTTCGATCGTTTCATCGAACTTTGCAGACGATAATTCTTTGATTGCTATGATGGCTTCATCAATGCCGTATAGTTTTTCAGCATCAAATTTTTCAGCAAGAAGCTTTGCTTTTTTGGTTAGTTTAGCCATGATATCAACCCTCTACTGTCAGGCCCATGGCCGTCGCGCTACCTGCAATAATCTTTACCGCAGCATCCATATCGTTGGCATTCAGATCAGCCATTTTGATGGTAGCAATTTCTTCCAATTGCTTGCGCGAGATTTTACCTGCGTTAATTTTACCCGGCTCTTTCGAACCCGACTTTAGGCCCAATGCTTTCTTGATCAAAAAGCTTGCGGGCGGAGATTTTGTGACAAACGTAAAGCTTTTGTCGGAAAACACAGTGATCTTGGTTGGAATAGGCGTACCTTTTTCCAGATCAGAGGTTGCCGCGTTAAATGCCTTACAAAATTCCATGATATTAACACCGCGTTGACCCAGTGCAGGGCCGATAGGCGGCGATGGTGTTGCTGAGCCTGCGGGAACTTGCAGACCAATGTAGCCTGCTACTTTTTTAGCCATTTTGGCTTCCTTTCATTCTATCGGGCGCATTATGCGCCTTCAAATTAAGCGGTCCAACGTTTACCCAAGAGCAAACTCCCGCACGGATGTTCTAAAGATCACTCTTTAGAAATTGAGCGCGTAATACAAAGACGAGCAGAAGACAAGTGAAGCATGCTACGTCTGTATTATTTCATCAATTCAACTTCTTCAAAATCAAGCTCCACAGGCGTTGCGCGGCCAAAGATCGATACCGATACCTTGACGCGGCTTTTGTCGAAATCAAGTTCTTCGACAGCGCCGTTAAAGCTTGCAAACGGTCCGCCCAGAACCTTAACCTGGTCGCCAATTTCGTAATCGACAGATACGCGTTTCTTGGGCGCGCTTTCTAGCTCTTGTTTGGTGTTCAGGATGCGGTCAGCTTCGGCCTGCGTGATGGGTTGCGGTTTGTTGCCTGCGCCCAGAAATCCTGTGACTTTGGCAGTGTTTTTCACAAGGTGATACACATCATCATTCATGTTCAATTTGGCGAGAACATAGCCGGGAAAGAATTTGCGTTCCGATTTAATCTTCTTGCCGCGCCGCACTTCGGTGATTTGTTCTGTCGGAACCTCAACGGCCTCAACCAGTTGCGACAATCCGATTCGCTCCGCTTCAGACAAAATCTGATCACGAACCTTATTTTCAAAACCCGAATAAGCGTGAATGATATACCAACGTGCCATAAATCTATTGTTCCCGATTTGCTTGCGCTTTAGCCAAGACCTCGCCGATTATTTCGCGAGGCTAAGCAGTCCTTTAACAATTGCGGCAAAGCCCGCGTCAACACCCAGAAAGAATACCGCTAAGATGATCGTCATGATCAGCACCATAATCGCTGTCTGCGTTGTTTCCGCGCGCGTTGGCCATACCACTTTGCCAACTTCGGTTTTTACCTGACGGAAAAATTCTCCGGGGCTCGTCTTTGCCATTATACTCTTCCTTAAAACTCGTTTTCCAGATAAGCGGCTTCGCTCCGGTATTTGAGGCCGGGAGCTGTATAACTTCCTATTTTGGAAAGAGCACTCTCTTAATTCCGCATTCTATGGATTGCAAGAGGATTTGAGGTTTGCGCCGTATAGCTTGCATCACACAAAGCTGAAAAAATGGCAGGAGTTGGGGGACTCGAACCCACGGCCCTCGGTTTTGGAGACCGATGCTCTACCAACTGAGCTAAACTCCTGCAGTCCAGCTTGCGCCAGAGAGATGTGTCTTTAGCGCCGATGTATCAATGGGGCAAGCGGCTTGAGGCATAAAATTCCTCCCCGGAACGGGGCGGTGGCGCGAAGCGACGGAGGGGCCCCACTTGCCGCAAAGTGCGCCATTGCCGAAGTGGCCCTCCTCCATCCGCTCGAGCGGGCACCTCCCCGTACCGGGGAGGATTAAATCAGAACTTAGTACCAATCTCGACACCCCAAACGCGGGGTTCGTTGACGAACCCTGTCAGGTTGTTGAAATCGATACCGCCCACGGCCGACGTATCTTTTGTGATATTGCGGACGAAACCAGCGATATCAAATTTGTCCGTTTTATATCCAACGCGCAATCCGCCCTCGAGCTGATTTTTATCTTGGAACTCAACTGATTCGTAGAGGTAAAAGTTGATTTTCGAACGATACGCCCAATCGGTGTAAGCATAGATTTCTCCATCCCCCACAGGTACGCCGTAACGCGCGGTAGCGTTTGCAATCCAACGCGGACTTTGCGGCAAACTGTTACCATTAATGTTAACAATCGCTGCCGAAAATGGTGTAGCAACCTTTACGATCGGATCGAGCAATGTGCAGATTGATACATTAGGGAACGTATCTGTACGTACTGCGCCGCAACCAGCGGTGGTTAAACTAGGATCCTGTATCTTGGTATTGTTATAGCTGAGCCCTGCGGTCAGCATCAGGCCGTCTGTAGGCTTCAATTCCAAATCAGCTTCAAGCCCATATCCGCGAACATTTTTTGCATTGATCAAGCGGTTGGCATTCACGCCGCCGCCCACTGCCGTCAACTGCGCATTATTCAGATTGTAGTAGAAACCATTCAGATTGAAACGAGCCCGGCCATCAAGGAAGGTCGATTTAATACCTGCCTCATACGACGTGATTGTTTCAGACTTACCAATCGTAACACCTGATTCAAGCGGCGTTGGGGTTGCCGGCGGAAACAAGATACGTCCTTGGATGCTGGGCGCGCGATAACCACGTGCTACGCGGGCATAGAGGTTGATGTCATCGGTCGCTTTGTACGCGATGTTCGCATCCCAAGTGATATTGTTATCGCTGACTTTACGGTTCACCGTGCCGAGTGGGTTCTGCAAAAATCCTGGAAATTGCGTATCTTTGCTACGTACCACTGAATAGCTGCGCTTATCGTCATTATAACGGATACCGCCGGTTATCGAAAGCTGATCAGTCAGCTTATAAGTGAGCGATCCAAATACACCGTAAGCCTTGCTCTTTTGTGCCTGAGCCACTTTAATGTTTACGCCGCCAGCGGCATTGTTTGGATCACCAAGTGTAGAATAATTGTCGCTTACAATATCAAGCTTTTCATTGAAGTAAAAGAAACCGCCCTGATAACTAAGCGCGCCATCACCGTTGCTTACGATGCGCAATTCTTGTGTAAACTGCTTGAGCATCGGTACGCTATCGCGCGTTTCAGCAGTAAACGGAATGTAGCCCGGGCCGGTAAGCGCAGGCGGCAAGAATGACGCGCCAAAGCCGCCATCGACATCGCCAACCGATGTGGCATTGCCTCTCCAATAACTTGTGACCGAGATAAGCGACACGGGTCCTGCATCATAGGTCAGCTTTGCAGAGGCATTGCCCGTACGAACGCTTTGTTCGTTTTTACCGTCGGTCGACACCGCGTAACGATTGAAATTGGCATTCAGACCAGTTTTTCCGCGGGTAAATACATTGGCACGGAATACGCGTGCAGTACCATCCAGCGAACGTAGTTGGCCAGCAAGCAGGATATCAAAATCTTCCGATGGCTTCACCAATACTTGGAAACGTGCGGCAAATTCTTTGTAGCCTTCCAAAGCGTTTTTACGTGTGCCTGATGGCAGCACGTTATCAATGTAACCGTCTTGACGTTGATACAGACCCGACAACCGCACACTTACTTTTTCGCCCAGCGGTCCGCCGACGGCGCCCTGTGCATTGATTGCGTTAAAACGGCCATAAGAAAGCCGTGCATATCCGCCCGCAGTATCGCGCGGCTTTACGCTGTCAAATTTAACAATACCAGCAGGCGTGTTGCGGCCAAACAATGTGCCTTGCGGTCCGCGCAAAACCTCAACGCTGGCAACGTCGAATACAGGAAAACCTTTTAGGATCGGGTTTTCCAAAACAACATCGTCATACACCAAGCTTACCGGCTGCGATGCGTTAAAATCAAAATCGGTGTTGCCAAGGCCGCGAATATAAAAGCGCGGGAATGTGCGGCCAAACGAACTTTCAACCACAAGACTTGGAACGCGCGCTGATAATGCACGAACGTCTTGTCCGCCTGCGCCGATGGCATCCAATTTATCGCCGCTGATTGCAGTAACGGACAAAGGCACGTCTTGCAGGTTTTCGCTGCGGCGCTGCGCTGTCACAACGATTTCAGCCAAACCGCCATT
>JAYWFI010000054.1:0-26979 GCA_043778865.1 Sphingomonadales bacterium
GAGTTTACTCCTGATAACTACAAAACCTGGTATGCGCCGGGTGCCGAGGGGTACACTGATTATCCGCTCGGCAAGGTTACAAGTTAGTCAAATTCAAGGCCCGCAACGATCAAATCAGGATCGGCGATTACCATCAAGCGGCGCATCGCTATGCGCGCAAGACGCTGGATTTCGGTTTTACGCCGCGCTGCTGCAAGCGGGACATAAGCCGCCGCGCGCACCATCTCGGCGTCATAAGCATCGGCGACAATAAGCCCTGTACGCTCCGGTAGGAAGGTTGGTTTTTCAAACGGTGTGCAATCAAATCCAGGCGGGACGGCCCAAAAATAGCGGTCGCAATAATCAAGATATTCGGGCCATTTCTGATCCCCGAGCAGATCAGCGCGCGCGCATTTAATCTCGACGATAATAATCTCGCCTTTGCTGTTCATGCCCATCAAATCGGCACGGCGGTGGTTACGAAGCGAAACCTCTGGCTGTACGCTGATCTGGTGGCGCGCAAACAGCCGCGATACCCCGCGCGCTACGGCAGCTGCTGCAGATGGCCCGCTCAGTGGCACAGCATTAGGTGCAGCATGTGATTGCGGGCTAGTGGCTACGGTATCGTTCATTCCAAAGCAATAGAACGAAGTAAGAACAAAGAAAAGGCCTCACTGTGGAGGCCTTCATCTTTTTACAATTCCAAACCCCATCTCACCTATAAAAAACGTGGTTATCAACAGAGCCAATACGCTTTAACCGCCAACCCGGTGAAACCCGCCGCGCGTGAAAGTATAGTGCGCCCTCGACAGGGCTTTTCCACGATCCGCTTTGCGCTATTTTGGCAATGGCCGTCGCATTTTTCCACTGGGCACCGCTTGTATCAATACGCGGCATGCTGTTTCCGCGCACAAATGAGAACTGGCTCTTTTGAAATACCACGCCGCATATCGATGGCGCAAAACGGCCCGAGCTTGCACGTGCCATTACCACTTTTGCGACGGCAAGCTGCCCTGCCAATGATTCGCTTTTCGCTTCAAAGTATACAGCGCCTGCCAGGCAATGTGCCTCACGGCTTAGGGCTGCTTGTGTGTCCTGCATGCGAACCAGATCGGCAAGTGATGCGGCGGACGTTTTTTTCGGTATGTCGTTATCGTCAAAAGCGGCGGCATTATCGTTATCTTGAGCTATAACCGCGCCCTTATCGCCGGTATCCTGTTGCGTTTTGCCAGTGCTCGTTCCGGGGCCAGTACCGGTACCGGGCACGAAAACTATTGCGCCGTCTTTGCCGACGGTCATAACAACACTGGGCTGCATTGCTGTATTTAAGAAAGTTTGGTCGGCAGCAATTATGCCTGCATCAACCTGAAGTGTGCCGGCCTTAAGAGCCGTATCGTTTTGGTAGCCACCAAAGGCAAAACCCGGATCGGCAATAATACCGGCGGATAACAATGCCACAGAAACAGCCGCGATTGTCGCAGCTTTAGGAAATTTGAACATTAAACAATCATTTTGTGCGGCCGTACCAGCAAAGAAGCCTGATTATATTGCTACTACATTGATGTAGTTAGCGTAGGCTCCAAATTTGTTACTTCCGGCTTGCGTGTTTTCCTTGGGCACCCCATTTTGTAACCCGCTGGCAACTTTCGCTGTCAATGGTTAGCGCTTTATTGTGCGGTGCAATAAGGTCAATGTTATTCAGACAATAGCAGGGTGAGCCGTTCCTGATCTGCGGTGTCCAGTTCTATTAACCATAGATCGCGGTCTTGGGCAGCTCGGCGATTTAGGTATGCATCATATTTATCTTGCGAATCCGCATTCTCGCTCATTGTTATTTGCAGCGTCTTTGTCCACTCTGTTTGCCCGCTTAACGAAGGAAACTTTTCATATATAACAGTATCTTGACCGCGTATCAGGCAGGATAATACGATAGCGCCAGAAACTGGATCGCCTTTTTTCAGGACAACGGCAAAATCCCCTTGCACCGATGCGCGGCGGATTAACGCTCCAACCAAAACATGCGCGGCAAGGCGCGGTTCCAATGTTAACGCTGCCTAAGCGGCATCACGCTCTTCGTTTAAGGTAAGCAGCGCGAACAATGCATCGGCGTCGCCCGCGCCGCGTATTTGCACACAACTTTTTTCATCACGCAACATGCGGGAAACTTCGGCTAAGCTACGCAAATGTAGCGCGCCGTCATGGGCAGGAGATATAAGGCCGAATATTAAATCCACAGGCTCATCATCGACAGCGTCATAATCAACCGCTTTGGCAAGGCGCAGAAATACACCAACGGGCGCGTCAATACCAGGTACTTTGCAATGCGGGATCGCAGTGCCGCCGCCAAAACCGGTCGTCCCCAAGCGCTCTCGCTCTTCAAGGCCATCAAGGATCATAGCAGCATCTAAGCCGTATGTTTTTGCGGCCAATGCAGATATTTTTGCCAGAACAGCGGCTTTGCTCGAACATTGAATGCCCGTTGCCACTGCGCCATTAAATAGCGCTGATGAAATTCGAATCATGACCCAAATTTAATGCCCGCCTAAAGCTCGGCTAAGCAAACCCCAAGAAATTGAAAGATATATTGAAAGCCAATATAATATGATTTGGTTATGCTGCAGATTTTGGCTCGACCCATCCAATCGTTCCATCCTCACGGCGATAGACCATATTATGCCGCCCAGTTCCAGTGTTTTTGAACAATAAAGCGGGCGTGTTGCGCAAATCCATCATCATAACCGCGTCAGACACCGTTGATTCAGGGATATCCGCCGCCATTTCTGCAATGATCACAGGCGCGCTTGCGATTTCTTGTTCATCATCATCATTACCGGATTCAAATACGGTATATGCTGCCTCTTCTTGCTTTAGGGCATAAGCAGATTGCGTGTGGTGGTTTTGCAAGCGGCGCATATATCGGCGCAGCTGTTTTTCAATACGGTCGGCGGCACCATCAAAGGCTACATGCGCATCCTTTGCATCTGCGCGGCCTTTTAACACCAGCCCCTGCATAACATGCGCAACAATGTCACACGTAAAACTATCATGCGGCGCGCGCCCAAAAGTAGCATGCGCCGATATTGCGCGCGCAAAGTATTTATCTGCAACCGAAGATAGCCGTGTTTCCACATGGGTTTGCAATGCCGCGCCTGTTTCGACCTGATGACCTGAAACTCTGATATCCATTGCACTATCTCCTTAGTTGAAAATGTAAATGTCCCCGGCTTATCCCGCTCGCCCTATATCTTTTTGGGTATCAAGCCAGATTGCGTTCTTAATGGTCGCCACAAATGCATTATGACGGGCCAGCTCCTCGGGAAAAGGCGCGTGCGGACGGGTGGCACGAAATGGCCGGTCCTTAATCAGATTGTTTACGCTGCTAACCGCCGCATCGGCGCTGTCATCACTAAGGCCAAGACCAATCTGGCGGCCGCCTGTAAGTTCTATATATAAATGCGCGAGTAATTCGGCGTCCAGCAATGCGCCGTGTTTGACCCGGTGGCTTCGGTCTATCCCATACCGCGTACACAGCGCATCCAGCGACATTTTCGCGCCCGGATGTTTCACGCGCGCAATCGCAATCGTATCAACCATCCGGTCCATGCTGATCGCAGTATTTCCACATTTTTCCAGCTCCATATTCAGGAAACCGAAATCAAAGCTAGCATTATGCGCAACTAATGGCGCATCACCAAGAAACCGAAGCAAATCCTGCGCTTTTTGCGGGAACAAGGGCTTATCAGAGAGAAATTTTTCGGAAAGCCCGTGCACTTGCTCGGCGCCAGGCGGCATTGCGCGCTGCGGGTTAAAGTAACAATGAAATGTTTCGCCCGTCATCACGCGGTCAATCATCTCAATACAGCCTATCTCAACCATCCGGTCCGCCGTATGCGGATCAAAACCAGTTGTTTCTGTATCGAAGATTATTTCTCTCATGCTACAAATAATATCCGCTTATTTTTTATCAGACGCAAGAGCGATCCGTAGTTTCTTTACGATTTTTTTAACCATGCCGCGCGTTTGTTCAATTGATACCGCTGTATCTATCACATGGTCGGCGCGCGCTCTTTTTTGCGCGTCAGGAATTTGCAAAGCGCATATCTGCTCAAACTTTTCCGGCGTCATCCCCGGCCGCGCAAGCACGCGGGCGCGCTGTATATCGGCGGGCGCAGAGACTACTATGACAACGTCAACTGATCCAGCTCCGCCTTTTTCAAACAGCAAAGGAATATCGAATAGCACGATATCGTCATCGCTGTGCTGCGCCAAAAATTCCGTGCGGGCACGTGCAACAGCGGGGTGAACGATGCCCTCCAATTGCGCCAGCTTGGCCTTGTTATTTAGCACGGCTGCGCCCAGTGCCAGGCGGTCCACACCCGCTGCGCTTGTAGTTCCGGGAAATGCGGCTTCAATGGTATCCACCAACGCGCCGCCCGGGCCTTGCAGTATATGCACCTGCGCATCGGCATCAAATACCGGTATGCCAAATTCAGCAAACATTGCAGATACCGCCGATTTGCCCATACCAATCGATCCGGTTAAGCCAGCGATTAGAGGACGTTTTGCGCTCATGCGGTTAACAGCGCGCGCAGTTCATCTTCGCAATCCGCGGGCGGCGCTTTACCAAAAAACAGCTCAAACGCCAGCGCAGCTTGCCCGGTCAACATATCCAATCCGTCCACCACATCCAAATCACGGGCGCGGGCAGATTTTAATAACGCCGTCTCAAGCGGCGCATACACCAGATCATACACCAAAGCATAATCAGGCAGCGGCGATAGATCGATGTCCAGCGGCGCTTGCCCGGTCATACCTAGCGGGCTGGCATTGACGAGTAATACGGCACCTGGCAGGCCACTGGGCAAACGCGCGTCCACCGGAAGCACTTGGCCCCTGAGCCCGAAATGAGCCAGCAATCCTGCCGCCTTTAATCCATTGCGCGCCAGCATAGTTACTTCGCCTATCCCTGCCTGAGCCAGTGCAAATAATACCGCCCGCGCCGCGCCGCCGGTGCCAATGACGACGGCCTTTTCTCCTGCCAGTTTCAGATCCGCAATCGGCGCGAAAAATCCACCTGCATCGGTATTGGTTGCCACATACGCGCCTGTTTGGTCGCGGAATACCGTGTTAATTGCGCCGATTGAACCGCGCACATTGCCGGGGTCCGCCACATGATCAAGCGCGGCAACTTTGTGCGGTATGGTTATGTTACATCCGCGCCAATCGGGATCATCACGCCGCGCGGCAAAATACGCAGCCAGATTATCCGGCGTTACATGATGCGCCGTATACTGCGCATTAAGGCCGAGCTTATCAATCCAAAAACCGTGAATAACGGGCGACTTACTGTGTGCAATAGGGTCGCCGATAACCTCGGCATAGATACGGTTACTTTCTAGTGTATCATTTCCTGCGTTCGCCGCAAATGACGTCATGACAACAGATTGCCCCGGATGCGCAGATAATCCAGCACCGCAAGCAGCGGCATTCCCATGATTGAAAATTGATTGCCGTCGACCTTGGCAAACAACTGTGCGCCCTCTGCTTCAATCCGGTATCCGCCGACACATGGCCGAATTTCCTCCCAATATTGGGTTACATAATCATCGATAAATTCCGCACTTAAAGGCCGCATGGTCATAACAGCCTTATCAACATGACGCCATACGGCGCGCCCACCTTCGGCAATCACGGCGGCACTATATAGGCGGTGGGTTTTGCCCGATAACGCCGTCAAAATATGCCGTGCACCATCCGGCGTTTCTGATTTGGTCAGGATGCTGCCATCCTCTGCCTCCAATATCTGGTCCGATCCAAGTACCAATGCGCCGGGATACCGGGCCGATACTTTAACTGCTTTTGCCTCGGCCAGCGCATCGGCAATATCACGGGCTGATGTTCCTGCGGCTTGCAGTACGCTACGAATGCTTTCTTCATCGACCATCGGTGCAACGCTATCAAGCTGTATGCCTGCGGCCTCCACCATCGCTAATCTAGCGGCGCTTTTGGAGGCCAGGATTAAAGCCTTGGTCATAACTTTGTTCATTTCAGCACTCTTTCATTGACCAGATTGATTATCGCCGCTGCGCTTTCCTCAATGGAACGCCGCGTAACATCGATAACAGGCCAGTCGTTATCTGCAAACATCCGGCGCGCATATGCCACCTCTGCTTTTACGCGCTCTTCGTCCACATAATCGGTATCAGGCGCTTGGTTTAATGATAATAACCGGTTGCGGCGCACCTGAATCAGCCGGTCTGTGTTGGTGATAAGGCCGATTACTATCGGATGTTTCAAGCTATACAGGCTTATAGGCGGAGGCGATTCTGGGACGATAGGGATATTGGCGGTTTTATAGCCTCTGTTGGCCAAATAGATACTTGTCGGTGTTTTGGATGTGCGCGATACGCCGGCGAGCACTATGTCTGCCTCTTCCCAATTTTGCGCATTGATGCCGTCGTCATGCGCAATCGTGAACTGTATCGCATCAACGCGGGCAAAGTATGCGGTGTCCATTAAATGTTGACGCCCCGGCCGCGCCTGTGCCGCTTGGCCCAGCATGCTTGATAACGCATCTGTTACAGCATCAAGCGCCGCAATCGCAGGAAGGTTTAGCGCGCGGCATCGCTGTTCTAGTTTGCGCCGCGTATCTTTGTTAACCAGGGTAAACAGAACCAGTCCGGGATTGGCAGCAACGTCGGCCAATATACGTTCCAGATGGTTTTCACTACGTACCATTGGCCAAAAATGTTTAACCACATGATCCGCGTTGTCGAATTGCGACAGCGCCGCTTTTGCAATATTCTCTAACGTTTCTCCTGTAGAGTCGGATAATAAATGGAGGTGAAACCGCTTTGTCATAGGCGCAGCATTGTGGGCTAGCTGTGGATAAATCAAGGAACAAATATCCTGCTACAACTATGTCCCCAGTACCTCAGTTTTTACGCTGGATTCGTGCGCAGGGTATCCACAAGGCAAAATGGATATACACAGGCTGTGGATAGCGGAGATAGAAATTGCGAATCCATAGCGCTGCGTACAATCGGTTTATTCAAGCTGTTGGCAAAATGGATGGCTAGAGATAAGGGGAGTAGTTACCCACATCACATCATCTATTATCATCCTTTATATATATTTATTATGTTTGGACCGTGTACCTTAAATGTCTGTTCCTGAAATACGCGCAACGCCTGAAAAAAAGCTGCTCAATGTATTGCGCGGTAAGCGTGAAACTATACCGCCTATATGGTTGATGCGGCAGGCAGGGCGTTATTTGCCTGAATACCGGGCCTTGCGTACCGAAAAAGGCGGATTTTTAGAGCTCGTATATGATACAGACGCTGCATGCGAAGTAACTATACAGCCGATTACCCGTTTTGGATTTGATGGCTCTATTTTGTTTTCAGATATTTTGATTACGCCGTATGCGCTGGGCCAGAAATTGTGGTTTGAGGCAGGTGAGGGTCCGCGCTTATCACCCCGGCTTGCCGAACACAGCCTAGATACGCTGATACCTGATTTAAGCCGCCTAGAGCCTATCTATGACACCGTTGGTAAGGTACGCGCTGCTTTGCCTGCTCAAACAACCCTTTTGGGCTTTGCAGGGTCTCCTTGGACGATTGCAACTTACATGGTCAGCGGCCAAGGATCAAAAGATCAAAGCGAAACGCGGCGCATGGCATATCTGGAGCCAGATCGTTTTGCTGCCTTAATCGGTGCCATTGTTGCAATCACAATCACATATTTATCGGGCCAGATTAAAGCAGGGGCAGACGCCGTGCAGCTATTTGATAGCTGGGCTGGATCGCTTAGCCCAGATCAGTTTGAGCGCTGGGTCATTGCGCCTAATGCCGCCATTGTTAGGGGCGTAAAAGCGCTGCATCCCGGTACGCCGATTATCGGCTTTCCCAAAGGTGCAGGCGGAAAGCTTGCTGCATATGCGGCGCAAACAGGTGTGGACGCGATTGGTATTGATGAAACCGTTGATCCTGTATGGGCAAACAGCGTGCTTCCGGCGGGTATGCCCGTACAAGGCAATCTCGATCCGCTCGTTTTAATCGCTGGCGGCGATGCTTTAGAGAACGCTGTGCGCCGAATATTGCGCGCATTTGCGGGACGCCCGCATATTTTTAATCTGGGTCACGGTATTCAGCAAGACACGCCCATTGAACATGTAGAAAAGCTGCTTACTATTGTGAGAGATATTTCCAACCAAAACGGCATTTAGAAATGGACACGTTAACCTTGCTTTATCCTTGGCTCACCGCAGCACACATAATTTTCGTCATATTCTGGATGGCGGGGTTGTTTATGATGCCGCGGTTTTTTGTCTATCATCAAGAATGCGCGATTGGCAGCGAAGAGGATGCCAAATGGGTAGAGCGCGAGGCACGGCTGCGCAAAATAATCCTGAACCCCGCTATAATAATTGTGTGGATATTGGGTCTTGCGCTTGCGTATCAAATCGGCGCCTTTCAGGAAGGCTGGTTTCACGCTAAGTTATTGGTAGTATTAGGTTTATCTGGTTATCACGGCTGGATGATTGGATATGCGAAAAAAATGGCGCGCGGTGTGCGCAGTTTGAGCGACAAAAAACTACGCTTGCTTAATGAAGTGCCCGGAGTGGCAACGGCGATCATCGTGATACTGGTGATTGTTAAGCCGTTTTGATAAGCGATTTTTGCCTATGCCTTAAACCTGTATTTTTACTTTGAACTGTGAACTTACCCAGAATTGCGCGGTATTTATGCAATTTGCGTAATTCGCATTTTTCATTTTTGCGCGGTACAAATGGTGCTGCCCGCTAAAAAATCTTGCTCTATCGCATATGCCGCGGCGCATTGACAAATTGGTGCTTTGAACTTACTGGGAATTCAAGCCCGTTCGGGTGTAGGGTGCAGTTCAATAAAAATAACGCACCACCAGGTCCCATTTGGTTATCCAGCCTCTTTTTTGTTGCTGGTATCTATTACATTCTCTGCCACAGGAAACACGCGTCATGCATTTGAAAGATTTGAAACAGAAAAAGCCTGCTGAACTTGTCTCTATGGCTGAAGAACTGGGGATCGAGAGTGCGTCGACGCTGCGCAAGCAAGATCTTATGTTTGCAATTCTTAAAGAAGTTGCCGATGACGGCGAACAGATTATGGGGCTTGGCACGATTGAGGTTATGCCAGACTCGTTTGGTTTTCTGCGGTCACCTGAGGCAAACTATCTGGCGGGACCGGATGATATTTATGTATCGCCAAACATGGTGCGCCAGTTTGGCTTGCGCACAGGCGACACAGTAGAAGGCGAAATTCGCGCGCCCAAGGATGGCGAGCGTTATTTTGCCCTCACCAAAGTGATCAGTATCAATTTTGATGATCCTGAAGCTGTGCGCCACCGCGTGAACTTTGATAATCTGACACCGCTATATCCTGATCAAAAATTGACGTTGGACTCGCTTGATCCGACTGTAAAAGATAAATCCGCGCGTGTGATCGATATCATTTCGCCGCAGGGCAAAGGCCAACGTGCATTGATTGTTGCGCCGCCGCGCACCGGTAAAACTGTGCTACTACAAAACATTGCCAAGGCGATTACCGACAATCATCCCGAAGTATTTTTGATCGTGTTGCTCATTGATGAGCGTCCCGAAGAAGTGACCGATATGCAGCGTAGCGTAAAGGGCGAGGTCGTTTCCTCCACCTTTGATGAGCCTGCCACGCGCCACGTACAAGTTGCCGAAATGGTGATCGAAAAGGCTAAGCGGTTGGTCGAACATAAGCATGATGTGGTCATCCTGCTTGATTCCATCACGCGTCTTGGGCGCGCATACAACACCGTCGTACCGTCCTCTGGCAAGGTGCTTACAGGCGGCGTCGATGCCAATGCGCTGCAGCGTCCCAAACGCTTTTTTGGTGCCGCGCGGAACATTGAGGAAGGCGGGTCATTATCGATCATTGCAACGGCCTTGATCGACACCGGCAGCCGCATGGACGAGGTTATCTTTGAGGAGTTCAAAGGCACGGGTAACAGTGAAATCGTGCTGGACCGTAAGGTTGCCGACAAACGCATCTTCCCTGCGCTGGATGTTGGCAAATCCGGCACACGCAAAGAAGAGCTGCTGGTCGAAACCGATAAGCTTAAGAAAATGTGGGTGCTACGCCGGATCCTGATGCAAATGGGTACAGTTGATGCGATGGAGTTCTTGCTCGATAAAATGAAAGACTCCAAAACTAACGAAGATTTCTTTGATAGTATGAACCAGTAAAGCCGTAGATTAGATCACATGACCTGCCGCCTTGCGCGATATATTTCGGAGAGCTAGCTTCATGCTTGATTTTTCAGCTGTATTTACCGGGGCCGGGCTTGCTATGCTCGGGCAAATCATCCTTGCTGACTTGACCATGGCGGGTGATAACGTTGTTATCATGGGGACACTTGCGTCTGGTCTGCCTGAAAAGGATCGGCGCAAAGTCCTATTATTCGGTGTGGCAATGGCGCTTGTTTTCCTGATTGGTTTTGCGCTGATCGCCACACAGTTATTGCAAATTGTTGGGTTGTTATTTGCCGGAGGTCTGCTGCTGCTCTGGGTTGCCTACAACATGTACCGTGAACTGCGGCCGGTACAAACTGTGATTGCCGATGATCCGGATACGGAAGCCGTCGAAGGACCGCCTGCAACCAAGACAATATTCAAAGCCGCCGTTCAGATCATGATCGCGGATTTGTCGATGAGCCTCGATAATGTGCTAGTGGTTGCCGCGATTGCCCGCGAAAATCCGGCTGTTTTATTTATTGGCCTGACTTTCTCCGTTATGGTCATGGGTCTTGGCGCCAATCTTGTGGCTAAATTGGTACAGAGATACCATTGGATTGCGTGGATTGGCCTTATTATTATTCTTTGGGTGGCGGGGAACATGGTTTGGGATGGTATGTTTGATTCCCAGGTTGGTGTTTGGAAGTATTTGATACGCAGTTAAGGCCAGACCCTCAGCAATGGACTTGATCACTATGTTTACTCCCGATGCGATTACGGCGTTTTTCGAAATAATAATGATCGATATTGTGCTTGCGGGCGACAATGCGATTGTTGTTGGCGCGCTTGCGGCAGGCTTACCAGCAGATCAGCGCAAGAAGGTTATCATGATCGGCGTGCTTGCTGCGCTAGTTCTGCGGATTATATTTGCGCTAATGGTAACCCAATTACTGGGAATTGTCGGCCTGATCCTGGCCGGGGGGTTGCTGCTATTATTTGTAGCGTGGAAAATGTTTCGTGAACTCCGCCAAAGTAATGCAACCAGTGCGGCAAATACAGGCTCACCTGAAATAGCGGGTGATGAAAACTCAGGTGTTGGTGCTGCAAAAAGCTTCGCTGCTGCTGCATGGGGCGTTGCGCTCGCTGATGTATCCATGAGCCTTGATAATGTCCTTGCCGTTGCCGGAGCCGCCCGCGAACATCCCAATGTCCTAGTGTTTGGACTAATTTTGTCGGTAATCCTGATGGGCATAGCATCGAATGTGATTGCCAAATATATCGAACGTTATCGCTGGATTGCCTGGATTGGCTTACTCGTTATAGTATATGTTGCAGGTAAGATGATTTGGGATGGCTGGGCCGACGTTCACCCCCATTTTATGGAATTATTAGGCCGTTAGCATAAAGGGACATTACCATGAAAATGAATATCGAAATTGATTGTACCCCCGAAGAAGCCCGCACGCTGCTTGGCTTGCCCGATGTAACAAAAGCCAATGATGCCTATGTTGAAAATGTCACTAAGATGATGAAAGGCGCGGCGGGTCTTGATCAATTGCAAGAGCTCGGCAAACAGATTGCGCCCATGGGCCAGATGGGGTTGCAGTTGTTTCAGCAGCTGATTGAGACAGGCGCAAAAGCCGCTTTCTCAGGTGCAACGAGTAAGGATAAGAAGTAAGCTTTAATGCCTGCTGCCGATACGATATTTGCGCTATCAAGCGGTGCGCCGCCTGCTGCGATTGCAATTATTCGGATCAGCGGCACGCGGGCTTTTGCAGCGGTAAGTTCGCTAGCTGGAAAATTGCCGCCTGCACGCCGTGCATCGCTGGTTACTCTGCGTGATCCCGCAGATGCTGGCATATTGGATGAAGCGTTGGTGCTGGTTTTTCCTGCGCCTAATACTGCCACGGGTGAAGATTTGGCCGAATTGCATCTGCACGGTGGGCGCGCGGTTGTGCGAGCGGTGGAGCGCACGCTTGCCGCTATACCGGGTCTGCGCCAAGCCGAAGCAGGGGAGTTTACCCGCCGTGCCTTTCTGAATGGCCGTATGGACCTTAATGAAGCCGAAGGTTTGTCTGACTTGTTGTCTGCGGAAACCGAGCATCAACGCCGCGCTGCTGCCAATATGATGGGCGGGGCGTTTACCCGCGCAATAGAGGGCTGGCGGCAAGATTTGCTGCTTATATCTGCACTAACCGAAGCAGAGCTGGATTTTTCCGAGGAGGATGATGTTGATCCCCAGCATAAGAATAGCATCCGGTGTAAGTGTAATGAAATCATGTCTTCTATCTTAGCGGTCTTACAATCTCCTCCTGCTGAAAAACTACGCGATGGCCTTCGTATCGTGCTCGGCGGACCGCCCAACAGCGGGAAGTCTACGCTGCTCAATGCATTGGTTGCGCGTGATGCAGCGATTGTCTCTGATATTGCCGGAACCACGCGTGATGTCATTGAGGTTCCCGTTGCTTTTGCAGGGATAGCTTTTGTCTTAATCGATACAGCAGGCGTGCGCGATGATAGTCAAGATACCATCGAAGCAATCGGTATCGAGCGCGCGCACAATGCCTTTGCTGGTGCTGATATCTTGCTGTGGTTAGGCCGCGAGAATGATGGCCCCGAACATCCAGCATTGCTGGAAATTGACGCCAAGTCGGATGATCCCAATAGGCATCAGAAATCGGCGAGTGGGCATTTAGTATCTGCTAAAACTGGCGCAGGCATACCAGAACTCTTGAATATAATCATAGCCATGGCCAAAAATATGTTTGGTCCTGCCGATAGCTATGCGATAAACGCACGCCAGCGGGCCTTATTGGCGCAGTGCGCAGAAGCACTTGAACAGGCGCAGGTGGCGGATGATTGGCTAATTGTAGGAGAGCAACTGCGGCAAGCAAGGCTGGCGCTTGACGCGCTCACAGGCCGCGCGCATACCGAGGACCTGCTTGATACGGTGTTTGGTAAATTCTGCATCGGAAAGTAGTGTTGAGGCTTTTCTTGTACACTTATGTTTCACGTGAAACATCGCAGGCGCTTTGACTGCGACTTAGGTTTGCGCTAAGTGCAAAACTTATGAGCCGCGACACAAGCCAAGATTTTGATATTATAGTAATTGGCGGCGGCCATGCGGGCTGCGAGGCTGCTGCGGTTGCGGCGCGAATGGGCGCACGCGCGGCGTTGGTAAGCTTTGATCGCGATACTATAGGTGCGATGTCCTGCAATCCAGCGGTTGGCGGGCTGGGTAAAGGGCATCTGGTACGCGAGGTTGATGCGTTTGACGGCTTGATTGCACGTGCTTGCGATGACGCAGCTATCCATTACCGTATGCTCAACGCTTCGAAAGGTGCAGCAGTACAGGGACCGCGTATTCAAGCGGATCGCCGGTTGTTTAAGGCATCGATACACCGGCAATTGGCAGCTACCGCAGGATTGACACTATTAGAAGGCGAAGCTGCCGCATTGCTGTTTAAGGGCGATAACGACTCCCAAGTTACCGGAATAATGCTCGCGGATGGGTCTGAAATTAAAGCGCGCGCAGTTATCCTTGCGACAGGAACTTTTCTGGGGGGCAAGCTGTTTCGAGGCGAAGAACGCCTTAGCGGCGGACGTATTGGCGAATCTACAGCGCTCAACCTTGCGCAGCAGATACGCGGCGCTGGCCTGCCTATGGCGCGGCTTAAAACGGGAACGCCGCCTCGGCTCGATGGACGCACGATTAACTGGGCGCAGCTTGAAGTTCAGCCTTCGGATGGTGAAAGCTGGACGATGTCGTCGATGACAGCGGCGCGGCATGTACCGCAAATATTCTGTGCCATAGCGCGCACCAACAAAGTCATGCATGACATCATTCGTTCGGGCCTTGATCGCTCGCCTTTATTTGGCGGTGATATTCAAGGAGTAGGACCGCGATATTGCCCGTCAATTGAGGACAAGATATTCCGGTTTGGCGACCGCGATGGGCATCAAGTGTTTTTGGAACCGGAAGGATTGGACAGTCATCTGGTATATCCCAATGGTATATCAACATCGCTGCCTACAGATATCCAGTATGCCATGGTGCGTTCAATGGCTGGGCTTGAACAATGTGAGATTGTAGTTCCGGGTTACGCGGTGGAATATGACCACATCGATCCGCGCGCTTTGGACCGAACGCTTGCGGTACGCGGGTTTACTGGGCTGTATTGCGCGGGTCAGATTAACGGTACAACAGGCTATGAAGAAGCCGCTGCGCAGGGGATTGTTGCGGGCATTGGCGCAGCGTCGATGGTGCTGGGTAAAGACGAAATAATACTCGATCGCTCGAACAGTTATATAGCCGTTATGGTTGATGACCTTATCCTGCAGGGAGTAACCGAGCCTTACCGTATGCTTACCTCGCGCGCGGAATACCGCCTGCGATTGCGCGCCGATAATGCGGGTACGCGGCTTACGCCCGTAGCAATCAAGGCAGGCGCAGTAGCATCTGAACGCCGCGCAGTGTTTGAACATCGTATGACGCTTAAGTCATATATTGAGAGCGCATTTTCCGAAGCCGTGAGCGCCGATGTTCTTATAAAAGCAGGTCTTCAGGTAAAGCGTGATGCAGGCAGTATGCCAATGCGCGATTGGCTGCGCTTTCCAAGTGTTGGTGCAGCAGATTTATTGCATGTTTCACGTGAAACAATCGAAGCGCCTGCCGATCTTATTGGAGAGATTGAGCAAGACGGACGTTATGCGCCATACATCGAGCGCTTAGAATCTGAAATACGCGACTTTTCCCAAAATGAGCAAATTAACATTTCTGCCGATATTAATTATGCAATGATTGCAGGGCTATCGAACGAGATGGTTGAACGGTTAAGCATAGCGCAGCCAGAAACGCTTGGGGCTGCATCGCGTATTCGCGGAATTACACCAGCGGCGCTTGCTGCAATATTGGTACATGCAAAACGCAAGGTGCAATTGCAAACATCCTCCCGGGCGGCATGAAAGAGGAGGACGCCAAAGCTTGGTTGTCTGGCACTCTTCATGTTTCACGTGAAACAATGGAGCGGCTGGAAGCATTTGCCGCATACTTGCGCCGGGAAGCGCAAAGCCAAAACTTGATTGCTGCCTCCACTCTAGATCATATCTGGGCGCGGCATATTGCGGATAGTGCGCAATTATTGACGATGACAGATGGGCTAGTATGGAAGAACTGGTTAGATTTAGGCTCTGGCGCGGGTTTTCCGGGATTGGTAGTGGGCATACTAACGGGAAAGCCTGTAACCTTGGTAGAGTCGCGAGCACGTAGGATAGACTATTTGCGGCGTGCAGCTGAAATGCTCGATCTTGAGAAGTATATTACTGTTATCGGCAAGCCGCTTGAGAAAGTACAAAGTGCAGAATTTTGTGTGATCAGCGCAAGAGCATTCGCGCCTTTGCCGCGTTTGCTAAGCGGTGCAGCACGGTTTTCTAGAGAGAATACATTATGGCTATTACCAAAGGGCCGAAATGCAGCTAGCGAACTTAGTGAAGCGCAGCAAAAATGGCGGCTTAACTTTCGGGTAGAACCGAGTATAACCGATCAAGAAGCAGGCATTTTAGTGGGGACAGTGCACGGCGAAACTAACGGCGAAATTAGCAGTGAAATTAACGCTGAGATAAACGGTGATTTGGATGAAATTCATCAAAAAAAGGCGAATTGGGCATGATCCGTATAGCGATTGCAAACCAGAAAGGCGGCGTTGGCAAAACCACAACGGCGATTAATCTGGCGACGGCAATGGCGGCAAGTGGGTGGCGCTGTTTGTTGATCGACCTTGATCCGCAGGGAAATGCATCAACAGGGCTGGGCGTAAAGCAAGCCGACCGCGTGCACAGCAGTTATGATTTGTTGTTCGCCGAGGCAACGTTGAAAGAAGCTGCAGTGCCTACAATCATTCCTGGTCTTGATATCATTCCTGCGACAGTTGACCTGTCGGGTGCAGAGATTGAACTGGTTGAATTTGAAGATCGCACGCACCGCTTGAAAAAAGCGTTTGATAAAGATCAAGGTAATTGGGATATTTGTTTGATTGATTGCCCGCCTTCACTGGGCTTGCTAACCATCAATGCATTCATAGGCGTCGATTCAATCCTAGTGCCGCTGCAATGTGAATTTTTTGCGCTTGAGGGATTAAGCCAGCTGTTGCAGACAGTTGAACGGATACAAAAACGTTTTAATCCCGCACTTTCCATCATGGGCGTTGCGCTGACCATGTATGATAGGCGCAACCGTTTAACCGAGCAGGTCGCCGAAGACGTGCGCAGTTGTCTTGCGGGGTTGGTGTTTGAGACGGTAATACCGCGGAATGTGCGGCTTTCAGAAGCACCGAGCTACGGCCTTCCTGCGCTGGTTTATGATCATAAATGCAGCGGGTCCGAGGCATATATGGCACTTGCCCGTGAACTAATAGGACGATTGCCCGCCAAAAAGGAGTTAGCTGCATGACCGGTCCGGTACAAGATCCAGTTCCTGAAAAGGTTGCTGTGCGCAAACGAATGGTGCTTGGCCGCGGGCTTGATGCCTTATTGGGTGAGGCGATACGGGACGTGGGACTTGCGCCTGTGGCACAACCTTCCGGCTATAGCGCAAGTGGCGGCAACGCAAATAACGACACCGCAAATAACGACAGCGCAAGCAATATGGCGCGCGCCGTTGCCGCGGGGATTGCAACGATTGCAGTTGCTGATATCCAACCCAACCCTGCGCAGCCGCGTCGTCATTTTGATGAAGCCGGGCTTACAGAGCTTGCGCAAAGCCTTAGCCGGCATGGTATTATCCAGCCTATTGTCGTGCGCCCGCATGGCAAAGGGTATCAAATTGTAGCAGGTGAACGCCGCTGGCGTGCGGCACAGCGCGCACAAATCCATATGATTCCGGCGATTGTGCGTGATTTTGATGATGCAGAAACGCTTGAAATTGCCTTGATCGAAAACATTCAGCGCCAAGACTTGAATCCTATCGAAGAAGCCGAGGCTTATAAGCGCCTGACAGATGAATTTGGTCACAGCCAAGCCGCATTAGCGCAGATTGTGGAAAAATCACGAAGCCATGTGGCCAATATGATGCGGTTGCTTGATTTACCCGCGTTGCTGCGCGACCTTGTGATTGAGGGTAAGTTGCAAATGGGCCATGCTCGGGCGTTATTGGGGTGCGATGACGCTGTTCCCCTTGCGGCGCTTGTTGTGAAACAGGGCTTGTCGGTCCGCGCTACAGAAGCTTTGGTACGCAAAGCCAAAACGGGCGGCATCATACCTAAAACGCGAAGCACCAATAATGACGGTCACTCTGCCGACGCCGACATACGCGCGGTCGAAACACACCTAGGCGATTTGATTGGCCTGAAAGTACGGATTGCGCAAACGGGACACGTGGGCTCCGGGTCGGTTACGTTCGAATATGGCAGCTTGGATCAGCTCGACATGCTGTGCCAGCGGTTAACAGGCGAAAAATTCTAACAACGGCCTCATTTGTAAAACTGAACAACTACTGCATGGATAGCGGCTTGTAAAAACTTGTTTCAGGAAAGCTCTAAGTAACAGCGATGGGCTGTGCGCACTTAGCTTGATCGAGCAATATGTTGATATAAAAACAATTAATCTGAAATGTGTTAAGATCCGTTAACCAGAGCGGTGAGCAACTTCTTATGATTCTCTTGGCATAAGCGAGAAAGAATGCAGTGGGGCATTTCAAAGTTTTTGTAATTTCAAACAAGGGTCTAAAATATGTTGAACAAGTTAAAAATCGCTGTTGTCGGCACAGCTGCCGCAGTTGCAATGTTCTCTGGCGCAGCCAACGCAGCCACACAATCTGCCACCGCACAAGCCGAAATTATGACACCTGTTGTCTTATCTTCAGTTACCAATCTTAATTTCGGCCTGATCGCATCAGGCACAGGCGCTGGTACCGTTGTTCTGAGCGGTTCAGACGTGCGCACTTGCACAAGCGTTACTTGCGTTGGCACAGCGGCACGGGCAAAGTTCCGCGTAACGGCAGCTGCGGCAAGTTCGGTTGTTGCTCTTGGTCTGACCAGCAGCAACATTCAATTGGCAGGTCCAGCTGGATCGACACCAATGAACGCAACCTTAGCGCTTTCAAACAGCCAGATTACTTTTAACGCAGCCGCATTACAGGATGTGTTTGTTGGCGGTACTTTGAACGTTAATGCGGCGCAGGCTGCGGGTGTGTACACAGGTACATTTGAAGTAACAGCACAATATAACTAAGCTGCGCGCGCATATGCTGCGCGGTAATTAGTTATCATTACTCCTGGTGGTTCATACTACCAGGGGTTTTTTGTGCCTTGCGGCGGCGTGTTAGGGGGTTGGTAACCATATTCTGGCAAAGCTTTATGTGGAGAAACCCATGTTGCAACGCGGGTACCGCGTAATAGTCACACGTAACATTCATACACTGCCAATAGGGATCTATATGTTTGCGCCATTGTTAAAGAATTTGATACCCGCCGTAATGTCTACAGCTGCGATATTGGCCAGTCAGATGGTATTTGTATCGGAGGCGCGCGCAGCGGGTGACTTGTTGGTCGCACCAACGCGCATTGTATTGGATGGCCGCCGCGGTACCGAGGTTATCCTAAACAATGTTGGTGCAGAGGAAGCAACCTACCGGATTTCCCTTGAGCTGCGCCGCATGAATACGCAGGGCAGGCTTGAGGATGTTGAAGTTGCAGTTGCCAATGAGATTGAGAAAAAAGCGGTGGAGATGGTGCGCTTTGCCCCAAAACGCGTGACATTGCCGCCCAACCAACCGCAGTCGATCCGCATTGCAATTCAGCAGCCTGAAGGATTGCCAGATGGCGAATACCGAGCACATATGATGTTTCGCGCCATTCCAAAAGTACAAGCCGCAACCGCAGCTCCAAGCAAGGATAGCGGGGTGCAGATACAATTAATCCCGATTTATGGTGTCACAATCCCGATCATTATCCGCAAAGGTAAGCTGCAAGCCGTTGCCGCCATTGCCAATCCAAGACTCGGCAAAGAACAGGACGTCCCCATGCTTATATTTGACCTAAGCCGAACAGGTAACCGGTCTGTGTTTGGCGATGTAAAGGTTAGCAAGTCCGGTGTTGCAGCGCCGGTTTTTCAAGCCAAAGGTATCGCGATCTACCCCGAAATTGCAAAGCGGACTGTATCGATACCTCTGCCTGAAGAAGTAGCGGCGCAATTGCATGGTCCGCTAACGATCGGCTATTACGAAGCCGCAGAAGCAGGCAGCGGATTGATAGCCGAAGTTAAATCGGTGTTGCCGTAAGAAATTAATAGGCAGCTGCGAACCGGAATAATCATGGGCCCGCCCAATTTTCTTAAACCTCTACGCAAGACGTTTGCTGCTCTGGCATTGGCGGCTGGAGCTATAATGGTTCCGGCTTCGCCCGTATACGCGGCGCAAAGCAGTTGGCAGATCAACGATGATGATTCTTTGTTGCTTGATGTGCGCGCCGGACAATGGCGCGTTGGCGACGGCGTTCGCGGGTATCAGACAGATACGGGCATATGCGCCGATTTTGCCGATATAATTATCGCTCTCGATCTGCCTGTACGCCTTGATAAAAAGTCGCGCCGCGCAACTGGCTGGCTACTGGAAGAAAGCCGCACCTTTGTTCTTGATCGTGACCAAAATATAGTACAAATCATGAACAAGACAACGAAATTGGCCGATAATGCTATCCGTGACACGCCAGCGGGATGGTGCGTTGATGTTAAAACACTTGCCGGGTGGCTGGATGTTGAGATTATATCTGATTTAAGTAACTCGTTGCTGATTATAAAGGCGGACCGTAAGCTGCCCTTTGAGTTGGCAGAAGAGCGAAAGGCGCGCGTAGGAAAGCTTAATCCAACGCAAGTCTATAACCTGTCTGCGCTGCCGCAAATTAAAGATCCTTATCACTTATTCCGGGCTCCTTCGGTTGACGTCGTGGCGTCAGCAGGAATGCAGCGGCAAAAATTGCGCGGCGCGACTTTTGATACGCATGCGGAAATATATGCGAGCGGAGAATTGCTGGGTGCTTCGTTTGATGCAAGGATATCCACAAACAATCACCTGGTCCCCCAAAATGTTCGGCTACGTGCGTATCGTTCTGATCCGCAAGCAAAGCTTTTAGGGCCGCTGCACGCAACCCATTTTGCCATAGGCGATGTTTCCACTGCGTCGTCTGGATTGGGCGGACAGAGCACGGCTGGGCGCGGCGCATTTGTAACCAATCGCCCTTTGCAGCGACCTGAGAACTTTGACCGGACCACATTTCGCGGCGAGTTGCCAAGCGGCTGGGACGCAGAGCTATATCGCAACAAGCAATTGATCGCGTATGTCCAAAGCCGCGGGGATGGCCGATATGAATTTATAGATGTACCGCTTCGGTTTGGCCAAAATAGTTTTGAAGTCGTGCTCTATGGTCCGCAGGGGCAAATTCGCAGAGAAACGCGCATGATACCTGTTGGCGCGGATTCCATTCCGCCGCGCGAAACGTATTATTGGGCCGGCGTACAGGATTCCGGACGTGATCTGATTATGCTTGGACATCAGAACCAGACACCGGATACGGCGGGATGGCGCGGTGTCATCGGGTTTGAGCGCGGGATAAATGCGCGGACATCGATTGGAGCCACATATAGCAATGGTCTATACCGGGGGCAAAGACGGCAATATCTTGAGGCATCTGTTAGACGCGCGCTTGGTCCTGCGCTGGTGGAGTTTGCCGCAGCAAGTAATTTGGCCTCTGGCTATGCTATGCGGACGCAAGCCTTAGCGCAATTTGGCGAAACTATGTTTGGAGCAGAAGCCGTATTTTTTCAGAATGGCTATCAAAGCGAACGTTTTGATACTGGATTACAGCGCTATCTTGCGCTTTCTGCCGATCATAATCTAAAGATTGCTGGGACCAATATTCCTCTGCATATTGAAGCCCTTCACAAAAAACGTACTGATGGCAATGATTTGCTGGAAGTGAACTCAGGAATATCGTTTAATATCCGAAATATAACGGCATCTACGGAAATCTATTGGGAAAAACGTTTTGGCCAATCCGGCCAAGATAACACAGATGTACTCAACAGCCAGCTACGCTTAAGCGGACGCATTGGCAGAGTTCGGTTGCGCGGAGAAATGAAGTTTGCGTTGCGCCAAAATGCGGGCTTGCGCGAATCAAAGCTTACAGCGGAATGGCGTGCAAGCCAAAACGCAGAATGGCGTGCAGAATTTGGATATGATGCGCCCGGCAAACGCGGCCGTATTGCCGGCGGCTACACACAGCGATTTGATAAATTTGCCGTGACAGGTTCGGCCGAGGCAACATCAGATGGCGCGGTTGCTGCTGGCGTCAGCCTTGCACTTAGTTTTGGCCCCGATCCGCGCGGCGGCATTCGGGTGGCTTCGGAAAAGCTTGCCTCCATGGGGCAGGCGATGGTGATTGTGTATCAGGACGAAAACGCCGACGGGGTGCGCCAACCCGGCGAGCAGTTTGAAAAAGCGGTTGAGCTTACAGCTGGGTTGAATGGCCGGGGGCCGCCCACCGATGATAAAGGCACAAGCTTTATTGATGGTTTAACGCCGTATCAGCCGATATTGATCGGCATCGATGCCTCAAGTCTGCCCGATCCATTCGTGCAACCCGCAAACAGCGGCATGGTAATTACGCCGCGTCCCGGCATTCCTTTGGTGGTTGAACTGCCGTTGGTGGCAGCAGGTGAAATATCGGGCACGTTGCAGCGCCAAGGCGGCCAGACACTTAGCGGTGTAGATATTGAGCTGCTTGATAAAAAAGGCCGTACTGTAAAAACGACGCGCAGTGAATATGATGGGTACTTCTTGTTTGAAAGCGTGCCTTATGGCCAATATTCCCTGCGTATTGCGGTGTTAGCAGCCAATGTCATCGGGGTAAACCAGGCGCTGACCGGGCAAGCGATATTGGCCTGCGCCACGCCGACGCATGATTTGGGCATAGTGATCGCCCAGGATGCTGGCCGCATTGCGCAAGCAGACGAGAGCAACGGTGGTAAATAATGTTCCGCGTAAATCATGGCGAAGACCGTCCGTCTTTTGCTTGTTGATTGCCGCCTAGCGGAGTAATGCATACACTTCCATAGGCACAATCAACCATGAGTGCAGCACAAAGCAATATTGATGATCCCTCGCCCGCAGCCAATGCAGCGAACGGCTTGGTTAAACGCCACTTGCTGTCTACGCGCATCTGGCACTGGGTAAATGCAGGTACGTTGCTTATTTTGTTGATGAGCGGCCTGATGATATTCAACGCACATCCGCGGTTATATTGGGGACAATCTGGCGCTAACGATGATGCCACGTGGATGGAGATTGGCGATGCCAGCGGCGCAGGTTTTCTAAAAATCGGCGATGTTCGAATTGTAACTACAGGCGTGATCGGCGTGTACACAGACGGCGATGGCATGCAAAGGGCGCATGCGTTTCCATCTTGGGCGACGCTCCCGTCGGATTATAGCCTTGCCGATGCGCGGTTATGGCATCTTGCGTTTGCTTGGGTGCTGTCGATTACGTTGACTCTGTATATGCTGTGGTCTGCAATCAACGGTCACATCCGGCGTGATTTGCATATACCAAAACGGGAATGGGGCCCGCGCCGTATATGGCAGGATGTTAAAAATCACGCGCGCCTGCGTTTCCACATCAGCGCAGATCAAGGCAATTATAATATCCTACAGAAATTCAGCTATATCAGCGTTATCTTTATTGCGCTGCCTATGCTGATATTAACCGGCCTAACGATGTCGCCGGGCGTTGATGCGGCTTGGCCTTGGTTATTGGATATATTTGGCGGCCGCCAATCGGCACGATCGGTGCACTTTTTGCTCGCATTCTTTCTGGTTGCCTTTTTCCTTGTGCATATGGCCATGGTGCTGTTGGCCGGGCCATATAATCAAATTCGTTCGATGGTCACAGGTAAATTCCGTGGTGCTTCTGCGCCCGAATCTGTGTCATGAGCAGGTTTATCTTACCTCGGCGGCGCGTATTGGCAGGGATAGCGTCTTCGGCCAGCGGCATGTTTCTTGCCGGATGCGATGCGCTGAATAATAATCCCGCCGTTCGTCGTATATTGACCAGCGCTGAAAAACTGCACCAAGGATCGCAGCGATTAATCACAGACCGCGCGGCGCTGGCCCGCGAATTTTCTGCCGCCGATATGTCACCTGTGTTTAGGGCCAATGGATCGGTAACGGGCGACGGCGCGCAATATGCCGCGCACATGGCATCAGGTTTCGCTAATTGGCGGCTTAAGCTGGACGGTATGTTTGCACGGCCCATGGAATTTTCGCTGGCGCAGCTAAAGGCAATGCCCGTCCGGCATCAAATTACCCGGCATGATTGCGTTGAGGGATGGAGCGCGATTGGCAAATGGAGCGGAACGCCGCTGCGCCTGTTGTTAAATGCCGCAGATTTGTCATCGAAGGCACGCTATCTGGTGTTTCATTGCGCGGATAATTACGGCGCGGATGCATATTACGAGTCCATTGATCTGATCGATGCATATCATCCGCAAACGATATTGGCATGGGGTATGAATGGCGGCCCGCTACCTATTGCCAATGGCGCGCCCATAAGGTTGCGGGTGGAACGGCAATTGGGGTATAAACATGCCAAGTTTGTTATGCGGATCGAAGCTACAGACAGCTTGGCTAAATTCGGCAAAGGCAAGGGCGGATATTGGGAAGATGCGGCTGATTATGCATGGTATGCCGGGATTTGACACGTGCATAATCGTGGAGTTTAATTACCGTATCATCAGAGGAGAGGGATATGTTCACACACATTATGGTTGGCAGCAACGATTTTGATCAATCCAAGGCATTTTATGATGCCGCTTTGGGCGCGCTAGGCGTCCCTGCAGGTGCAGCGCATAAGGGGCATGCTTTTTATTCCCATAACGGCGGAAATTTTGGTGTGGGCGGTCCAGCCGACGGCAACGTAGCCAATGCCGCGAACGGAGGCACGATCGGATTTAGCGCAGCGAATAAAGAGGCGGTTGACGCCTTTCATGCCGCGGGTCTTGAGAATAATGGCACATGTGATGGCCCGCCAGGTATTCGGCCCAATGCGCCGGGCAATGCCTATGGCGCGTATCTGCGGGATCCTGTCGGCAATAAAATCTGCGCATTTTGCCAGATTATAGAGTGACTTTGTGGTAAGCGGTCAAACACATCTGCAGTAAATAACGCCAACTTACAAATCATGAGCAAAAAAAGCGGAGCCTACTTTCATAGGCCCCGTTTTTTATTGTGGTTAGATTATCCGCTTAGAACTTCGTGCGGACCGTAACACCATAGGTACGCGGTTCCGCAAGGAAAGCGCCGTAAAGCTGGCTTGTTGCTGTTCCAAAACGCTGCGTTGATGCTGTTGTACCGCTGCCTTGTAATGGTGCGTCAAAGCTTACTTGTTGGTAGTTTGTGTTAAACACGTTCTGTGCGAACAATTCGACGCCCCATTTCTTCTCTGCACCGCGCAAACCAACACGGGCATTAACAATTGCGACACCGTCCTGACGCTTTTCAAAATCAAGATCCGATCCTGTGTTGATATCGCTCTGATAACGGAAGTCAGTATAAAAAAGCGCGCTCATGCCGTTGCCGCCCACGGGAGGCGTCCATGAAAAGGAACCTGTCGCCACATATTGTGATGAGTTTGACAAACGGCTGCCTGGTAATTGGAACAAGGCCGCAGGAAGAGCCGAGCCGCCCGTGCCTACAAGATCATTGGCGTACTTTGTATTGGCATAAGTCAGGCCAAGATTAATGCCGACGTTGCGGCCGGGACGCAGGAATGCCTCTATTTCAAGGCCCTTTGAACTCACGCCGCTTTTCAAGTTTCCGGGACATGCGCCTGTGACTGAACTTGCATCACGATCCGCGCCGCCAAGCGAGGCTTTACACGCGTTTATGTTGACCACGATAAAGTTCAGACCGTTGAACGTATTCAGCTGAAAACCATCAAAGCGTTGGTAGAATGCAGCGATGTTTAGATCAAAGCCGGGCTTGTTAAGCTTGTAGCCTAATTCAAACGCATTAACGATTTCAGGTGCAAATTTCAGGGCATTGGTATCTGCAGCCGCCGTAATCCCGCCCACTACAGTAGGGCTAATCACCTGCCGGGTTAAGCCGGAACGATCAAGGTTAAATCCGCCTGCTTTATAACCGCGTGAGAAACTGGCGTAAATCAGCAGATCATCAACAGGCTTATAGCTAAGTACCGCAGTTCCCGTAATGCGGCTTTCGCTTTTCTTGGCACCGTTTTGTGTAAAGCTACCGCCTGGCACACTTGGAATTACGCAAGGCAATGTGGCAAATCCGGCAAGCGGCGTTGCACCAATGGCCCGGCACAACGTGTTGTTATCGGTAAAGGTTGCATCCAGTGTTTTCTTCTCACTGGTGTACCGCGCGCCAAGGGTTAAGCTGAGCCTATCGGTAAACTTAATTTGGTTATGTGTGAACACCGCAAAGTTGCGGCTGGTTTGCGCATATGTGTCCCGCAATCCAACTCCGCTAAAGGCAAAGGCAGGTTGGCCAAGTGCAGCGGCAACCGAGCCAAAACCGGGGCGTAGCGGATTGGCACGAAGTACATTCAGCGCCGTAGGTAATGCAGCTGCATTGATGCATCCGGTTGGTGAAGGGGCAAGTGCGGCGGGAAACGCGCCCGCAATCAACAAGCAATTCGCATAGCGCTCATAATCCGCGCCATATGTTAGATTGTCTCTGAGCCCCAGTTTTTCATTGGCGTAGTATCCGCCGAGTAACCAGTTCAGGTGATCATCAAATGCCTCACCCTGCAGCCGCAATTCCTGTGTAAAGGTTTTGAAGCTTTGCGTTGCCGAACCGTCGCCTTGGCGTTTAAGGATATCGAGGTTATTAAAATCAGCATCTTGGCCGCGCACAAGATGCCAGTCACGATAGGCGGTGATTGATGTCAGCGTGGTTTTGCCGAAATCATAATTAAGTTCGCCCGACAGGCCCCAGTCTTTTACGTCACTGTTAAAATCAACACCTGGCGTAATCGATACGCGGCGTGAATACGTATCATCGCGAATTATCCCGCCTAGCAAACGCTCAATCCGAGCAATCGAATTGGGGGCAAAAGCTAAGCTACCATCGGAGCTGCGCGACACGTTTTGTCCGGGTAGAAAGCTTGCGCCGCAGCATTCTTCATTGCGCTTTGCATAATCGGCAATCAGGCGGATAGAAAGATCATCGCTTGGTTTAAACAATAACTGACCGCGCAATAACCAGCGGTTGCGGTTGTTAATGGTGCGTCCTGAGATATCATCTTTCAAAAATCCGTCGCGCTTGGAATATACGCCGTCGATCCGTGCGGAAATGCTTTCCGAAATAGGACCTGTTACGCCGGCAACAAGCCGGAATGCATTGTAATTTCCGTATGTACCCTCGGCATTAACGCCAAATTCTTGCGATGGTTTGGCGGTGATGACGCTGATAAGGCCAGCGGATGCGTTACGGCCAAACAGCGTTCCTTGCGGCCCGCGCAAAACCTCAATCCGGTCAACTGCGCCCAGTTCGGTAAGGCCTACGCCGGATCGGCTGCGATATACGCCATCAATGAAGGTCGCGACCGAGCTTTCAAGGCCGGGGTTATCGCCGACAGTACCGATGCCGCGAATACGCGCGCCGCCTGCGCCTGCTTCGGAGGAGGTTGAGGACACGAGCAAAGATGGCGAAAGCTGATTTAGCTGGCGGATATCGGTTGCGCCTGAATT
>JAYWFI010000055.1:0-33443 GCA_043778865.1 Sphingomonadales bacterium
GGGTAATATAAACTATGCGTACCAAATATATATCTTTGTTCATCGCGCCCATTATTCTATCGGCGTGTTCCGGCAGGTACACCGCGTTGCATGCAGGGGCAGCGGCGCTGAAGCAACAGAGCGCGACTGCATTGGGATCAGGAACAGTAGGGTCAAGCACAGTAGGGTCTGGGCGATATGCGTATCAGCTTACCCTTGTTAATCCTGAAACCGGAAAGCCATGGCCAAATCGGCCTTATGCCATAACGCTCAATGGTTATGATTTTCCATTTATCGATGATGAAAAAGATGTGCTTCATGGTACTACTGATGCGAACGGCCAGACCGATATTATCCGCATGAAGGAACGCATTCCGGATACCGCGTGGGATATGCAGGAACGAGCTGGCACAGGAAAATTTGGCGAGCGTTTTCGCGTAACAGGCCCCGATAATAAAATATTAGCCGGCCAACGCTACGTAGTTGTGGTCTGTTCCGACCCCGCAAAATATGTTCGGGGATTTACAGATAAAACAGGCAAAACGGCCTATGTGGCAACGCAAGCGCCGCAAAACTTAATCCTGCATGTCGGCAGTTACGCCGACAGTGAATTACAGGATTCCTGTAAAAGTGATGATGCCGAATATGACCCTAATAATGTTCCGCGCGTTCGGCGTCCAGCAAATCCATCGCAATAAATTAGTGTGTTTCTTCAAGGCATCATGACCGAAACCCCGAGCTTTTGGCGCGGCCGATGCCATCACCTTATCCAACGTTGTAAGTGTGTGCCCCGATGTGATTGCGACCGCCAGATGCAGAGCATCTGCGGCACGTAACGCTAATTCGGTTTGATCAACAAATCGCGCGGCCAATTCAAAGTGGGCGGGTAAAATCTAAGTCGCATGCATATTTTCGATCTGCATCCTGCGCCACGCTGAAATTATTTCGGTACGCTTCTCCAACTCCATCGCATCCGTCCGTATTTTGATCGCAAGCGCGCTCGATACCTCGGTAACAATCCACCACTTTCATCTGCTTCAACATGGTCAACAATGGCATTCAAATGCACTTTGGCGTCTGCCAAATTCATACTTTCCATAACAATCTTCCGACTGATTTATAAAGCAGTATCAACTTTAGATGAATTACGAGAGAACCTTTTTGTGGGTGATGTTTCAACTACGCTTGCTAACCTGTCAGCATTGGCTCTGCTGCATAGACTTGAAATCAAGCTACGGGATTAAGGTGACTATAGTGGGGCAACCCATAGTTCGGGATGCGTGTCTAAATACGTGATCCACCATGCGGCGATTTTCTTATGGTCGCTAATCGAATTGTGATAATCGCACGCTGCATCATCTTCACCTAGATCATGGACGCGAATAAACTTTACTGATCTAAAGCCAGCATTCCTTGTAGACACGACAAGCAGTTTTTCGGCCGCATCGGGTAAAGAATTTATCACTGGGTCAGAAGAGTTTTTGTAATCCTGAAATGCAATTATTAAGTTCGCGTCTGGATTACGTGCAAAAATATCGGATAAGAAGGCGCTGTATTGCGCCAAATAATCGGCCGCTAAAGCTTCTGTATCTTTCCACTTTTCGGTTGGTTTAACAGGCGTAGAAAAATCATTGGCGCCAAGATTGATGATGATGATTTGTGGTTTCCAGTTTGTATTATTGTATGGGCTACTTTGATTAAAGAATGTGAATGGATAAATACCTTTCATTTCTTCGCCAGGCGAAAAACCATCATAATTGCGCACCATACCTCGGCCAGATATTGCGTTGATCTGATAATCAGCGTTGTAATGTTTTGCGATTAACGCAGGGTAAGCGGCCTGCGTGTCTGTGCGCAGGCGTATTTCATCTTTTGTGCACACCCGCGTAGACGAATGAATTCCGTATCCCGTCATGCCTGAATCGCCTATAAATTCGATGCTTTTTTTACGGATGTTTGGTGCAGCTGCTGCCGTGCTGTTCTGCGTATAAAACCCGTCAAACTCTCCGTAACCGTCGATGCTTTCAGTGATCTTTTCCAAGCGCAGTTTATGTGATTTTTGGCCAAGCCCGCTGATCTTAACTTCGGATTTTCCAGGTTCAGACAAGGTAATAGGCTTGAGATTATCTATATACAGCCTGAATATATTGGCGGCGTCAATAAATTTGAGCCATACAGTCTTGCCTGTAAAACTAGCCTCAAAATATACACCAGGCCATTGATTGACGTACGCATTACCGCCGGCTGAAGCCTGCGCAACAAGAGGCATTATTTGAACGCGTCCTGTGGTTCTTACATTAAGAGCCTTCATGCCCGAAGTGATTTGCTGGTTTTGTTTGTCTATATAGACAGTCTGCGCCAAACATGTATGACTCATGCAAAGAAGCGTGCACGCAATTGAAACAGCAATTTTCATGTTGTATTACTTTCTTGTTAGGCCGCGATGCAAATTTGTATGTACTAACAGCATTGTCAGTAGTATTGCGATGATCCGTTAGTTTAAGAGGTTATGATGACAGATATTACAGACATCGACGTATTAATTGTGGGCGCTGGTCTATCTGGCATTGGCGCGGCGGCGCATTTGATGATGCAGTGTCCGCACAAAAGCTATGCAATATTGGAACAGCGCGCCGAAATAGGCGGAACATGGGATTTGTTCCGTTATCCCGGTGTCCGTTCAGACAGCGATATGCACACCTTGGGGTACCGGTTCAAACCGTGGCTGCATGAAAAAACAATCGCAGATGGCCCCGCGATCTGGGACTATGTACATGAAACCGCCACTGAACACGGCATTACCAAAAATATTAGATTTGGCCACAAGGTTTTGGGAGCGGACTGGTCCAGCAAAGACGCAAGTTGGAAAGTTCGTGCGCAACGCACAGATGATGGCGGCGAAGTGTTTTTCCGGGCCAATTTTCTGTTTATGTGCGCAGGTTATTATAATTATGATCAGGGGTACAAACCCGAATTTCCCGGCGAAGAAAGTTTTAACGGTCAGGTTATTCATCCGCAGCATTGGCCAGACGATTTGGATTATGCCGGCAAACAAGTGGTAGTCATCGGATCAGGGGCAACGGCGGTTACGATTGTGCCTGTTATGGCGCAGTCGGCAGCAAAGGTGACGATGCTGCAGCGGTCGCCCACTTATATGGTATCGCGCCCCGCAATTGATCCATTCTCCAAATATATTCGCAAGTTGCTACCTGAAAAAGCTGCTTATGCGGTTACTCGGTGGCGCAATATTGCAATGGGGAGGTTCGTGTATTGGCAATCGCGTAGAAATCCCGCGAAAGTAGCCAAAATGCTGCTTAAAGATGCGCAAAAGGCTATGCCAAACTACAAAAATTTTGATACTGATTTCAAGCCGCGATACGGCCCATGGGAACAACGTCTGTGCTTGGTTCCTGATGCCAATATGTTTAATGCCATTAACAATGGGTCGGCACAGATAGTTACGGATCACATCGATAAATTTACTGAAAATGGTATATTACTTAAGTCAGGCAAAGAGTTACCAGCCGATATAATCGTGACGGCAACTGGGCTAAATTTGGTTTTGATGGGCAAAACACAATTATCGGTAGACGGAGCAGTCGTCGATTTTGCACAACACGTAAACTACAAAGGCGTGATGTTCAGCAACATTCCTAATATGGCGAGTGTATTTGGATATGTGAATGCGTCATGGACATTGAAAACAGATATTGTTGCCGATTATGTTTGCCGATTGCTGAAAGAAATGGATAAGCATGATGCGACGATAGCTACGCCGCAACTTAACGACGCCAATATGCCGCGCTTGCCTTTTATCGAAGATTTCTCCTCGGGATATTTTGCACGCTCACTTGATACGCTACCGAAAAACGGAGATCGTCATCCCTGGCGTTCGCTGCAAAATTACGCGGCGGAAAAGAAAATTCTATCGCGTGATCCAGTGGATGACGGCGTTATGATATTTTCTTCACCCGCAACGGTAACAAGCGATATTCTGGTCGCAGCGGAATGATTGCGCCGGATTGATGACTTCGCAATAAATCTGCTGCGATAACTTTGTATCGCACAGCCTTTTGGCCAAAATAAATGTCTAAAGTCTGCGAAACATCTCCCCCAATCCGAATGAACACGCTATCGGAATTAGTATGACCCGATATAATGATTTAATACAGCCCGACAGCGGCCAGCGTGCGGCAACTATACATGTGACCGACAAAGTCACATATCCTGAATGGTTTTCGGGATTAGGGGAAAGCATGCGTGCTGTTTTGCGCGGTCAGAAATTTGAAGGTAATGCGGGTGAAATCGCCATTCTGCCTTGTGATAATAATGAGGGATTTGCAGTAGCAGCAGGCGTATCAAACTGCGCTGAGCTCGGGGTGTGGAGCCTTTCAAAGGCATCGGAAATTTTGCCAAAAGGAACATATCGTTTATCTGGCGCAGGGCTGGGTTTAGGCGACGCGATGATCGGATGGATGCTTGGGCAATACTCCTATGACCGGTACCTCAGTGAATCCAGCATAACCAGCGCACGAATATTGCTAGTAACAGAAATTGGCCGCGCAGATACCGCTGTATTACAAGCAGATGCCACTGCGATGGTTCGTGATCTGGTCAACTGTCCTGCTGCCGATCTTGGACCAGAGCAATTGGAAGAGGCAACGCGCAAAATTGCAAAAACGCATAAGGCAGAAATCAAAGTGGTTAGCGGCGACGCGCTTGAAACCGGCTATCCGCTTATCTTTGCCGTAGGCAAAGCGGCGGCGCGCGGATATGCACCGCGCCTTATCGAGCTTGAATGGGGTGATGTGCGCCATCCTCGCATTGCGATTGTCGGTAAAGGCATCACTTTTGATTCAGGCGGGCTAGATATCAAGAGCAGCACGGGCATGCGGATCATGAAAAAGGATATGGGCGGCGCTGCGCATGCATTGGCGCTTGCGAACCTGATCATGCAATCACGGTTGCCAGTAAGGTTGCATTTGTTGATTGCAGCAGCAGAAAACTGTGTGTCGGGCAATGCGCTTCGCCCAGGCGACATCATCAAAAGCCGTCAGGGCATTACCGTTGAAATTGACAATACGGATGCCGAAGGGCGGCTGGTGCTGGCCGATGCGATGACCAAAGCAGCAGAGGATACTCCTGCATTGATGATCGATTTTGCGACGTTGACAGGCGCGGCGCGCGTTGCGCTAGGCCCTGATCTGCCTGCTTTGTTTGCCAATGATGATGCCCTTGCCTGCGCGATACAGCTGGCGGCAAATCAAGTGAGTGACCCGCTGTGGCGCATGCCATTATGGGACGGGTATGCCGACATGCTGGCCAGCGATATTGCGGATACTGCAAACAGCGGCGGTAGCTTTGCTGGATCAATAACAGCAGCGTTGTTTTTGCAGAAGTTTGTACCAAGTAATTTGCCATGGGCGCATTTGGATACATATGCGTGGCGGCCAACCTCTAAACCAGGCCGGCCAAAGGGCGGCGAAGCGCTTGGCCTGCGTGCGATATTCCGCTATCTATCGCAAACATATCCTGCACGGTAGGCGGGCCATTTTGAAAGGGTGGGGGTTTGAGCATCAGCCAGCAGGCAAAAAAGCCGCGCGCGACATTTACCTTAGAAGGCCATAGTTTTGTTGGCGATAAGCGTACCACGCCAATTCGCGGCGATTTGGCCGATGTAAAGCTCGCCGGATTGTTGTTTGCGCCGCATTATGCTGTGCCTATGATCCGCAGCTGTATTATGCCTGCGGCCACTATGCATGCCCAGCCTGATGAAGACACCACAGGCATCAGTGAGCTGATTTTTGGTGAGGATTTTGCTGTCTTGGATGTCGCGGGCAAATGGGCGTGGGGCTACACTGTGCATGATGATTATCTAGGCTATGTTGACATATCGGCATTAGGCGTACGGCCCAACGCCACACATTTTGTAATCAGCAGCGGCGTAATGCTGTTGTCTGCGCCGGATATAAAAGCGCAAGTATTGGCACGGCTGCATATGGGTGCAAAGCTTATGTGCAATGCGCCATCGGGCAATGGCGTGTTTATTGCGTGCGACGGTGGTTTTGTGCACGGCGATCATGTTGCCGAAATTGGTAAAGTGCAAGGCGATCCCGCTAGCCTTGCCGAAAAGCTAATCGGTACCCCGTATCTTTGGGGCGGTCGTAGCGGCGATGCGATTGATTGTTCGGGATTGGTGCAGCTTGTATACGGAATGAAGGGATATGCTCTGCCGCGCGATACCGATTTACAGCAAGATAGCGTGGGCGTTGCGATTGATCAGAATGAGCCGCTGCAGCGCAATGATCTTGTATACTTCCCCGGGCATGTCGGCATTATGGCGGACAGCGATAACATAATTCACGCGACTGCCCATAAAATGCAGCTTGTATTGGAGCCGCTGTCCGATGTGGCGGCACGTTTCGAAGATGTTGAAGGTGGTCCAATTATAGCGCTCAGACGGATATTATGATCAAGTCTGTCTTTATTGATGGCGGCGCGGGCACTACGGGCCTTGAGATACGCAGCCGTTTGGCCGGGCGTAGCGATTTTGCCTTGATTACATTGGCTGATGATAAGCGCAAAGATGAGGCAGCTCGGCGTGAAGCCATGAATGACGCGGATTTCGTTATCCTGTGCTTGCCCGATGATGCCGTTGGAGATGCGGTAACGATGACTAATTCTGCGACAACGCGAATAATTGATGCCTCCACCGTTCACCGCACGAATATGCATTGGGCGTACGGCTTTGCCGAATTTCGCGATGGTCAACGCGGGCGCATTGCGCAAGCGCGGCTGGTTAGCAATCCGGGATGCTATCCCACAGGTTTCTTGGGTTTAATTGCGCCTTTAGTAGCTGCAAATTTAATCCCCGCAGACTGGCCCTATACCATAAATGCCGTGTCGGGTTATTCGGGCGGCGGCAAGGCGATGATCGAACGGTTTGAAAGCGCTAGCGATGGAATTGGCTTTCGCACTTATGGCCTGGATCTAAGCCACAAGCATATCCCCGAAATGCAAATGCATGCCGGGTTAAGCCTTGCGCCATTGTTCTCGCCCGCCGTTGTTCGTGCGTTTCGCGGGATGATGGTGGAGGTGCCGTTGCCGATTTCGGTGATGCCCGGCAGCGATAGTCCTGAAGAAATGCGCGCGTGTTTGTCCGCGCATTATGCGGGATCGTCCGTGGTCCATGTACATGAAGAACTCGCACCGTCAGAACTGCTGATCCTCAATACGCAGGAGCCATCTGACCGGCTTGATCTGTATGTACTGGGGTCGCCCGATGGTACGCAGGTGCGCCTGATTGCAATGCTTGATAATCTGGGCAAGGGGGCCAGTGGCGCAGCGGTACAGAACCTGAATATCATGGCCGGATTGGAAGAGACAGCGGGACTACGGTTATAAGTCCGATTGTATCAATGGTATTGACAATATCATTATGTCCATATATACGTCCATTATAAGAACAAATTACTGGACATATATTTGATGGTCTCTGATACTAATGCACAACCATCCGCAGTGTTGCGTGAAATGCCGATGCCCTTTCGGGGGCAATCTATGTTGGATCCATTTGCTGGCAATGGCCTTGGATATTTGGATCGTTACTTTGGTAAGGACGGCGTTGTTGATATCGCACGGCTCGCGGATATTTTTCATATGTCCAAGGCGCAACTTGCCGAAACAACAGGGCTGCCAGTTACAACGGTTACCAAAAATGATCGTATGACCGCCCCCAAAACACAAGCAAGGATGACTGAAATGCTGGAAATCATCGCACGTATTACCGATTGGGCCGGTTCCGAAACACAGGCAATGGCATGGTACCGCGCGCAGCCTATCCCCGCGCTCGATGGGCGGACGGCGGAAGCTTTGGTGAAATCGGGCGATGCTGGCGCGGTGCGCGATTATCTGGATCATATGGCGCTGGGCGGTTTTGCATGATGTGTGGTTTTGTTTGATCTTTAAGGGCCGCGCTTACCGCGCGCATGATCCGCGATGGTCGTTTCAGCCCACGTCCGGCAAGGGCGCAAGCATCACGGGCGGGCGGTTTAACCGCGTGGGGCAAGAGGCGCTGTATCTAGCACTCTCTCCGATTACCGCGCTGGCCGAATGTACACAAGGTTTTGCGTACCGGATGCTGCCGCTGACATTGTGCGAATATGACGTGGACTGCGCCGACATCATCGATTTGACCGATCCCACAATGCGCGAGGCCGAGGGGGCGGTGTTTGAGGACATGGCCTGCGCATGGATGACATACCAACGTGCCAGTAAAATTGCGCCATCACAGGCGTTGGCAAAAGCACTTATCAAAAAAGGGTACATAGGCGCGGTGGTGCCCAGCTTTGTACCAGGCATTGCGGAAGGCGCGACCAATCTAGTCCTATGGCGCTGGGGCGATAGAGCGCTGAATACAGTGACGGTGTATGATCCCGATGCGCGGTTGGTAAAGGAGTGAGAATACAAATGACGAGGGTAAAGATATGAGCAAGAGTGTAAGGGGGATAACGGTGCAGAATTTGAATATGATGGTCGGGTTGGATGAGACGATAGGGCTACGGTTGTGACTGTCCGTTTTGGTGATGCGAAACTTATTTTGTATATTCCACTTTTCTTCGTGGCATCACATGTTCAGGCGTTATTACATGAACCTAAAGAGGGTGATGTCTATGAGATTGTTCAAAGCTACGAAACAAGCAGCACCACCAATGGAGATAGTTCCGGTAGTTCAAGCGGCCATAGTGCACTTATCGAACGAGTGATTAGAGTTGATCGAGGCGGCGTCGAGCTGGAATATGATGAGCCTTTAGAAGCTAATGGTAAACGTACGGGCATGAACTGGCAGTTGCCCGCTCGTATATATCGGCTGAAAAATGGAGTTCCTACACTGCTAAACATTGCTGAACTCGAAAAGCGCGTTGACCCTTGGCTGAAGGAAGCCAAGCTGTCGCGGCCAGCTTGTGGTCACTGGATATTTACTTGGAATGCGTTCAAAATTGAGTGTGACCCTGCTTCCGCTCTTGGCATAATTGAGCAGTTTAATCTTTGGCCGCTTAGTCCAGCAGAAGGCCAACTATATTCAGATAGCAAGGCAATGGCAGATGTGCCCCTGAAGACAAAATCAAGCGACAGTAGCGGTTCAGTTTACATCGCAGAATTCGAAATTGATCCACAAAAAGTTAAAATAGAAAAAGCTGAGTCAGCTGTTGTCATAAGTAAGATTATGAAAGAAGAAAAATCATTTGAGGGCGCGCTTGCTGAACAAGATAACCATCAGATATCTGGAACAATTTTGGTAACTATTGAAGTTGACTCGTCTGGTAAAATCACGAAACGAACAAAAAGCACAAAAGCTCGGATAGAAGCAAATGGAGAAATCGAAACTATCCAAAGTTCTGTGATACTAAAACGTAATTTATTAAATAGCACTGATAGAGCAAAGCCTCAATAAGGCGGCCTATGCCATCCTTTCGCGCTCTGCGTAAATATCTCGTACCCCGTTTCCGTCACGCCAATGCTGTGCTCAAACTGTGCGCTTAACGAACGGTCTCGTGTTACCGCTGTCCAGCCGTCTTCCAATACTTTGCCCGCTGCTTTGCCGATGTTGATCATGGGCTCGATTGTAAAGAACATCCCGGGCAGCATTTCCGCGCCTGTGCCTGCGCGCGCTGCGTGCACCACTTCTGGGGCATCGTGGAACAGGCGGCCTAGGCCGTGTCCGCAAAAATCACGGACGATGCCATAGCGGTGCTTTTCGGCATGCGCCTGTATGGCCGCGCCGATGTCGCCAATATGATTGCCAGGCTTCACCTGTTCGATGCCTAGCATCAAGCATTCGTAGGTGACATCGACCAAGCGCTTGGCCTTAACGGGCACATCGCCAACAAAGAACATGCGGCTAGTGTCGCCGTGCCACCCATCGACCATCGGCGTTACGTCGATGTTAACAATGTCACCATCCTTGAGCTTCTTGTCAGAAGGTATCCCGTGACAGATAACATGGTTGATCGAAATACAGCAGCTGTGGGTATAGCCGCGATACCCCAATGTTGCTGGAACACCGCCGCCCGCTATGGTCATGCTGCGCACAATATCGTCGAGCTCTTGCGTCTCAACGCCCGGCACCACATGCGGAACAAGTGCATCGAGTATTTCGGCCGCAAGCCGCCCCGCCGCACGCATACCGGCAAAGCCCTCGGCTCCGTGGAGTTTGATCGTTCCGTCGCGCGCGATCAGCGCTTCTTGCGGAGTAACAGCAGTATAGTGATCCATAAACTTCATATAGGGCATTTTCCGCGCTTTGCGATAGAGTAGATTGTGGCTATGGAAATCTGCATGATTAACTCACGTATATATACCGCCGCACTCGTTATCATTGGTGACGAAATTCTCTCTGGCCGAACGCAAGACAAGAATATTGCGCAGGTTGCATTGTGGCTGAATATCCAAGGTATCCGTTTGCGCGAGGTGCGCGTGGTGGCGGATGATAAAGATGCGATTGTGGAGGCTGTCAATCTGCTGCGTGCGCGTAATGACTATCTGTTTACAACAGGCGGCATTGGCCCGACACATGATGATATAACCGTGGATTGTATCGCGGCGGCATTGGGCGTTGACGTTGTGATCCATCCCGAAGCCAGCGCGGTGCTGCACAAATATTACGAAACACGCGGAGGCATTAATGAAGGACGCCTAAGGATGGCGCGCGTTCCGGCTGGCGCGGATTTGATCCAAAACAAAATGTCTGGCGCGCCGGGAATTAAAGTGGAGAACATCTTCATTATGGCGGGCGTACCGCATATTACCGCAGGCATGTTGGATGCGCTCACTGGAACATTGCAGGGCGGCGCGCTGTTGTTGTCAAAACAAATTGGCGGTTGGGTTCCCGAAAGCGAAGTTGCAGGCCTGCTTGCTGCAACCGAAAAAGCGCACGAAGGCTGCCAAATTGGTAGCTATCCTTTTTTTCGCGAAGGCAAAGTCGGTGCAAATTTTGTGGTACGCAGCGTAGAAGAAGAGCGTTTGGACAGGTGCTTGGATAGTTTGAAATCTGGCCTTGCAGAGCTGGGTTATACAGTAACCGATGGCGGTATTTGATCGGTATTACGGTTGTTTGTTCATCTATGGTCAAGGTGCGCTCTCCCAGATAGATATTAACCGCATCATAGGAATAATATGACTGTAACACTCTCCCGCATTGCAATCGCGGTCTCACTGGCATTCTTGGCTCCTGCATCTGTATACGCTAAGACCGATACTGCCGCTGCTAAGACTAAAGTTGATACATCCGTAGCAGCGCCTGCATCGCAAGCTATCCCGTGGCTCTATGAAGGAAGCGATGTTCCAGTTGATAAAAGCTGGACCTTTGGGGAGCTACCCAACGGGCTTCGTTATGCAGTAAAAAAGAATGTTGTTCCTGCAGGTCAAGTTTCCATCAGAGTACGTATTGATGCGGGCGCGTTGCATGAGAATGAGAATGAGCGCGGTTTTGCGCACTTAATTGAACATTTGTCTTTCCGCGGTTCGGAGCACGTTCCTGATGGTGAGGCAAAGCGGATATGGCAACGTTTTGGCGTAACATTCGGCAGCGATAGCAACGCGCAGACAACTGCAACGCAAACGGTATATAAACTCGATCTGCCCAGTGCGACGCCTGCGACATTGAACGAATCTATGAAAATTCTATCTGGCATGATCCGCGAGCCGCGCATATCGGAAATCGCGCTGAATGCGGAACGTTCAATTGTGCTGGCCGAGATGCGCGAATCCAGTGGCGTACAGGCACAATATGGTGATGAGTTGCGCGCACATATGTTTCAGGGTCAACGTCTGGCAGATCGCGGCACCATTGGCACACCTGCAACACTGCAAGCATCAACGGCGGCTGCCTTGGCGGCGTTTCATAAACGGTGGTACCGGCCGGAAAACGCTGTTGTTGTGATTGCAGGTGACAGTGATCCTGCATTGCTCGCTCAGCAAGTGAAACAATATTTCTCTGACTGGAGCGGGGAGGGACCGCGCGCGCCAGAACCTGATTTTGGTAAGCCTGTTGTTAGTAAAGACACCGCGCATATAATGGTAGCGCCAACATTGCCTTCACTTGTAACGATGGCTTATGTCCGGCCCTGGTTCAAAAAAAATGATACCATCGCATACAACAAAGATCTTTTGATCAACGCACTGGCTCTGCAAATAATAAATCGCCGTTTAGAAGCCGCGGCCCGGGCAGGGGGTAATTTCCTTTTTGCTGAAGTAAGCCAGGATGATATGTCGCGTTCCGGCGATGTTTCGTTGGTTAGTATTACGCCGATTGGTAACAATTGGGAGCAAGCCATAAAAGACGTGCGCGCCATTATTGCAGATGCGGAAAACACTCCGCCCTCGGCTACTGATATTGTGCGAGAGAAAACTCTTTTTGCTAACGCATTGCGTACAGGATTGGATAACTACGCGTTTGAAGCTGCTTCCAAACAGGCCGATGATATCGTCAGTGCAGTTGATATTCGTGAAACCGTTGCTGCACCGCAAACAGTTGTAAATGTCTTTGCAGAAATGGATAGCCAGCTAACTCCGGAGCGATTATTGGCATCAACCAAATCAATATTTGACAGCAAAGTGGTACGGATATTTCTATCTTCACCGCGCAGTGAAACGTCGGCAAACGCGAGGCTAGCCTCGGCATTAGCCGCGCCTGTAAAAGCCAACAGTGCATCGCGGCTTGCAGAGGCTAGTATAAAATTTGGTGACCTACCGGCGCTTGGTAAGCCCGGTAAGTTAACAAGTAGCAGTATGGATGAGCGGTTTAAGATTGAAACGCTGACGTTTTCGAACGGCACACGCGCGCTGCTCTATCCCAACAAGGCGGAAAGCGGGCAAATTAGGATGCTTGTTCGCTTTGGCCGCGGGTATCAATCTTTTGCACCAAACGGTGGCGGGCTTTTGTGGACAGGCGACCTGGTTCTTGGCGAAAACGGTATTGGCAACATTACTCGCACTCAAATTGACCAGCTTACGGTGGGCCGCCGCATTGGTTTAGACTTTAGTGTTGATGCAGACTCCTTTCAGTTTTCTTCCACTACGCGTGCAGAGGATATGAGCGATCAGCTGCGCCTGATTGCAACTAAGTTAGAGTATCCCGGATGGGCGAAGGCTCCTGTAAAACGGGCAAAGGCGCTTGCAAAGTCGGGCTATGATAGTTTCGAGATGTCGGCTTCTTCTGTTTTACAACGCGATCTGGATTATCTAATCCGTGCAAATGATATGCGCTGGAAAGCGCCTGATCCTGCGTCTATTGGAAAACTTACGCCTGCTTCGTTCAAAACATTTTGGCAGCCTTTGCTTGCGCAGGGTCCAATCGAGATTTCGATATTTGGCGACTTTGAACGCGCTGCTGCGGTAACGGCATTGGAGCAAACTTTTGGTGCGATGAAGCCACGTCCCGCTAAAACGCTGATACCGCAAGCGTTACAAATTGGTTTCCCCGCTGCATCGGCCACGCCCATGCGCTTGACACACAAAGGCCCTGCGGATCAGGTTGCGGCCGTGATTGCATGGCCCACAGGCGGCGGGATTGACCGCATTACCGAAAGCCGGGAGCTGGAAATTCTGGCAGCTGTATTTCGTGACCGGTTATTTGAAAAATTCCGTGCTGAAAAAGCCGCAAGTTATAGTCCGGATATGACGAATAACTGGCCTGAAGATTTTTCGTCTGGTGGATATTTGATGGCATATACGCAGGTGCGGCCGCAAGATGTGACAAGCTTCTATGAATTTGCCGCCGAGGTTGCGGCTGATTTGAAAGCAAATCCAATTAGTCCAGATGAATTAAAGCGCGCGGTTGAACCCGTAAAACAATATATTGATCGTGCTTCATCGGGCAATTCTTTCTGGTTACAATATTTGCAAGGTGGGGCTTACGATCCGCGCAAATTCAAATCATTAGGCCATCTTTACACAGATTTTAATGAAGTAACGCCTGCTCGGCTGCAGCAATTGGCGCAAGCATACTTCCGCGATGATAAAGCTTGGAAGCTTGTAGTAGAGCCGGAGAGTAAACCCGCTGTTGCCGCCAAATAAGCTGCCTGCGGTTACAAAATATATTTCGAAAGATCAGTATCTTTGGCAATCCCCGATAGCTGCTTAGTAACGTAATCTGCATTGATCACGATATGATCCCCGCCGCGGTCCTCTGCATTATAACTAATTTCTTCGAGCAGTTTTTCCATCACGGTTTGCAAACGCCGGGCTCCAATATTTTCAAGTGTGTCATTTACGTCCGCGGCAATACGCGCAATCGCGTCAATGGCATCGTCAGTGAACTCCAATGTCACCTCTTCGGTGCTAAGAAGTGCAGCATATTGTTCAACTAGATTGGCCTTAGTTTCCGATAATATCCGGACAAAGTCCGCATGCGTTAACGCGCGCAATTCAACGCGGATTGGCAAACGTCCTTGTAATTCGGGTAACATATCACTGGGTTTGGAAACATGAAAAGCGCCTGATGCAATAAACAACACATGGTCGGTTTTCATCGGACCGTATTTGGTCGCGACCGTAGTTCCTTCTATCAGGGGTAACAAATCACGCTGTACGCCCTCGCGGCTAACGGAGCCACCGCGTACGTCGCTCACCGCGATTTTGTCGATCTCGTCCAAGAATACAATACCATTGGCTTCGGCATCGGCCAGCGCAACGCGGGCAACGTCATCTTGGTCGAGCCGTTTTTCACTCTCTTCCTCAACCAGTTTTGCCCATGCATCGGGAACTTTCATTTTACGGCGCTTCAGTTTTTCGCCGCCAAATGCCTTGCCCATCATGTCGGACAGGTTAATCATACCAACATTACCGCCCATTCCCGGGATTTCCATTTGGGTAGTGGGCGTATCGGCAACCTCGATTTCAATTTCGACATCATCCATATGGTGTTCGGTGATGCGTTGCCGGAATGCCTGCCGCGTGGCTTCGCTGGCGGTTTCGCCGGCAAGAGGTTTTAACAATCGTTCCATTGCGGAGGCCTCTGCGGCTTCGCGTACCAATAAACGGCGGCGTTCTTTTTCAAGGCGAACGGCTTCTTCGGCAAGGTCTCGGGCGATTTGTTCCACATCGCGGCCAACATAGCCCACCTCGGTAAATTTGGTCGCCTCAATCTTGATAAACGGGGCATCGGCAAGCTTAGCCAAGCGGCGGCTAATCTCGGTTTTTCCGCAACCCGTCGGTCCGATCATAAGGATATTCTTGGGTGTCACCTCGTCACGTAGCTCGGCGGGCAAGCGTTGCCGCCGCCAGCGATTACGCAGCGCCACGGCCACTGCACGCTTGGCATCGGATTGGCCAATAATATGCGCATCAAGCGCGGCAACGATGGCTTTGGGAGTAAGAGCATTGTTCATTTTGTGGCCTTGATAAATATGAGTATGTTTCGCATCGCGCGGCTTAATTCAAACGATGCTATCGAGTATCTCAATCGTAAGATGATTGTTGGTATACACGCAGATATCGGCAGCAACTGCCATAGCTTTACGGGACAGAATTTCGGGATCGTCCTCATATTCCATCAGCGCCCGCGCGGCGGATAACGCATAATTTCCGCCGGATCCGATCGCTGCGATACCGTCCAGAGGCTCCAGCACATCGCCATTGCCTGTTAGGATTAAAGTCACTTCTTTATCTGCAACAATCATCATTGCTTCTAAATTGCGTAGATATTTGTCAGTACGCCAATCTTTGGCAAGCTCAACGGCGGCGCGCATCAGCTGGCCCCTGTGTGCCTCCAACTTTTTTTCTAGCCTCTCAAACAGCGTGAATGCATCGGCGGTTGCGCCTGCGAAGCCTGCTATCACAGAGCCGTCGTGTAACTGGCGGACTTTTTTTGCATTGGGCTTCATCACAGTTTGGCCCATCGATACTTGGCCATCACCTGCGATAACGACTTTGCCATTTTTGCGGACTGACATGATGGTAGTGCCATGCCAAACAGGCGCAGCGTTGTTGTTATTTTCACTCATGCTGCGGATATGGGATGCGTTGCAAAAAAGCGCAAGGGGGGAGGCAGTGCCTTAAGTTCTGATATTGTTACAATCGTTCGCTAAGGTTGCGCTCCCACGTAAGAGCATGCGCAACAATAGTATCAAGATCATCATATTGCGGCTGCCAACCAAACCGCGATATGATGGCTTTATTGTCAGATATCAGCGCATCCGGATCACCCGCACGGCGGCCTGCCAAAGTACGCACGATTTTCTGATTGGTTACGCGGTCAACTGCATCAAGCACCTGTGTTACCGAATAGCCATGGCCATATCCGCAATTAAGTGTGTGGCTGCGTGCTGGATTTTCCATCAGTGCGTGCAGCGCGATAACATGCGCAGCGGCAAGATCGCTGACATGAATATAATCGCGCACACCGGTGCCGTCGGCGGTGGCATAATCGGTTCCAAATATAGTTACATTACTACGTTTACCTAAGGCGGCCTCAACAGCGACCTTGATTAAGTGCGTTGCCCCTGCGGTGGATTGGCCAGTGCGGCCTTTGGGATCGGCACCTGCCACATTGAAATACCGCAGCGCGCAGTAGTTAAAATCATGTGCCGCCGCGACATCGCGGAGCATATATTCGGTCATCAGCTTTGATGTGCCGTACGGGTTAATTGGCACGGTGGCCGTATCCTCTCGCACAGGGCTTTGCGCAGGAATGCCGTATGTTGCGGCGGTTGAAGAAAAGATAAAGTGGCCTACGCCATTAGTAACTGCGGCATCAATGAGTGCGCGGCTTTTTACTGTATTATTATGATAGTATTTTAGCGGGTTATCAACTGATTCTGGTACGACCACTGAACCTGCAAAATGCATAATAGCTTGAATATGATGCTCACTTATAATTTTGGCCAGCAAACCTGCATCTTCGATGTCGCCTTCAAAAAATGGCACATCAGCAGGAATGGCCCAGCGAAAACCGGTAACTAAGTTGTCGATGACTACAGGATTAAATCCTGCATCTTTTAACGCCAATACCGCATGGCTGCCAATATATCCTGCGCCGCCTGTTACTAAAACTGATATTGCCAAATCAAGTGGCATAGGACTTCGATTTCATTGTCATTATTCCATCCGTAAATTTGGCGCTCAATATCTAAGGCAAAAAAAAGGCGACCCTGAGGCCGCCTTTTTTGCGTAATTTTCAAAATTAAGCTGGGCTTTTTGGATTTTTCTTGCCGCCATTAGCAGCAATAACAATACCAACGATAACTGCAGCTGCAGCAAGCACAGCTATAATTGTGGATTGACCGCCGCCAAGCTTACTTTCTTGTGCACGAACTGCGCCTACGCGCTGTACTTTTGCAGGAGCAGCTTGTGCTGCGACTGGTGCGATGAGTAGTGAAGCTGCGGCAATTGCAGCCATCGATTTTTTGCCAAAACGCATATATATGCTCCTATTAAACTGTGAGACTTTATTCTCATTTTTCGAGTTGCCACAAGCAGATTACATTTTCAAGTCGAACTTTACATGAAGTAAGATTTTTCATGATTTTCTTGTTATATTGCAACACAAATACGGCAGTTGGAGTGTTAGCCCAAGTCGAGATATGCTAACTAGCGTTAGAATATTAATGAACAATGAAAGTCATATGAGTGAAGATATCAGTACATCAAATGTGCAGTAGAATTGATATGACAGTCAATGCAGCTGCTATGACAATTGCGATTCATGCCTCGGCAAAAGCAGGTTCTAAATTCTATTTTGCACCTGAAATGAGCGGGTTAATCGACAAAGATCGTTTGCGTGCCGCTGCGCATATCAGCGCTGAAAAACATAATATCGTTTTGCAGGCTGCACAACTGGCAGCGGCGCAAACCGGCGTATGGGTCCATATCGGATCAATACCTGTTCAATCTGAATTAGATAGCACACGTTTTGCAAACCGCAGCCTTATTATCGATGGGAAAGGCAGCATCATTGCACGATATGACAAAATGCATCTGTTCGATGTAGAATTGTTCACCGGCGAAAGCTGGCGCGAATCGAATGCGTATTGCGCTGGGGATAAAGCCGTTTTGGTCAGCACGCCCTTAGGCGAAATGGGCATGGCCATTTGCTATGACCTACGCTTTGCCGATTTGTTTAGTCGCTTGGCACGTGCTGGTGCCGATATATTGGCGGTACCCGCAGCATTTACAGTGCCAACAGGCCGTGCACACTGGCATACTTTACTCAGAGCGCGTGCGATTGAATCGGCTTGTTTTGTCGTTGCGGCCGCACAGTCAGGCGCGCACGAAGATGGCAGAAACACTTACGGTCATTCGCTTGTAATTGATCCATGGGGAGAAGTGCTGCTGGATATGGGTGAAGAGGAAGGCTTGGGATTTGCAGAAATTGATTTAGCGCGGATCACCGAAGTTCGCAGGCAAATACCGGTACATCTTAATCGCCGTGCTATTGGCGATGTGGCAAAATACTAATGCAGGGTTTGATGAGTGACCCCAGTGATTATCTAAGTGCGCATTTGTGGGTAATTGCAGCATTTATTTTTGGCTGCGTAGTCATTATTAGCGCAATCGCAGATCGCAAGCGTCACCGCCGTGTAAATATCGAAGACGTAGGATTTATGCCGTGGACAGGCATTACCGTTTTCAGCGTGCTCGCGGCATTATTGTCTATCGCACTGGCGATAAAGTCCAACTAACTTCAGATTACAGACAAGCCTCAAGGAACGGTTGATCAAATCCAAACTGGCGGGCCTTTTCCAGCGTATATGGACGCACGCTTCCTGCGACATATTCACCGTTGATTTTGCCGTCGGCGTCTTCGCTGCGATATTCGAATTTGAATAGATCCTGCGTAACGATGACGTCACCTTCCATCCCGATAACCTCGGTGACGTGCGTGACGCGCCGTGATCCATCGCGCAGACGTTTAATCTGCACGATCAGATCCACTGATTCTGCGATCTGACGCGAAATGGCTTCTTTGGGGATTTTGATATCACCCATCAAGATCATATTTTCCATACGGCCGAGGCACTCACGCGGGTTGTTGGCGTGAAGCGTACACATCGAGCCATCGTGACCCGTATTCATCGCGGCGAGAAGATCGAAGCACTCGGCTCCGCGAATTTCGCCAAGGATAATACGGTCAGGACGCATACGAAGGGCGTTCTTAACTAGATCGCCGATGGTAATCGCGCCGTCGCCTTCAAGGTTTGGCGGACGTGTTTCCAGCGGCAACCAATGCGGCTGTTGCAAGCGAAGCTCGGCGGCATCCTCAATTGTGAGCACGCGTTCGCCCGGATCGATCATTTTGGACAGTGCATTAAGCATCGTCGTTTTGCCCGAACCTGTTCCGCCAGAGATAACAATGTTAAACCGGCATGCTCCTGCAATTTTCAGGGCGGTACACATTTTCTCGTCCATCGCGCCCCAGTTTTTGAGCATATCGAGCGTGATCGGCTTTTCGGAAAACTTACGAATCGAGATTGCGGTTCCGCGAAGTGACAAAGGCGGCACAATAACGTTCACACGCGAACCGTCTTTCAAGCGCGCATCGGCAAGCGGCGTGGTTTGATCAACACGGCGTCCAACTTGGTTTACAATACGTTGTGCAATCTGGAACAAATGCTCTTCATCACGGAACTGAATTGGGGCAATCATTAACTGCCCCTTTTTCTCAATGTAAGTCTGCAGCGGACCATTGACCATGATATCGGAAATCTCCGGATCGCTTAGCAATTCTTCCAATGGACCAAAGCCGAGCAATTCATCGACAAGCACTTTTTCAAGTACGAACTGTTCGCGCCGGTTTAGCGTAAGTTTAAGTTCGGCCAAAACTTCTAAAATGATTGGACGAAACTCTTCGGTTAATTCCTCTTTGTTAAGCGATGCGGCCGCTTCAGGATCAACGCGCTCCAGCAACCGCGGTAAAACTTGCTCTTTAATTTTGTGAACCGATGCTTCGAAACCCTCGGCTTGTTGTTGCGGCGCATTCAAACTATCTGCACGGTCGCTAAGCCGTGACATTGCATCTTGCTGTTTTGGTGTCGAAGCAACACCTGGTAACTCAACGGATTCAATCGAAGGAAACTGCTCACCGCCGGGAATGGCACCACCGCCGTTTTGCGCAGAATCTGAAGGTGAAGCTGCCCCGCCATTTGTCATCGCTTTTGCAACGCCGAATGAAGGCCGCGATCCAGACATACCCGGTTTTTTACCAAATGCGCTCACTATGGGATGCTCCGTATAATTAGTTCCTACGATTTGCGGCATAACTAAAAATGGTGAACAAAAAGGTAATATTTGGGCAAATTGCTTTCATTGCGCGGCAACGAAGCGTAACTGCCATCAATATTACTCAAAGTCTTACAGGCCAATAACAATAATGAACCAGCGTAATTTGAACGAAGGACTTTTGCTTGCCTTGGCCGGGTTTGCATGTCTTACGTCGGGTGATGCAGTTATCAAATCCATTGGCGGACAATGGCCCGGTCCCGCGGTTGCGGCGCTGCGTTACTGCATCGGTGCTGCGGGATTGGGCATAATTTTATGGGTGAAAGAAGGACGTAGCGGGTTTACTATCCCATTGCCAAAGATCCAGTTGCTGCGCGGAGTTTCCATTGCTTTTGCCACGTTAGCTTTCTTTTTAGCGATATTTGCCATGCCATTGGCAGAAGCAAGCGCCATCCAATTTATTAGCCCGATGATAACCGCGTTACTATCAGCACTTTTTTTACATGAGCGCGCGGGCCGGGCAACTTGGATATCATCAGCCTTCGCATTTGCCGGCGTATTGATTATTTTACGTCCAAATATTTTTGCGCTTGGATGGCTTGCCTGCCTGCCTTTACTGGCTGCGTTTGGATTGGCGTTTGTCATAATAGGCAACCGGAAAGTCGCAGCTGCTGGCTCTGCCTTGCAAATGCAGTTTTTAATTGCAGCAATTGCGGCACCTATTTTAGTTTTGGCAGCTTGCGCCGGACATATCAGCGGGATCCAATCTTTGCATGTTAGCGTGCCGGATTGGACAATCTTATTGCGCTGTTTCATCGTCGCGATAACTGCGAGCTGTAGTCATTGGCTTGTCTATCTTAGCACAACAAAAGCATCCGCAGCTCACATTGCTCCTATGGTGTATGTACAGATAATCGTTGCTTTATTCGTTGGCATCGCATTTTTTGGCGATTGGCCAGATATGACTTCATTGGCAGGTACAATCATCATCATCGGCGCAGGTGTTTATCTTTGGAATAGTAAGCGGTCGCCAGAAACGGGACGAAATAACGTGTAACTCGGTATTACGCATTTGCGCGGCGTCATTTATGTGTCACATACCTTGCAAGCGCAAAATAATGTGCATGAATATGGTTAGCCGGGAAGCATGAATGAAAAAATATTTTGGGGCACTGCTTCTTAATAAAGGAGTGGCAGGTCAGCACAACATCACAGGCAGCTTAGCGCATCGTGCAATTAAGCCATTATTGTATCTCGCGCCAACACCTGAACTTGGACTTGCAATGGTGTTCGCATTTGTTGCTGTCATAATATCCCAAATTGTTCACTTGCCATTTTCTTTGCCGGGCGCAAACGCCCTGCAATTCACAGGCATGAGTTACGCTGTGCCATTTGGGATTGTTGGCGGATGGGTGCTGCTGACGGTTTTATCGAAACGTAAGCTGCGAGTATTCTACTATCTGGCCGCATCACTGGCATATAGCGTTGTAGTTATTGTGCATTTCAATGTTAAAATGTGGATGAACATTATCAATCCGGTGCGTTGGGATGCATTATATTGGAGCGGCGATCAAGCTATGCGGCCCCTAGTTGAGGGATCATTTGTGCTTCACAATACAATCGCAGCAATCTTGCCAATGGAAAACCATCTATACTTGTTTGCTTTTTTGGCGATGTTTGTTTGCAGCATAGTCATTCATTCGATGCGATGTTTTATCGTTTTTCGCAAGGTTATCTTTACAGCAATGCTGGTGCATGTGCTTGGCGCGTTGAGTTATTTAATTATGCCCGCGGTTGGGCCTTTTTTGTATGAAACTGGAAGCAATGCGCTTGAAACAGCGCGGCAGGTCCACATGCTTAACGGCTATCAAGCGATGATGGCTGGCGGGCGGCCATGGATCGCAGCGCACGGCGCAGATAACATGTTCGCGGCTGTTGCCGCCATGCCGTCACTGCATGTCGCGTCGTCCGCCGTATTTGTGTATTATGCGTTTCGTTATGAACGCTGGCTTGGATGGTTTTATTTGCCGCTGTTTGGTTTTATCATGACTGAAGCAGTCGCGACACGCTGGCATTATGTTGTCGATGTGTTTGCTGGGTTAGGCCTAACGGGGCTGGCTATATTAATATGTGCGTTGGTGTTTCGTCCGATAGAGCTGCATTACTCAAGTAAAAACGTATCGCGGGTAAAGCACTCATAACAATTCGAGCGTATTGAATATCCAGGAATTACAATTTCCTATTTGTTGCTCTTTGTCTGCAACCTCGCAATTATTTCGCATCGCGTAAACTATATCCTGCTGCGTGCGCCGCCATGATAGGGCGTCTATATCTTTTAGCTCATGGCTTGAGAATATTCGTGGCTTAATCGCCGTGTCTCGATATTTTGGCTTCCTAAGAACCTTAGCATATTCAAAACTGCAATTGGCTTGATATGTCCAAGTTTCAAATTTGTCCTGACTTGGAATAGCCGTAGGAAGCATTGAAATGGGACCACAAGCAATATTACGCACGGCACTATCGCTGAGTGATGTCCCTCCGCCAGAAGAGTGTGCCAACCAGTTGCGCGCAAGTGCCATTTGGATGTCCGGGGCTTTAGGTGCGCTAGGTCCCGGCCAAACATGCGAAGCTATTGGGTACATTTCAGGTTCGGTAATCGGTGCGGCGGGTGAGTTGCTTTCAACAGTTAAATTTAGGCATTCGCCCGGTTTTGGAGTGCGGCTTAAATATCTACAATCGCGGCGGACGCGCGGCTTTATTAAAGTATCAGCGTTCGGCGCAGCTAGTGAAGCCCCGAGATTGATAACCCAATTATAGCATTCGCCCTCTTTTGGCGTTCGGCCCATAAAGCGGCAATGTCCGCGTGCGATATACACAAACGTATGATCTTCTTGCCGCCAGGCAGCCGCAGATATTTTCCTAAGATCACGCTCGGAAAAAGTATGGAATACGCCTTTACCAAGTAATTCTAACTTACGTGGTTCACGCGGATTGCGCCACACACCGGCGGCTTCAAAAGAACAGCGTACTGTGAACTGGGCAATGTCCCTGAATCGATAGGCTATGTCGGCCGCTATCCCACCAGCTTCTTCAGTGGGCTTGTTGCCGTCCTCCGTTTCCGGCGGTTCAACAAAAGGTTCGGATTTGCCGCAGGACAAATTACGTACGGCATAATCGCGGTTGTCGTCCCCGATCGATGATATCATTACCCAGCGTGCCGACATCGCGGCCTGAACCTCAGCCTCGCTCGGCTGCATAGTTTCCTGCCAATTGTCAGCGATAAGCAGCGCGAGTATAATCGCGCCATACATCTGTTAAGCGACGACTGCTTCAGCAAGTATCGTCAGGCCTTTGTCATTCACTTCGGCAAAGCCGCCTGTAATTGATAACTTTTCAGGCGTAGCTCCGGCGCTTGTATAAATTTCCAACTGTGCATCATCGCGGATGGTGCTCATCATAGGGCTATGCCCTGCGAGCACACCAAAATCGCCTTCGCTACCTGGAACGACGACCATATAAACATCTTCGCTGCGGACAAGGCGTTCTGGCGTTACAAGTTCAAAATGTAGCATCGTGTGTTCCTTAAATCCTTCACCCTCATCAAGAAAAGCAGTCCAAAATTAAGCCGCTTCTGCTGCAAGCTTAGCAGCTTTTTCAACGGCCTCCGCAATCCCGCCAACCATGTAGAATGCAGGTTCTGGCAAATGATCATACTCGCCTTCGACAACGGCTTTGAACGATGCAACGGTGTCCTCAACTTGTACAAACTTTCCTTCAATGCCCGTAAACACTTGTGCGACGAAGAATGGTTGTGACAGGAACTTCTGGATCTTGCGGGCGCGGCTCACGATTAACTTATCTTCTTCCGAAAGCTCATCCATGCCCAAAATCGCGATGATATCTTGCAGCGATTTGTATTTTTGCAGAGTTTCTTGAACGCGGCGCGCGGTATCATAATGCACTTGGCCCACAACCGCGGGGGTCAGCACACGGCTGGTAGAATCGAGCGGATCTACCGCGGGATAAATACCAAGTTCCGAAATCGCACGGTTCAATGTGGTTGTCGCATCCAAGTGAGCAAATGAAGCGGCAGGAGCAGGATCGGTCAAATCATCGGCAGGAACGTAAATCGCCTGAACCGAGGTAATCGAACCCTTGGTGGTCGATGTAATGCGTTCCTGCAACTGGCCCATGTCAGTGGCCAATGTCGGCTGATACCCCACCGCCGATGGAATACGGCCAAGCAACGCAGACACTTCGGATCCGGCTTGCGTGAAACGGAAGATGTTATCGACAAAGAACAGAACGTCTTGGCCTTCAACATCACGGAAATATTCGGCTTGCGTTAGTCCGGATAGCGCAACGCGGGCACGCGCGCCGGGAGGTTCATTCATTTGGCCAAAGACAAGCGCAACTTTGGAACCTTCAGGGGTTGGGTTGCCATCTTTGTCCTTGGCAATAACGCCCGCTTCAAGGAATTCGTGGTATAGATCGTTGCCTTCACGGGTGCGTTCGCCAACCCCTGCGAATACGGAAACGCCGCCATGGCCCTTTGCGATGTTGTTGATCAGCTCCTGAATAAGCACCGTCTTCCCCACGCCTGCGCCGCCGAAAAGTCCAATCTTGCCGCCCTTCGCATAGGGTGCGAGCAGATCGATAACCTTAATTCCAGTGACCAGAATTTCGGATTCGGTGGACTGGTCCGTAAATAATGGCGCTTCTGCATGGATCGGCGCAGTAGTTGCCGCGCCAATTGGGCCGCGCTCATCAATGGGTTCGCCAATCACGTTCATGATCCGGCCAAGGGTCATTGGGCCAACGGGAACGCAAATCTGCGCGCCAGTGTCGCGCACAGGTTGCCCGCGGGTAAGTCCGTCGGTTGCATCCATAGCGATCGTGCGCACGGTGTTCTCACCCAAATGCTGCGCAACCTCAAGAACGAGGCGGTTGCCATTATTGGTGGTTTCGAGCGCGGAAAGAATAGCAGGAAGCTGCCCCTCAAACTGCACGTCCACAACAGCGCCAATAACTTGGCTAACGCGGCCAGTAGCGGCGGAGGTTGCGGTTTTCGCAGCAGGAGCTTTCTTTGCGGCGATTGGTGCTTTATCGGATGCAGCTTTAGTGGCGGCGGGTTTCTTTGGGGCAGTTGCCATATCTTTGTTCCTTGCCTTAGTGTCTGTCTTAAAGCGCTTCTGCGCCGGAAATTATTTCTACCAGTTCCGTTGTAATCGCTGCCTGACGTGTACGGTTATACTGGATGGTGAGTTTATTAATCATGTCACCTGCGTTGCGTGTGGCATTATCCATCGCGGTCATTTTGCTGCCCTGTTCCGACGCGGCGTTTTCGCGATTGGCACGGAGCAATTGCACGGACACATTGCGCGGCAATAGGTCTGCGAGGATTTCTTCTTCATCGGGTTCATATTCGACAGAAGCACCAACGGATGGCACGCTGCCCTTTTTGGCGGTAACGGCCACAGGCATCAACTGTATTGCGGTTGGCTCTTGGGTTAGGACACTCACAAATTTGCTGAATAACAAATGCGCCACATCAAACTCACCATCGTCAAACCGTGCAGTTAAATCGGCACCATAGCCCTGGACATCGGCAAAGCTTAGCTTGCCCAAATCGCCGGGTTCGATCTTGTTAATTATGTCGTTGCGGTATGTTCGCGATAGTTGATCATTGCCTTTGCGGCCTATCGTATAGAATTTTACGATTTTACCAGCGGCTTTCAGCTCTTCCGCTTTCTTGCGCGCAAGACGCACGATGTTGGTGTTGAATGCGCCCGCTAGGCCTTTGTCAGATGTGCAAACTACAAGCAAATGCACCTGGTCGTTGCCGCTGCCCGCAAGTAATTTGGGGCTTTCAGGACCAACGGTAACTTTCGATGCGATGCTGGAAACTACGCTTTCAAGACGTTCAGCATAGGGACGCGATGCTTCTGCGGCATTTTGCGCACGTTTCAGCTTCGCGGCGGCCACCATCTTCATCGCCTTGGTGATCTTCTGGGTCGATTTGACCGAGTTGATCCTGATTTTTAGTGCCTTAAGGCTTGCCATATCAGGTTCCGTTTACGCAAAAGTCTTCGTGAACTTATCGAGTGCTGCAACTAGCGCTTTCTTTGCATCGTCGCCCAAATCCTTGGTATCGCGTATCGTCTTGAGCACATCAGCATGATTGGCACGCATATCAGCCAGCATGGCGTCTTCATACCGCGTGACATCTCCGGCAGGAATACTATCAAGATAACCGTTGGTACCTGCAAAGATCGATGCAGTTTGCTCTTCAAATGGCATCGGCGAATATTGCTTTTGCTTCAAAAGCTCGGTCAAACGTGCACCGCGATTGAGGAGTTTTTGCGTTGATGCATCAAGGTCGGAACCAAATTGCGCAAACGCCGCCATTTCGCGGTATTGTGCCAGTTCCAGCTTAATCGAGCCCGAAACCTTCTTCATCGCTTTCGTCTGCGCGGCCGATCCCACACGCGACACTGATAAACCCACATTAATCGCTGGACGGATCCCTTGATAAAACAAATCGGTTTCAAGGAAAATCTGACCATCAGTGATCGAGATCACATTGGTTGGGATGTAGGCCGAAACATCCCCCGCCTGTGTTTCAATTATAGGCAGTGCGGTCAGAGACCCGCCGCCATTTACATCCGACATTTTCGCTGCACGTTCCAGCAAACGAGAATGCAGATAAAACACGTCACCAGGATACGCTTCGCGGCCAGGAGGACGGCGCAGTAGGAGCGACATTTGGCGGTAAGCAACGGCTTGTTTGGACAAATCGTCATATACGATCACGGCATGCATACCGTTGTCGCGGAAATACTCGCCCATCGTCACACCAGTATAAGGCGCAAGATATTGCAGCGGCGCAGGTTCAGATGCGGTGGCCGCAATAACGATGGTATATTCCATCGCGCCTTTTTCTTCGAGGGCGCGCACGATTTGCGCCACCGTCGAACGTTTTTGGCCGATGGCAACATAGATGCAGTACATCTTTTTGCTTTCGTCGCTGCCCGCATTCACGTTTTTCTGGTTGATGAACGTATCAATGGCAACGGCAGTCTTGCCCGTTTGGCGGTCACCAATAATTAGTTCGCGTTGGCCGCGTCCCACAGGCACCAGCGCATCGAGCGCCTTAAGGCCTGTTTGCATCGGCTCGCTAACCCCTTGCCGCGGGATTATGCCTGGAGCTTTTACCTCAACGCGGCCGCGCTGCGTAGTTTTTAACGGACCTTTGCCATCAATCGGATTACCAAGGCCGTCGACTACGCGGCCCAAAAGTTCTTTTCCGATCGGAACGTCAACGATTGTACCGGTGCGTTTTACAGTGTCGCCTTCACGAATTTCGTTATCGGATCCGAAAATAACTGCACCGACATTGTCAGCTTCTAGGTTCAGCGCCATGCCTTTAATGCCGTTGGCGAACTCAATCATCTCGCCAGCCTGCACGTTATCAAGGCCGTGGATACGAGCGATGCCATCACCAACAGATAGCACCTGTCCCACTTCGGATACCTTTGCTTCGGTACCAAAATTGGCGATTTGGTCTTTGATGACCTTGGAAATTTCTGCGGCACGGATGTCCATGTTTAGCCTTTCACCGATGACATCGTCATCAGCCTTTCATTACAGTCGCGAGGGAATTGAGACGAGTTTTAATTGAACTGTCAATCATTTGACTGCCAATGGTGACAATCATACCGCCCAAAATAGCGGGATCAACTTTTGCATTTACAGCAACATCGCTGCCAACACGTTTTTTGAGTTGTGCGGAAAGCGCCTTGCTTTGCGCAGGTGTCATTGCGCGTGCGGTTATGACTTGTGCGGTCACTTCGCCGCGTTCGTTGGCGGCCAGCGTTGCAAATGCGCGTGCCATTGCAGCAGTTTCGGATAAGCGGCGATTTTGGGCGAGTACACCCAGCGTGTTTGCGGTTAACGCATCAAGCTTCAATGATTTTGCAACAGCAGCGATAGCAGATTTCGCAGCACTGCGTGACAATACAGGGTTAGCCGTAAGTGCGCGTAGTTCAGGCGATTCGGACAACGCGGATACCAACTTGCCAAGGCTAATTTCTACAGCGGCCACCGATTTGTTTTCACTGGCCAAAGCAAACAGAGCTGTAGCGTAACGCCCTGCCAAGCTTGCCGAAATGCCGCTGGAATTTCCCACGCGTAATTGTCCTTAATTCAGACTGAAATTATTATTTGTGCGTACTCGAAGTATTTACCCCTTTCTGCCGTTGCCGTGCGGTTAGCATCGGTTGTGCTGCGTTGCAAGATAGTGATTGGAACAATAGCCATATAATCGCAATTTTGGAGTAACGCTGTATCAAGAAAGCTGTGCCGATAGAGACGCTGAATATCGCAGGCATTATTCCGGCATTAGAATTACATAATGTTTCGAGATCGCTTCGCTAACGCGCCACGTACCTTCAAACCCGGGTTCGATAACGAATGCATCACCTGCAGATACTTCAATCTCGTTGCCCAACGGATCGCGGATCACTGCGCTGCCTGATATGATGTGACAGAATTCCCATTCGTCATACGATACATTCCATGATCCCGCCGTTGCTTCCCAGATGCCAGTGAACAGCCGGTCGTTCAAATCAGCGGTGTGGTTCCAGCTTCGTGTTTGCGGATTGCCCGACAAAACGCGCGGCGGAGCGCCTGTTTCAACATCGGGGTTCTGCGTACGGAATAATTTCAGTTTGTGCATGGCAATATAATATGCTTCTTAATTTGAACTTCAACTTTGAAAGTAAGATGCGGGATGAGTTGTTTCATTTACAGCGTATAAGTTATTTATGAATATTATCGATCCCGATTTCGCATGGGCCGCATTCCTTCGCCGTGACCGCAGTTTTGATGGGCAGTTTGTGGGTGCAGTAAAAACGACGCGTATCTTTTGCAAACCCAGCTGTCCTGTCCGTCATCCTTTGCAAAAGAATGTCGAGTTTTTTGCTACCAATGATGAAGCGGTCAATGCGGGATACCGTGCGTGTCTGCGTTGCCGGCCGCAGGATGTGGCGCGCGATGAAATTGCGGTGGCAAAAGCGCTGGAAATACTGGCGGGCGATGCTCCTGTGTCACTGGATATGCTGGCATCAGATGTAGGTTACGCACCGCATCATTTTCACAGATTGTTCAAACGGCATATTGGCATTACGCTGGCGGCTTATGCGCGGGGACTACGCGGGCAGCGGGCGCAGACCGCAATTGAGGATACCGCCCGCGTTACAGATGCCATATATAATGCAGGCTATTCGGGGCCGAGCCGGTTCTATGACGATATGAAAGGACAGTTAGGCATGACGCCAAGCGCATGGAAAAACGGCGGGGCAGGGGCAACCATCCGTTACGCTGTGGTCGACACCAAGCTCGGCAAGATGCTGCTAGCAGCAACCGACAAAGGTATCTGCAGACTGTCCTTTGATGAGGATGAAAGCGAGCTACATCGCCGGTTTCCTCGCGCTAATATCTTGCCGAGCGGACCGGAAATGAGGGCTTTGGTTCAGGGCGCAATCGCAGCGGTCAATAATCCGGCGCATATGCCTGACTTGCCGCTGGATGTTGCAGGCACCATTTTTCAGCAAGCCGTATGGGCCGCACTTCGCCGTATTCCAGCAGGCGAAATACGCACATACGCCCAAATCGCCGCTGCGGCAGGTAATCCAAAGGCCGTACGTGCCGCAGGATCGGCCAATGGCGCCAACAATGTCGCTGTGCTGATCCCATGCCACCGCGTTATCCGAAGCGATGGCGGCATAGGCGGATATGCTTACGGTATAGAACGTAAAGAGCAGTTACTTGCCGCAGAGAAGCAAGAAAAATGACCTGCTCAATGTTCGCATAAGGACAATGCCGTAAAATAAGCCTTGCACATACTGTATTGCTCTAATAATACAGTATGCATCTTATGGGGACAAATGATGCAGCAAAATATGCAGCCTTCAATTTTTCAATCCATCGTGCGGCATCCGGCATTTTTGCTAATTGTCGGTTTTGTTATGGTGCTCGCCTTCATGGTTGGCGCGCAAGTGTTCATGCAAATCCTATCTTTGCCCCCGGGTAAGATAGATGCGATTGATTTGTTGGAAGCTGTCATTGCCGCATCAATGTGTATGATTGGGTATTGGCTGTTCGTACGCTTTATTGAATGCAAACCGTTTGCTGATTTCGCCATGGACCGCGCATTGCAAGAATGGGGATTTGGCGCAGCGGTGGGTGCAGGCGCAATGGTAATGACCGTTGGCGTGATCTGGGCCTTGGGCGGATACACCGTGACGGGGCATAACGGACCAGAAGTTCTTGTCGGCGTGCTGGCCGTTGCGATTATCTCGGGAGTTACCGAAGAGGTTTTACTACGCGGTATTGTATTTAGATTTCTGGAAAATTGGCTGGGTAGCGCCGCAGCCCTTGCATTATCCGCACTTTTGTTTGGTGTTTTGCATTTGGGCAATCCGAACTCAAGCTGGCTCGCGGCGTTTGCGATCGCATTGGAAGCAGGAGTATTATTGGGCGCGATTTATATGCTGACGCGCAGGCTATGGGCAGCGATCGGCTTGCATATGGCCTGGAACAGCGTGCAAGGCGGCGTGTTTGGTGTGGCGGTATCGGGAACCGATGTGAAGGGCTTGCTGATAAGCAAAAGCAGCGGGTCAGATTTATTAAGCGGCGGCGCATTTGGCGCAGAGGCTTCTTTGCCTGCAATCATTATTTGTACATCTATCGGCGTGTTCTTTCTTTGGAAAGCATATCAAAACGGGCAGTTTGTGCATCCAAGCTTGCACCGTTTCAAAACAGGTATGGCCGCAGTGAAAATAAGAGCGCTAACCCCATGAATGCGGCCACACAAAATCAATTGTTATGGTATCCCCGGCTGACAACGGCGCGATTTTTCGGTTTTGTCGTTTCCATATCCTTATCTTTATCCCAGTTATAGAATGTCATGCTGTCACGTCGCTGGCCTTTAACTGACAATCTGCGCCGCCACAATTGCTCGGGATGAAACAATAGCGCGAGCCGCCATTCCTTGGTTTGAGCGGCACCATCAATTAACCCTGCGCCCTCAATTACCAGAGTTGTGAGTGCGCCGCGCTCTTCAATCCATGCGCGCTGTGCGCCAGTTATTCCGGCGTAGCTATCAAGCGGTAGCAATAGCGCGCGGCCATCTTGTACAACTGTGATATCTGCTATCGCGCTATTGCTTGATAAAGAGATCGTAGCTGTTATCGTTTCTTTATCGGTTTCACCAAGCAGTTGCATAGTTTTGCCAGCACTTAATGGTGTAAGTAAACTGAACGCACTGCGCGTTTTATTAGGACTGCTTGGCGCTGCGGCCATTATAATAACGGCTATACACAGGCTTCCTACGGCCGAAAATCTCTTCATCATTTTGCATTCCTTTATGGTTGTTTGCTTAAACATCTAGTGCGGCATCGTTGGTTAAACTTTGATGCAATATGAAGCGCAATTGTGTTCATTTTGGATGCAGATATCTCTACATTGGCAACGCAAAACATAGCTATTTTATAGCGTAAATATTTGATTGCCTCGCTGTCCCACACAGGGACGCTGTTAAAATTCCGTATGCTTTCATTGTAATCCTAACGGGTTGTTCACCTTTTTTTGCGAATAGAGTTCCCACTCTGAGACCGAATTGCGTCTGCATACCATTGTAGCCGGTGTTTTGGGGTCCAGTATAAGAAGGAAGTGAAGATGAGTGTATCGTTGAAAAGCAAAGCATTATTGGCACTTAGCGTTAGTGCTATTGCTTTGAATGGCTGTGCTTCTGGCGGGTCCGTCCGCGAATTGCCTGGTGCGCCTGCGGTGTCGCAGCGCGATGGGCCAAGTGACGAATACCTAATCGGTCCGCTTGATGAGCTTACTATTCATGTATGGCGTAATCCAGAGCTTGGCGCGAAAGTGCAAGTGCGCCCCGATGGCCGGATCACTACGCCGCTGGTGCAAGATATGCCTGCTGTTGGCAAGACGTCAACTATGCTTGCGCAAGATATTAAATTACAGCTTTCTCAATATATTAACGAACCGATAGTCTCCGTTATAGTTAATACGTTTGTCGGCAATCAATCGCAAAAAATTCGCGTGGTGGGCGCAACTGAAAAGCCTGCATCGATTTCATACAGCGCCAATATGACATTGCTTGATGCAATGATCTCTGTTGGCGGGCTTTCGCAATACGCCGCCGGAAACCGTGCACGGTTGATCCGATATAACAGGGGTACAGGCCGTCAACAGGAATATGCGCTGCGCCTTGGTGACCTCCTGAAAAAAGGGGACAGCAGCGCTAACGTATCGCTGCAACCTGGCGACGTCATCATCATTCCCGAAAGCGCGTTTTAATCCGCATACTGCCACTGACCCAAATGAAAGTTAAGAACCAAAAATGAACGGTCTTTATGATGAAATCCGCATCGCCGTACACAGCGTTTGGAACAGGCGCTGGCTTGCGCTGGCGGTTGCGTGGGGCGTTTGCCTTCTGGGTTGGCTGGGTGTGGCATTCATCCCTAATAGCTACGAATCAAAAGCGCGGATGCAGGTGCAGACACAGTCGATCCTGTCCAATCAGGTTGGTATTTCAGCCGCAGATCAACGCCGCAGCATACAGCAGCTTGAACAAACGCTAACTTCGTCAACCAATCTTGAAAAGGTTGTGAAAGGCACAGAGCTTGGCCAGTCAGTTTCGACTGACAGGGAAATGGCATCTAAAATTGATGCCTTGCGCTTGAAGATCGAAGTGAAGGCAGAACAAGATAACTTCTTTGCGATATCTGTTAAACAAGGCAGCCCCAAATTGGCGCGGGACGTTGTGCAAAAACTAATTGATGTCGCCGAAGAAGATAATATTGCAGGTGACCGTAAAGAAACCAGCCAAACATTACGGTTTTTGGATACTCAGATTGCTGCGCGCCAAGTCGAATTGCAAGAAGCCGAAGGCGCGCGTGTAGAATACGAAACCAAGAATTTGGGCTTATTGCCGGGCGTAGGATCAGTGTCGCAGCGATTAGAGGCTTCACGCGTTGAGCTTAACCAAATTGATTCGCAGCTTATTCAGGCACGCAGCGCGCTTGCCGCGCTTAACGGACAGCTGGCCGGAACGCCGCAAACATTATCCACGCCCGGTTTTGGCGGCGGCAGTGGTCCGGTATTTAATCCGTCACAAGCGGCGGTGGCCCAGGCGCAAGCCGATTTGGGCGCGATGCGTG